>CAZSIR010000005.1:0-18161 GCA_964606765.1 uncultured Bordetella sp. | reverse complement strand
TTTCACCGGCACTTTGGGATTGACCACCACCAGGTAACCGAGGCCGGTCGCGACATTGGTGACCGGGGTGAAGTCACGGATCACGTCGAAGGGCAGTTTTTTGACGATGGCGGGATTCACGGCAAAACCGAAGGAGGTGTTCATGATCGTGTAGCCGTCGGGATTGGCGTTCCTGACGGTGTCCGCGCCGACGATGCCGTTGGCGCCGCCGCGGTTGTCGATGACGAAGTTGGTGCCGATCTCGGCTTCAACCTGGCGGAACAGCACCCTGGAGAACACATCGACGTTGCCGCCGGCGGGAAAAGGCACGATCACCCGGATCGGGCGGCTGGGGTACTGCTGGGCGAGTACAGGTCCGGCAAGCGCGCAAACAAGCAGGCCGGAAATGGCGAAAATACCGCGTTGCATGATTTCTCCTCCGATGTTTTGGGACATGGACGCCGGCCGCGCGATTTTGTGTGCGCTGTGCCGACAGCCCACATTCTAGTGGCATCTTGAGCCTGACAGTGAACAAGTTTGCGCGCCGCAGACGGCCAATCGGGTAATCTGCGCCTTCCCGATGATGATCATGAGTCCACGAAAGGAACTGTTGTGAGCAAACCCATCGTGCTGGTGACTGCGCCGACCGTGTCGGAACTGGCCCAGGGCCTGCTGCGCGCGGGTGGCGCCGACATTGAATTCATGCCGGGCCGCATCGATGAAGACGTCTTGATCGCGGCGCTGGCACGCCCGGAGGTGGCGGCCGTGCTGCTGCGTGCTTCGCCGCCGTTCACGGAGAAAGTGCTGGCCTCGGCGCCCGGCCTGAAAATCATCGCCAAGCATGGCGCCGGCGTGGATTCGGTGGATATGACTGCTGCGACCCGGCACGGGATTGCCGTCATGGTGGCCGGCGGCGCGAATGCCGATGCCGTGGCCGAACATGCGCTGGCGATGATGCTGAGCCTGGCGCGGGAGCTGCCGCGCTTTGATGCCGGCCTGCGCAAGGGGGAGTGGAAGTCCCTGAATTACATGGTGCGTGACTTCCACGCCCGCACGGTCGGCATAGTCGGGTATGGGCAGATCGGGGAGCGCACCGCGCGGCTGGTGCGGGCCTGCGGCGCGCAGGTGGTGATCCACACCCGTTCGAAAATCACGCCGCCGGAGGGCATGAGCCTCGAGCCGGATTTCAACCGTTTGCTGGAGAGCGTGGACATCCTGAGCCTGCATTGTCCCCTGACCGAAAAAACCCGCGGGCTGGTGGGTGCGGCGCAACTGGCGCGGATGAAGCCGGGTGCGCTGCTGATCAATACCGCGCGCGGCCCTGTGGTCGACGAGCCGGCGCTGCTGGAAGCCTTGCAGGGCGGAAAACTTGCGGGCGCGGGGCTCGACACCTTTGTCGTGGAGCCGGCGACAGCGGAGAACCCGCTGTTCAGGCTGCCCAATGTGCTTGTGACGCCGCATATTGCCGCGATGACCACGGATGCGATGGTGCGCATGGGTACCGTTGCCGCGAGCAACATCATCAGTTACCTGCGCGGCGAGCTGTATGACCGGCGCAATTTCCTCAATCCGGAAGTGTTCAAGGGGGGCTGACGCGTCGCATTGTGGTCGGTTGGTGGAACAGGGTTCCGCCGGCATGTTCAACTAGGGGTGACGATACAACTCACCGGGGGATCAAAGGATGGCAACAGACAAAATACTGGCAACCAGGGAAGGCCCGATCGGCTCCCTGATTTTCAACAATCCCGAGCGCCGCAACGCGGTGTCGCTGGAGATGTGGCAGCGCGCGGGCGAGGTGCTCGAGGCGTTTGCGCGCGATGACGGCGTACGGGTCATTGTGCTGACCGGGGCGGGTGACAAGTCCTTCGTCTCCGGCGCCGACATTTCCAAATTCGAGGATGAGCGCGCGAATGCCGAGGCGCAGGAAAAATACACCAAAACCTCCTCCGGCATGCGCCGTGTCCTGCGCGAGGTCGGGAAACCGACCATCGCGATGATCCGCGGCTATTGCATCGGCGGCGGCATGTCGCTGGCGCTGAGCTGCGACCTGCGCGTGTGTTCGGACGATGCCCAGTTCGGCATACCCGCGGCAAGGCTCGGCATCGGCTATGGCATCGAGGGACTGGGCCGGCTGGTGGAGCTGGTGGGTCCGTCCGCAGCGAAAGAATTCATTTATACCGCCCGCCGATACAAGGCGGACGAGGCTTTGCGCATGGGTATCGTCAACCAGGTATTTCCGGCACCGGCGCTGGACGGGGCCGTGCGGGAGATGGCCAACGGCATGGCGGCCAATGCACCGCTGTCGATCCTGACGGCGAAACGCGTGGTCGACGAGCTGATGAAGGATGGCAGCGTGCGCGATGTCGCGCTGTGCGAACAGCTGGTGAGGGATTGCGGCGCGAGCGAGGATTTCATCGAAGGACGCCGTGCGTTCATGGAAAAGCGCAAGCCGGTATTCAAGGGGCGCTGAAACAAAAAGCGTTGAAAAAAAGGACGTTGAAACAAAAGACGTTAAAACGGGCGCCGTGGAATAACACAGGCAGGAGCCAAGGTATGACGAAGCGCTGGAAAAACCGCCCTGAAGGCTCGAACTGGGGCGAATTCGGGGAAGACGATCAGCACGGACGCTTGAATCTGCTGACGCCGCAGCGGCGGCTGGCCGCGCTGAAGGAAGTCCAGTCCGGCCTCGTGTTCTGCCTGTCGCATCCGCTCGACCGGCCCGGCGGCAGCGTGCTCAATCATTTCCGCAAGCCGCCGGAGTTCCATCCGGTGATGCGTGAAGGCAGGCTTTATTTCAATCTCGACATGGGCGAGACCAACCCGCGTTTCACCGACGTCGGCTCCGACGAGGCGATTTTCCTCTATTCGCAGTACTCAACGCATTGGGACGGCTTTGCCCATAAAGGCATGCATTTCGACGCCGATGGCGATGGTGTGGCGGAGAAGGTGTCCTATAACGGTTTTCATCTGGTGGATGCCCGCGGCCGCGGACTGCACGGTGACATCGGTGCGCTGGCTCTTTCGGTGGCGGAGATGGCTGAGACCGGTGTCCAGGGCCGCGGGGTGCTGGTTGACCTGCGCCACCATTTCGGCGATGCGCGCACCGACATCACCTACGAAATGCTGGAGAAAGTGATGAAGGATGATGCCATTGTCGTGGAACGGGGCGACATCCTGTGCCTGCACACGGGGCTTGGCCAGTTGATCCGCGATGCCGACGGCAAACTCGACAATGCCATCAAGACGCAGTGTGCCGTGCTCGACGGCCATGACAAACGCCTGCTGGAATGGATATCGGACACCGGCGTGGCCGCCATTGCCGCGGATAATCTCGCCGTTGAACGTTCGGGCACGCTGGGCATCGATCCGCGCATGCCGCATCGCGGCCCCCAGCTGCCGCTGCATGAACACTGCCTGGTCAAGCTCGGCATCCATCTCGGCGAGCTGTGGTATTTCACCGAACTTGCGGACTGGCTGCGCAAAAACAGGCGCAGCCGTTTTCTGCTGACCGCGCCGCCGCTGCGCATGCCCGGCGCCGCGGGTTCGCCTGTGACGCCGGTGGCGACGGTATGAACAACCACGCCATCAGGCGGGTGATTTTGCAAGGGTGGCGTGATTGTTTTCACGGATTTTCCGGTTTTGTCGCCGAATGGCTACATTTTTATGGATGACAGAACCTTCCCGGCCAGAGGCTACTCCAATGTCATAACATCGCGCGCCTGCCGAACGGATAATGACGTGGCATGACGTGATGTAACAAACGAGCAAAACAAGAAAAGAGGAGTGATCCATGAACAAAAACACATCCGTTTCAACCGCATCCATCGCCGCCCTGTTGTTCGCTGGCGTAATGACGGCAACATCCGCATACGCCGACAAGCCGGAATCACCGGGCAAAGGCAAAGGAAAACACAAGGAAAACCGGGATCAGGTGGAGCATTCGCACGGCGGCGGCTATTTCGGCGAGCGCCAGCAGATTGTGGTGCGCGAGTACTACACCGAGGAATTCCGTGGCGGGCATTGCCCGCCGGGGCTGGCGAAGAAGAACAACGGCTGCATGCCGCCGGGACAGGCAAAGAAATGGCAGAAGGGCCGGCCGTTGCCGCGCGATGTCGTGTATTACGATGTGCCGCCGCGGCTGGTGGTTCAGCTGGGTACGCCGCCTTCGGGGCACAAGTATGTGCGTGTGGCCTCCGATATCCTGCTGATTGCCGTGGGCACATCGATGGTGGTCGACGCCATCAACGACCTCGGCCGGTTGTAGGAAAGTTTTTCCATAACGCGGGCTGCGATGCAGCCCGCGTTTTTGTTGTGGCGGCCGGAATCCCCGGGTGTGATAATTCCCCGATATTTCCGGGGTGTTTTTCATGGCAAAGCGCAAACTCTCCCAAGTCATTCCCGCAATGCCGACTTCAGATGGCGCCGGCGTGAAGCTGAGGCGCAGCCTTGGCCAGTCGCAGCAGGCGCGGCTTGATCCCTTCCTGATGCTCGATGAATTTTCTTCGGAAAATGCCGATGACTATCTCGCCGGCTTTCCGAATCATCCGCATCGCGGGTTCGAGACCGTGACCTACATGCTCGACGGCCACATGCTGCATGAAGACCACATGGGCAACCGCGGCGACCTGAAAAGCGGCGATGTGCAGTGGATGACAGCGGGGCGCGGCATCATCCATTCCGAAATGCCGCAGCAGTTGCAGGGCCGCATGCGCGGTTTCCAGTTGTGGATCAACCTGCCGGCGAAAGAAAAAATGAAACCCGCCGGTTACCGCGACATCCCGGCGGCGTCGATCCCGGCGGTCAGGCTGCCGGAAGGGGGTCTGGTAAAAGTGATTGCCGGAAGTTTTTCCGCCGACGGTAAAACAACGCCGGGTCCGATGCAGGGGCTCAGCACCGAACCGCTGTATTTCGATGTGATGCTGCAGCCGGACGAAACCTTTGAGCAGGCATTGCCCGACGGCCACAACGCATTTCTGTACTTGTATGAGGGCGATGTTGCCGTTGCTGCCGATGGAGAGGCGCGCAAACTGCCGCGGCACAGTGCCGGGGTGCTGTCGGAAGGTGATGCGCTGACCGTCAAGGCCGGGGGCGATGGCGCGCGTTTCATTCTGCTCGCCGGCAAACCGCTGCGTGAACCGGTGGTGCAGTATGGGCCGTTTGTGATGAATACCCGTGAAGAAATCGAGCAGACGCTGCGGGATTACCAGGCGGGCCGGCTGACGGAGTTGCGGGGATAAAAAACATCCGCCGGCCATGCGGCCGGCGGGATCAGGCGGTTTACTGCGGCTCTATGCCGGCAAGCTGCGCGGCTTTTTTGTAACGTGCGATTTCCTTCGGCAGCAGGTCGGACAGCTGGCTCAGCGGCAGCGGCCAGGCTTCCGCGCCCTGGGTATCGAGGAATTTTTTCATGCCTTCGCTGGGCACGATCTTGTTGATCGCCGCATGGATGAAGGCCAGCCGTTCCGGCGACATGCCGGCCGGCGCGAAAGTCCCCCACCACAGGAAATACTCGTATCCGGGCACGCCCTGCGAAGCGACCGTCGGCAGGTCCGGGAACAGCGGCGATTTTTCCGGGCTGGTGACGGCGAGGATGCGCACCCGGTTGGCCTGCATCTGCGGCAGCAGCGCGGAGGAGCTCGAGATCAGGATTTCGATTTCGCCCGAGGCAATGGCGGTCACCGCAAGCGAAATGCCCTTGTAGGGCACATGCACCATCTTGACCCCCGCGGCCGAGGCAAACAGCGCGCCGGAAAAATGGTTGTTACCGCCGGTGCCGGAAGAACCGTAATTGAATTTGCCGGGATTTTTCTTTGCAAGCGCAACCAGTTCCTTGATGTTTTTTGCCGGCACAGAAGGATGCACGGCGACCAGCATCGGCGCCCGCGCGGTCATGCCCACCGGAATGATGGCTTTTGCCGGGTCAAAGGGCAGCTTGGCACGCACGGCCGAGGTGGCCGGGTACGACGAGGTGTGCCCCAGCAGTGTATGACCGTCGGGATCGGCCTTGGTGACCATTTCGGTGCCGATCATGCCGCTGGCGCCGGGGCGGTTGTCGACGACCACGTTGCGGCCCCAGGCCTCGCCTAGACGCTGGGCAATGGCGCGGCTCATCACGTCGGCCGAACCGCCGGGCGTGTAGGGAACGATCATCACCAGGTTTTTCGACGGAAACGCGCCCTGCGCAAAAGCTTCCGGTGCCATTGTCAGCGCCGTTGCGGCGATGGCCGCGGCACAGGCTGAAAGGGTGATTGCTGATTTTTTCATGTGTTTCCTCCGTTTATTGACTGCTTGGGGTGTTGCGGTATTTCAATCCCACACCGGCGCGCGGCCTGCCGGATTGGCAATGCGGCCGTCTGGTTTTGCCAGCGCATGGATGCGTTTCATCTCGTCAGCAGCCAGCGTGAAGCCGAACACGTCGAGGTTTTGCGCGATACGCTCCGGACTGGATGAGCGCGGGATGGGGGCAATGTTGCCCTGTTGCACGAGCCAGCGCAACACCACTTGCGCGACGGTTTTGCCGTGGGCCTGCGCGATATCATTGAGCACCGGGTCCTTGAACAGACGGCCGCGGGCGAGCGGACAGTACGCGGTGAAAATCATGTCGTGGCGCAGGCAGTAATCGAGGATCCTGCGTTGATCCAGGTAAGGGTGGTATTCCGCCTGCAGCGTGGCCAGCGGTTCGGGACAATGGTGCCGCGCTGCTTCCAGCAGCGCGATGTTGAAGTTGGCGACACCGATGTGGCGGGTCAGTCCCTGACGTCTGGCTTTTGCCAGGGCGCCCATGGTTTCGGCCATCGGGATGTTGTCGATGGTCGGCCAGTGCACATGCAGCATGTCGACGTAATCCACCTGCAGGTTGTTCAGGCTTTCGTCCACCGAACGTGCAAAGTCATCGGCGCGCAGGTATTCGTGGGAAACCTTTGTGACCAGGAAAATATCGCTGCGCGGTACGCCGGAGGCCCGGATGCCGGCGCCGACGCCTTTCTCCGAGCCGTATTTCCAGGCGGTATCGATGTGCCGGTAACCGAGCTTCAGTGCGGCGGCGACCAGGTCGCCGCAGTCACCCAGCTGCGAAGTCCCGAATCCGATCTGCGGCATGTTGCAGCCGCGGGCGGTCAAGGCGGGAATGACTGACATGTTTCCTCCGTGAAATGGCAAGGTCTGCGCCTTTTGTCGTCAACAAGCCTTATTCCAGCCTGTCACCGGCGAGGCGGAATCCTACACCGGCCGGCAGCAGGATGTGCGGCGGCTGCACCGTGGTGGTCCTCTGGCAATGCTTGCGCTTAGAATATTGCCTTCGGTTTTGCTGACCTTGATGGATACCGCATATGGCACAACCCGCTTTTCATCTGGCTTTTCCCGTTGACGACCTCGCCAAGGCCCGTGCTTTCTATGGCGGGCTGCTGGGTTGCCCCGAGGGCCGCTCATCCCCGGAATGGGTCGATTTCAATTTTTACGGTCACCAGATTGTTGCGCACCTGGCGCCGGGTGAGGTCGGCCATCGCAGCACCAGTGCTGTGGATGGCGACAATGTGCCGGTGCGCCATTTCGGTGCAATTCTCGCGATGAACGAATGGCAGGCGCTGGCCGACAGGCTGGTCAGGGCCGGCACCCGATTCATCATCGAGCCGCATGTGCGTTTCAAGGGACAGGTCGGCGAGCAGGCCACGATGTTTTTCCTGGATCCCTGCGGCAATGCACTGGAGTTCAAATCCTTTCAGGACATGTCACAGGTTTTTGCCAAATAAAGGCCGGCAATTTTGCAAGTTGACCTCGCTGGCGTTTGTTTTTACACTCGGTAGTCCACAGTCTGAAAAATAACCCGTAGGAGGAGAATCATGTTCCAGCATTTCAAGGTCATTGCATTTGCCCTGTGTGCGCTGCTTGCACTGCCGGCAACTGCGGCTGAAACCATCAACCTGTCGATCGCGACGGGTGGCACCGGTGGCGTCTATTACCCGCTGGGCGGGGGCATGGCGAACGTATTTTCGAAAACCATCCCCGGCATGACGGCCACTGCCGAAGTCACCGGCGGTTCAGTCGACAACATGCGCCTGATCGGCACCGGCAAGTCCTACATTGCCCTGTCCCAGGTCGACGCCATCGTCGATGCCTACAACGGCGAAGGCAAATTCAAGGGCACCAAGATTCCGGTTCGCTCGATGATGCTGCTCTACACCAACATGATGCACGCGGTCACGGTTGAGGGCACGGGCGTCAATACGATCGCCGACCTGAAGGGCAAGCGGGTATCCACCGGCTCTCCCGGCAGCGCGACAGAAGTTTTTGCCTTCCGCCTGCTGCAGGCTGCCGGCATTGACCCGGAAAAGGACATTCGCAAGGAACGCCTGGGTGCGGCTGAATCCGCGAACGCATTGAAGGACAAGAAGATTGACGCCTTCTTTTTCGTCGCGGGATTGCCGACTTCGGCTGTGACGGATGTCGCGGCAACGCCGGGACTCAAAATCAAGTTCCTGGACTCGGCCCACCTGCTGCCGGCGATGAACAAGGCTGCGGGCAACATCTATGTGGCCGATGTCATTCCCAAGGAAACCTATCCCGGCATGACCGTCGACAACAAGGCGACGGCAGTGGCCAATCTGCTGGTGGCGAACCAGAACATGAGCGAGTCCGCGGTCTACAACATCGTCAAGACGATTTTCGACAAGCATGCCGATCTTGTGGCCGTACACAAGGCTGCGGGCGACATCAAGCTGGCCCGGCAGCAACCGGACTCCTCCCCGGTGCCCTGGCATCCGGGAGCCGTCAAGTATTACAAGGAAAAAGGGCTGAAGTTCTGATTCAGTGAGCCCTGCCCAACCCCGTCCGGTCACGGACGGGGTTTTTTGTTTCAGCCGCCGGCAATGCATCCCTGAAGCACGGGGTTGCCGGCACTAACAACTAAAAACAGCGCTGTTTTCCCGGAGAGAGCATGAGCGAAACGCCCACCCAGAATCCGCCGCAGGATGGAGCCCCGCTCAGTGACGAGGCGCGCAGGCGCGTCGAGGAACTGATCGAGGAGGAAGAAGGAGCTCATAACCGCTACACCGGCGTGCTGGCGGTCCTGCTTACGCTTGCCGCGGTCGTCATGTCGCTGTTTCACCTGTATGCCGCGGTGGAGATCGTTCCCGCGTTCATGTTGCGTCCGATACACGTGGCCTTCGCGCTGACGCTGGTGTTCCTGATGTTTCCGGCGGCCAAACGTTTCCGCCACCGTTTGATGTGGTGGGATGTCATCTGTGCGCTGGTTACCATCGCCATTGCCTGCTACATCCTCTACTGGGGGGATCTGCTGGGTGATCGCGCGACGGTGCCGACCACGCTGGATCAGGTGGTCGGCGTTGCGCTGATCCTGCTGATACTCGAAGCCAACCGCCGGAGCTCGACCTGGATCCTGCCTTTCATCGTCATCCTGTTCCTCGCTTATGCGCTGTTCGGCCAGAATCTGCCGGCGCCCTGGACCCACAGGAGCTACGATCTGTCGCGGCTGACCGGTTCGCTGTACATGACCCTGGAGGGCATTTTCGGCGTTGCGGTGGATGTGTCCTCAACGCTGATCATCCTGTTCACGATATTCGGCGCCTTCCTGCAGTATTCCGGCGCGGGCAAGTTTTTCATTGATTTCTCCTTTGCCGCGATGGGCGGCAAGCCGTCGAGCGCCGGACGCGCGGTGGTCATGGGATCGTTCCTGCTGGGCGGACCTTCCGGTTCGGGTGTGGCGACGACGGTGACACTGGGGTCCGTCGCCTATCCGCTGCTGGCCAAGTCGGGCTACGGCAAGGAGGCGGCCGGCGGCCTGCTCGCTGCGGGCGGGCTGGGTGCGATCATTTCGCCGCCGGTGCTGGGCGCCGCGGCGTTCCTGATCGCCGAGTTCCTGCGCATCTCCTATCTCGACGTCATCCTGATGGCGACGATCCCGACCCTGCTGTTCTATCTCGGCATTTTCGTGATGGTCGAAATCGACGCGCGCAAATTCGGCATGAAAACCGTCGCGCTGGAAAAACACCATCGCGCCGCCGCGCTGGCAAAAAAATACTGGTTCCATTTCGTGTCGCTGGTCGCCATCGTGGTGTTCATGATGCTGGGCTATTCGCCGGTGCTGTCGGTGTTCTGGGCGACGGTAACGACCGCGGTGCTGTCCTTTTTCCAGCGTGACTGCGCGATCATTTCCTATGACTGGTTCCGCGGGCGCATGCCCTGGTTGAAGGGGTTCTGGGAGTCCGGCTTCATCAGGGCGCTGGAAAACGGTTCGGTGGGCGTGCTCAATGTGGCGATGACCTGCGCCTCGGCCGGCATCATCGTCGGCGTGGTGACGCTGACGGGTCTGGGGTTGAAATTCAGCTCGATCGTCCTCGACTACGCCAATTCCGGGGCGCAGTCACTGACAGCCCTGTGGACCATGCTCGGCGCGGCGAACACGCCGGAACTGCTGCATGACATGAAACTGCTGCTGACGGCGTTTTATACCTGCCTGATCGTCTGGATTGTCGGCCTTGCCGTTCCGGTCACCGCGTCGTACATCATCTGTGCGGTGATCGCGGCACCGGCGCTGATCAAGCTTGGCGTACCGGATTTTGCCGCGCACATGTTCATCTTTTATTACGCGGTGCTGTCCGAAGTGTCGCCGCCGACCGCGCTGTCACCGTTTGCAGCCGCGGCAATTACCGGCGGCGGTCCCTATCGCACCACGCTGCAGAGCTGGAAGTACTGCGCACCGGCATTCCTGGTGCCGTTCATGTTCGTGCTGGATCCGTCCGGAACCGGTTTGCTGCTCGGCGGTTCGTTCAAGAACCTGGCCCAGGCCGACTGGGGGGCAATCGCAGTGATTTCCGTAACGGCGATCGTCGGCATCATTGCGCTGGCCGGCGGCCTGCAGGGCTGGCTGCTGCGCAAGACCATTGCCATCGAGCGCTGGATGCTGATCATTGCGGGGCTGGCGCTGGTCTATCCGACCACGACGTCGGACGTAATCGGCGCATCGCTGGTGGTTCTGGTGATCGTGATGCAGAAGCTGCGACCGGAAAAGGCGGCTGCTCCGGCATGAGCGGCCCTGGTCCGGCGACGGGTCAGCACGAGACGCGCCTGATCACGCCGTTCGCGGTGCTGGGCATCGTCACAGACCGCAAGGCAGTGACCAGCCTGCGTTATCTGCCGCGCAGCACAGCACCGGTCGCACCCGGCGATCGGCTTGCCGAACGTGTATGTCGCGAAATCGAGCGTTACCTGGCGGACCCCGAGTGTGGTTTCACGGTACCCTATCGTCTGGCCGGTACTCCATTCCAGCAACGGGTCTGGCGCGAAATCGAAAATCTCGGAAAAAATTGTTTAATAAAAACAATTACTTATGGGGATATGGCGCATCGACTGCGCAGTGGTCCGCGTGCCGTGGGCGGCGCCTGCGGCGCCAATCCGGTGCCACTGATCGTGCCCTGCCATCGTGTGCTGGCGGCGGGCGGCGGACTGGGCGGATTCATGGGTGGAAAAGACCCCTTTCCCCTGAGCGTCAAACGCTGGCTGCTGCGGCATGAAGGAATCCTCAAAGACGGTCATTGACGGTTTTTGTGACGCGCTGTGGCTGGAGGACGGGCTTGCGCGCAACACGCTCGACAGTTATCGCCGCGATCTGCAGCAGTTTGCCGGCTGGCTCGGGAAGCGCGATGCCGGCGATCTGCTCGCGGCCGACCAGGCGCTGATCCAGGATTACCTGGCGCACAAATTCCGCAGCAAGGCACGCGCTTCCACTGCAGCCCGTTTGCTGTCGACGCTGAAACGTTTCTATCGTCATGCACTGCGTCAGAACACGATCAAAGCGGATCCGACGCTGCGCATCGACACCCCCAAACTGCCGCGCGCTCTGCCGAAAACGCTGACCGAAACCGATGTCGAAAGCCTGCTTGCAGCGCCCGCGCTGGAGCAGCCGCTGGGCCTGCGCGACCGGGCCATGCTGGAGGTGCTTTATGCCAGCGGGTTGCGCGTGTCCGAGCTGGTGACGCTGAAGGTCGCCCAGGTCAGCCGCGACATGGGCGTGGTGCGTGTGATGGGCAAGGGCTCCAAGGAGCGGCTGGTGCCGCTGGGGGAGGAGGCCCTGTCCTGGCTGGAGCGTTACCTGAAAGAAGCGCGGCCGGCGCTGCTGGGGGAGAAAAGCAGTGATGCGCTGTTTGTCACCACCCGCGCGGCCGTGATGACGCGCCAGGCTTTCTGGTACCTGCTCAAGCGTTATGCCTTGCAGGCAGGCCTCCACAAGCCGCTGTCGCCGCACACCCTGCGCCATGCCTTTGCGACGCATCTGCTGAATCACGGCGCTGACCTGCGCGTGGTGCAGCTGCTGCTCGGGCATGCGGATATTTCAACAACGCAGATTTACACCCATGTCGCGCAGGAACGAATGAAGCAGTTGCATGCGAAGCACCATCCGCGCGGCTGAATTTCGCCTGCCACTGAGACCAATGAACCGCCAAGTCGCCAAGAACGCCAGGAAAACCGAACCGGACAAACCCGGTAACTACCGGCGATCCGGTTCACAGTTGGGCTGAATCGCCGGAATGAGATTTTGACTTTGAAGTTCTTGGCGTCTTGACGTCTTGGCGGTCAAGCGCCTTGTTTGGTGCCGCGCTCAATGCTGACGCCGAGTTTTTTTACGCCGGCCAGCGGCGCCAGTTTGGCAATGCTGACGCGCAGCCAGGGCGCCTTGAAATCCTGCATCACCATGTTGGCAATGGACTCGGCGGCGTGCTCCAGCAGTGAAAAATGCTGCTCCGCAAAAAGCCGCCTGATGGCCATCACCACCATTGCGTAATCGATGGTGTCTTCAATGCGATTGCTGTCCGCCGCATGTTTGCCGCGCAGCCCGATTTCGAGATCCAGCTGAATGATCTGCGCCGCCTGCATTTCCTGGGCGTAGATGCCGATGCGGGTTTCGACACGCAGCTCACTGATGAATATGGTGTCCATGTGCGGTGCCAGGTTCAGAAACGGCGTGCCAGGTTGGGCTAAAATGGTCGCGCCATTTTAGGGGAAATCGTTTGGCGTTACTAATTGTCGTGGTTACGGCGTATCTGATCGGCTCGATTTCATTTGCCGTGGTCGTCAGCCGTGCGTTCCGTCTGCCTGATCCACGTGAATACGGTTCGGGCAACCCTGGTGCAACCAATGTGCTGCGCAGCGGGCGCAAGGCTGCGGCGGTGCTGACCCTGCTCGGTGACTGCATCAAGGGCTGGCTTGCGGTGTTTGCCGCTGAACAGTGGATTATTGACGGCACAGTCATGGCGATGGCACTCGCTTCAGTGGCGGTGATTCTCGGCCACCTGTATCCGCTGTTTCATGGATTCAAAGGCGGCAAGGGCGTGGCGACGGCGCTGGGCGTGTTGTTTGCGCTGAGTCCCTACCTCGGGCTCGGTACGCTGGCCACCTGGATCACGATCGCGGTGTTTTTCCGCTACTCCTCGCTTGCCGCATTGATTTCCGCGGTCTTTACCGTGTTTTTCACTGTACTGCTGTTCGGCATGGCGCACCCGTTTTTCCCCGCGGTGGCGATCATTGCGGCGCTGCTGATCTGGCGGCACCGCTCGAACATCCGGAATCTGCTTGCTGGCAGGGAAAGCAGGCTCGGCGCAAAAGCCGGTGGCTAATCCGCGGCCAGGCCTGCCAGGTCCCAGCGCGGACGCACGGTAAAACCAGGGCCGTTGCCGCGAGCGCCATTCTGCAAGCGCAGCGCACCGGCAAAGGCGATCATTGCCCCGTTGTCGGTGCAGAACTCGAGTGGCGGGTAAAACACGGTGCAACCGCGGGCCCGTGCGGCAGCCGTCAGCTGCTTGCGCAGCTGCTGGTTGGCGCCAACACCACCCGCCACCACCAGTTGGGTCAATCCAGTCTGTTCAATCGCTGCAATCGATTTTGCGACCAGCACATCCACAATCGCGGCCTGCAACTCGGCGGCAAGGTCGGCGCGCGCTTGTTTATCCGGCGGCAGATTGCGCGCTGCGGTCAGCACCGCGGTTTTCAGCCCGCTGAAACTGAAATCAAGATTATCGCTGTGCAGCATCGGCCGAGGCAGCGCAAATTTACCGGCGCTGCCGGATTCAGCGAGCGCGGCAATGGCCGGGCCGCCGGGATAACCGAGTCCCAGCAATTTTGCCGATTTGTCGAAGGCTTCCCCCGCGGCGTCATCCAGGGTTTCGCCGAGGAGGGTGTAGTCGCCGACCCCGCCCACCCGCATCAGTTGGGTATGACCGCCAGAGACCAGCAGGGCCACAAACGGAAATTGCGGCGCCGGATCCGCCAGCAGCGGGGAGAGAAGGTGGCCTTCGAGATGGTGGATGCCAATGGCCGGGATATCCAGGGCATGGGCGAGGCTGCTGCCGACCCCGGCGCCGACCAGCAGCGCGCCGGCGAGGCCGGGGCCGGCCGTGTAGGCCACGGCATCCAGTTCCAGCAGCGTGCAACCACTTACTTTCAACACTTCGCGTGTCAGCGGCAAAACCCGGCGGATATGGTCACGGGAGGCCAGTTCGGGCACCACCCCGCCGTAATCGGCGTGCAGGGCAACCTGGGAATGCAGGGCATGGGCAAGCAGGCCCCGGCCGGTGTCATACAGGGCAATGCCGGTTTCATCGCAGGAGGTTTCGATGCCAAGTACAAGCACGGGAGTCGGGTCAGGCGGGGTGTTCCGGAGGCTGTAAATCCGGGAGGAATCTGGTTATAATACGCGTTTTTCCGATTTCGCCCCCGCCCGATTCCGGCGAGAAAGCGGGATCTTCGGGTTCGATACGAGGGATTGCATGACAACAGTACGCGTAAAAGAGAATGAGCCGTTTGAAGTGGCCCTGCGCCGTTTCAAGCGCACCGTGGAAAAGACCGGCCTGCTGACGGAACTGCGCGCCCGCGAGTTCTACGAAAAGCCGACCGCCGAGCGCAAGCGCAAGCTGGCCGCTGCGGTGAAGCGTACGCACAAACGCCTGCGCTCGCAGCTGCTGCCGCCGAAGTTGTACTAAAAAAAACCGGTTCGGCGCGCCGCCCAGGCCGTCAAAGGGTGCAGGGGTTTACGCCCCGCACCCTTTTGTCATTTCTGGAACCTGATACTCCGGGAGCATATCCATGGCATTGCGTGAACAGATCAATGAAGACCTGAAGGCTGCGATGCGCAGCGGCGATGTTGCGCGCCGCGACACCATCCGGCTGCTGCTGTCGGCCCTGAAACAGCGCGAAGTCGACGAGCGCAAGGTGCTGACCGATGCCGACGTGCTGGCCATCATCGAAAAAATGCTCAAACAGCGGCGAGACTCGATCAGCCAGTTCGAACAGGGCGGACGCCAGGACCTGGCTGACAAGGAAAAGCAGGAGTTGCAGCTGCTGCAGGCGTACATGCCGCAGGCAATGGGGGATGCGGAAATCGCGGCGGCGGTGGCTGCTGCGGTGGCGGAAACCGGTGCGGCCGCAGCGTCTGACATGGGCAAGGTGATGGCCGTGCTGAAACCGAAGCTGGCGGGCCGCGCCGACATGTCGAAAGTTTCCGCAGTAGTGAAGGCGCAACTGACAAAATAGCAACTATCTGTTTTTAATGATGTTTTTTGGCGACGGCAATGCCCACACCGCCACTGCCGGCCTTGCGCCCTGACCTATAATTCCCTAGTCAATGCGATCCCCCCGCTGGATCGCTGATTCCGAGTGGAGCATTTGCCGCGCGCATGATTCCGCAGTCGTTCATCCAGGATTTGCTCGGCCGGGTCGACATCGTCGAGGTGGTTGATCGCCACGTGAAACTGAAGCGCAGCGGCGCCAACTATTCAGCCTGCTGTCCCT
Source organism: uncultured Bordetella sp. (assembly GCA_964606765.1). GTDB lineage: Bacteria > Pseudomonadota > Gammaproteobacteria > Burkholderiales > SG8-41. The sequence goes on along the minus strand of CAZSIR010000005.1, from coordinate 2,384 downwards.
TTCACACCGAAAAATCCCCTTCCTTCACCGTGAGCCCGACCAAGCAGTTCTATCACTGCTTTGGCTGCGGTGCGCACGGCACCGCCATCGGCTTCATGATGGAGTACAGCGGGATGGGGTTTGTCGATGCGGTGAAGGATCTCGCGCAAAGCGTCGGCATGCAGGTGCCGGAAGAAGCGCGCTCGGAATATACCCAGCGCCGTGCCGAAGAAGGGCCGGATCTGCTTGGCGTGCTGCTGCAGGCGGCGCAGTTCTACCGCAACCAGCTGAAGGATGCGCCGCAGGCGATTGAGTACCTGAAGCGGCGCGGTCTGTCGGGGGAGATCGCCAAACGATTCGGCATCGGTTATGCGCCGGATGGCTGGCAAAACCTCGGGCAGGTGTTTGCTGATTACTCGGACAAGGCGTTGCATGTCGCCGGTCTGGTGAAGCAGAACGAGGAGGGCCGGCGCTATGACGTTTTTCGTGACCGCATCATGTTTCCGATTGTTGACGTCAAGGGCAACATCATCGGTTTTGGCGGCCGCGTGCTCGGGGATGGTGAACCGAAATACCTGAACTCGCCGGAAACACCGGTGTTTGAAAAAGGCCGCGAACTCTACGGGCTGTTCCACGCCCGGCGTGCGATCCGCGATGCCGGCTGCGTGATCGTGGTTGAGGGTTACATGGACGTGGTGGCGCTGGCGCAGGCCGGGGTTGAATATGCGGTGGCGACACTGGGCACGGCGACGACGCCGAATCACGTGCAGAAGCTGCTGCGCCAGTCAGACGAAATCGTGTTCTGTTTTGACGGCGATGCCGCCGGCCGCCGCGCCGCATGGCGGGCGCTGGAGAACAGTCTCACCCAGCTGCTTGACGGCAAGCAACTGCGTTTCCTGTTTCTGCCTGATGGCGAAGACCCCGATACTTACGTGCGAGCGAACGGCAAAGCGGCTTTTGAGGCGATGTTGGCCAAAGCGGAGCCGCTGTCGCGATTCCTGATTGATGAGTTGCGTTCAAATGTCGACATTCACAGCTCGGAAGGACGGGCCAAGCTGATGCAGCAGGCAAAACCGCTGGTAAAACAGATTGCCGCGCCGATGCTGTCCTTGCTGATCCGCAAGGAACTGGCTCAGCTGGCTGGGGTGTCACAGCAGGAGCTTGATGCAAATTTTGAAATCAGGGCGCAGGCCAGACCGGCGCCGACTCAGCGGGCAGCGCCGGCGGCACCGTCGATTCTGCGCACGGTGCTTGAATTGCTGGTGGTGGAGCCGCGATTTTCTGCGCTGATCCAGCGCAGCGACCTGGCGGAGGCGGCTGGCGTTGCCGGCGTGGATCAGGCAGACCTGCAGGCGCTGGATGCGGTGCTGGAGGCGGCGGGCAGCGGGAATGTCATGGTCAACCTGGGCGAGGTATTTCGCGGTTCGCCCCACGAAACCGCCATTTGCCAGGCTGAGGTTGGCGCTTTGCGCTGGCAGGAAAAAGGCCTGCCAGCGGATGGGATGGAAGCCGAGTTTCGCGGCGCCTGGGAGCAGGCTATGGTCTTGATTCGTAAGGCCAGAATCAATTCGTTGCTGGAAAAATCCAAACGCCAAGGCTGGAATTCTGACGATCAGGCCCAATATCGTCTGTTGCATCAAGCACTTAACGTACCAGCCAGCAAGTGAAAGCGCTGGGGGTTTGCGGTATAATTTTCGGCTTTTTCACCGATTCATCGCCCGGCGGAGCCTAATCCATGGCCAAGCAATCCAAAACATCCAAACCCAAGGCAAGCAAGGCAAAAAACGCGAAAGCGAAAAACGCCAAAGCGAAGGGCGCCGTGCGCGCCAAGGCCGGGTCCGCAAAAGTTGCAGCCAAGGCGAAATCGCGCGCTGCGACCAAAACCAAGGTAGTCAAGGCGAAGGCGCCGCAGCGCGCAAACAAACCGCGCCCGGCAGCCAAGGCTGCGGGCAAGGCCAAAGGCAAGGCGACGCCGAAGGCGGCGGCAAAATCAAAAGCGGTATTGCGCAAGGAGCAGCAGCGGCTCGCCAACTTCAAGGCGGTGGCAAAGCAGGCGCTGGCCAAGGTCAAGGCGGCCGCGCAGAAACTGGACAAGGCGGCGGTACAGCCTGCTGCACCGGCGGCGAAGGCCGGCGGCAAGCAGCGGCCCACGCGCGGCTTGACCGCGCGCGAGCGCGCGCTGGTCAAGGAATTCGAGCGGCGTGAACTGTCGCCCGCTGATGCCGAGGCGCGCCGGCTGCGGCTGAAAAACCTGGTGGTGCTCGGCAAGGAGCGTGGCTACCTGACCTACGCCGAAATCAACGACCACCTGCCGGATGACATGCTCGATGCTGAAGCCATCGAGAACATCATCGGCATGATCAACGACATGGGCATCCAGGTCTACGACGAAGCGCCGGATGCCG
>CAZSIR010000004.1:0-58485 GCA_964606765.1 uncultured Bordetella sp. | reverse complement strand
CGTAACGCAGGTAGTACCAGGACGAATCGACGAAGGTGTCCATGGTGTCGGTTTCACGCTTCGCCGCTTTGCCGCATTTGGGGCAATTGCAGTTGACGAAGTCGGCACGTTTCAGCAGCGGGTTGCCGCTGCCGTCGGGCACGCAGTCTTCGGGCAGCACCACCGGAAGGTCCTTGTCGGGCACCGGTACGTCGCCGCAGCCCGGGCAGTGGATGATCGGGATCGGGCAGCCCCAGTAGCGCTGGCGCGAGACGCCCCAGTCGCGCAGGCGGTACAGCACCTGCTTTTCGCCAAGATCTTTGGCGGCGAGGTCGGCGGCGATTGCATCGACAGCGGCGGAGTAGTTCAAGCCGTCGTATTTGCCGGAGTTCGTGCAGGCGCCGTGCTCCTTGTCGGCATACCACTCTTGCCATTTTTCGGTGGAGAAGGTCTGGCCGCCGACATCGATCACCGGTTTGATCGGCAGCTTGTATTGCCTGGCGAAATGGAAATCACGTTCGTCATGTGCCGGCACCGCCATTACCGCACCTTCGCCATAACCCATCAGCACATAGTTGCCGACCCAGACCTCGATTTTTTCACCGGTGAGCGGATGTTCAACGAAAACCCCGGTCGGCAGGCCTTTTTTGTCCATGGTCGCCATGTCGGCTTCCATCACCGAGCCGCGCTTGCATTCGGCGATGAAGCCGGCGAGTTTGGGATTGTTTTTTGCCGCCTGTGTCGCCAGCGGGTGTTCGGCGGCGACAGCGACAAAGGTGACGCCCATGATGGTGTCGGCGCGGGTGGTGAACACCCAGAGTTTTTCCGCTTTGCCGTCGAGCGTGTACGGGAAGGCAAAACGTACGCCGTAGCTTTTGCCGATCCAGTTGGCCTGCATTGCCTTCACCCGCTCCGGCCAGCCCGGCAGCGTGTCAAGCGCAGACAGCAGTTCGTCGGCGTACTTTGTGATCGCGAGGTAGTAGCCGGGGATTTCGCGTTTCTCGACGGTGGCGCCGGTGCGCCAGCCCTTGCCGTCGATGACCTGTTCGTTGGCGAGCACGGTCTGGTCCACCGGATCCCAGTTCACGGTCTGGGTTTTTTTGTAGGCAATGCCTTTTTCCAGCAGGCGCAGGAACAGCCACTGGTTCCAGCGGTAATAGTCCGGCTGGCAGGTGGCGAGTTCGCGACTCCAGTCGATGGCGAAACCCAGCGACTTCAGCTGCTGCCGCATGTAGGCGATGTTGTCGTAAGTCCATTTCGCCGGCGGCACGCCGTTGGCCATGGCCGCGTTTTCCGCCGGCAGGCCAAAGGCATCCCAGCCCATCGGCTGCAGCACGTTGCAGCCTTTCATGCGGTGGTAACGCGTCAGCACGTCACCGATAGTGTAGTTGCGCACATGCCCCATGTGCAGCTTGCCCGAGGGATAGGGAAACATCGACAGGCAGTAATACTTGGGTTTGTCGCCCGTTTCGACGGCGCGGAAGGTCTGCGCCTCATCCCAGAATTTCTGTGCGTCGCGCTCAATGACCTGCGGATTGTATTTTTGCTGCATGATGCTGATTTCGATGAGAAAATCGCGGTGGCGGAAAGCCGCGATTATAAACGTTTCCGCATCGAATCCGGCCTCTCAAGGGGCCGCTCGCCGGGAGATCAGAATGATGCTGCGCAGCCTGCTGTTGATGCTGATGTTTTTAACCGCGCTTGCCACGGGCAGTGCCGGCGCCCGCACGCTGACTGTCGAAGCCGTGGTCAGTCCGGCCTGGGTCGAGCATGCAGGCGGTGCCCGTGAACCGCTGGTGCCGGGGACGATCCTCAGGGATGGCGACAAGGTGCTCACCGGAAATGGTGCGCGCGCCCTGCTGCGCATGTCCGAGGGCAGCGCGATCAAGCTCGGAGAAAATGCCAATCTTGGCGTCGACCGCCTCGCAGACCGCAGCAGCGCTGCCGGTCGCGTCGTCAGCGGCGCACTGGACGTGGTGCAGGGCGCGTTCCGCTTTACCACCCGGCTTTTCGGTTCGCCGCGAGCCAGCCGCGACTTGAACATCCGTGTGGCGACGGTCACCGCCGGCATCCGCGGCACGGATGTCTGGGGCAAATCCTCGGCCGAGCGCGATGTGGTGTGCCTGATCGAAGGCCGCGTCTATGTCCAGCACCGGGAGCAGGCGTTCACGATGCAGGATCCGCTGTCGTTTTTTATTGCCGGTCGTGACGGCTCGCGCCAGCCGGTGGCGCCGGTGCCGGCGGCGCAACTGCAGGAATGGGCCACTGAAACCGAGATCGCACCCGCGAGTGGCGCCAGCCGCCGCGGCGGCAAACATCGCGTCACGCTGACGGCAGCGGACAAAAGCGACGCCGGCCTGCAGGCGGACCGGCTGCGCGGCGAAGGATATCCGGCACGGGTGCGTGCGTATGGCGCGAACGAAGGTTTGCGCTATGCGGTGGATATCGGCGGACTCGGCAGCGCGGGAGATGCCGCGCAACTGGCAGGCATGCTGCGCAAGGCCGGTTATTCGCCCGAAAGCTGATGGCGGGGAGCGACCCCCGTATAATGCAGTTCGTTTCTGACTGCATCGTGCAATGATTCCCGCCACGGCTTCGACACCCGCATTCCTCTCCGGCCTCAACGACGAGCAACTCGAAGCCGTCACGCTGCCCCACCAGTCGGCGCTGATCCTCGCCGGCGCCGGCAGCGGCAAGACCCGCGTACTGACGACGCGCATGGCTTGGCTGATACAGACCGGCCAGATCAGCCCGCTGAGCCTGCTCGCGGTGACCTTCACCAACAAGGCGGCGAAGGAAATGATGACGCGGCTGTCGGCGATGCTGCCGATCAACACCCGTGGCATGTGGGTCGGCACCTTCCACGGCCTGTGCAACCGCATGCTGCGTGCGCATTACCGTGAAGCGGGCCTGCCCCAGCTGTTCCAGATCCTCGACACGCAGGACCAGCTGGCGCTGGTGAAGCGGCTGATGAAGGCGCTGAACATCGACGAGGAGCGTTACCCGCCGCGCCAGGCGCAGTGGTTCATCGCCGCGCAGAAGGAGGAGGGCAAGCGCGCCGACAAAGTCGAGCCTTATGATGATTTTTCCCGGCGCATGGTGGAGTTCTATGCCGAGTACGACCGCCAGTGCCAGCGTGAAGGCGTGGTCGATTTTGCCGAACTGCTGCTGCGTTCCTACGAACTGCTGGCGCGCAACGATCACCTGCGTGAGCACTATGCCGGCCGATTCCGCCACATCCTCGTCGATGAATTCCAGGACACCAACCGCCTGCAGTACCGTTGGCTGCAACTGCTGGCCGGGCAGCACAACGCGATATTCGCGGTCGGTGACGATGACCAGTCGATCTACGGCTGGCGCGGCGCATCGACGGCGAACATGCAGGACCTGCAGCGTGATTTCCATGTCGAGAAAGTCATCAAGCTCGAACAGAACTACCGCTCGCACGGCAACATCCTCGACGCAGCCAATGCGCTGATCGGCCACAACCGCAAGCGCCTCGGCAAGAGCCTGTGGACGGCGGATGCCAAGGGTGAACCGCTGCGCGTGTTCGAGGCCGCCACCGATTACGAGGAGGCGGCGTACGTGGTCGATGAAGTGCGCAGCCTGCGCGGTGAAGGTGCGCAACTCGCGGACATCGCCGTGCTCTACCGTTCCAATGCGCAGTCACGGGTCATCGAACACGCCCTGTTCACGGCCGGCATGCCGTACCGGGTTTACGGCGGGCTGCGCTTTTTCGAACGTCAGGAAATCAAGCATGCGCTGGCGTACCTGCGGCTGGTGGCCAACCAGGAGGACGACGGCGCTCTGCTGCGCATCATCAATTTTCCGACGCGCGGCATCGGCAACCGCAGCCTGGAACAATTGCAGGGCATGGCCAGGGAGTCTGGCATAAGCCTGTGGGCGGCGGCCTGCGCCAATACGCTGTCAGGCAAGGCTGCAACGAGCATTGCCGCCTTTGTGAAACTCATTGAGGCGATGCGTGCGGCCACCGCCGGTCTGCAGTTGCCGGAAGTGATTGCCCAAGTCGTTGAGCACAGCGGGCTGAAAGCGCACTACCGCAACGAGAAGGAAGGCGCGGACCGCATCGAGAACCTGGATGAACTGATCAATGCCGCGGCAGTGTTTGTCGACGAGCGTGCCACGCAAGTGCCGGTGGAGGGCGCGCCCGATGAAGAGATGGATGAATTGACAGCTTTCCTTGCCCACGCCGCGCTCGAAGCCGGAGAGCACCAGGCTGCAGCCGGCGCCGACGCGCTGCAGCTGATGACTGTGCACTCGGCGAAAGGTCTGGAATTCCATGCGGTTTTTGTCACCGGGCTGGAGGAAGGCCTGTTCCCGCACGAGAACAGCATGACCGAAGCCGACGGGGTCGAGGAAGAACGCCGGCTGATGTATGTCGCGCTGACGCGGGCGCGGCGCCGCCTGTATCTGCTGCTGGCGCAAAGCCGCATGCTGCATGGCCAGACGCGTTACAACGTGCCGTCGCGCTTTTTCCGGGAATTGCCGGAGGCGCTGCTGCAGCGGGTGAACCATGTGCGGCAGTCAGCAGGTGCCGGCCCGGCTTATGCGCGGCAGACATCGCCGTCGTACGGTCCGGCGCGTGCCGGCACGCGCGGCGCATCGACGGCACCGGCGATGCCCTCGCGGGATTCGCCATGGCGCATCGGCCAGGCGGTGACGCACGCCAGGTTCGGCGCCGGCGTGATCGTCAATGCCGAGGGCGGCGGCGCGGATGCGCGGGTGCAGGTGAATTTCCGCGATGCCGGGCTCAAGTGGCTGATGCTGGAGTACGCGAAGCTGACCGCGGCTTGAAAGTCCCTTGCCGGGCGCGCCGGCTCAGGGACTCACTCAAGGATTCAAAGAGGGCGGAACCGGATCCTGCATTGACGGCGGAACGACATCTGCAATGAACATGTCCCTGTAGCTCGCATAGATCGAGCACACCAGTACCGGCAGCAGCACAATCAGCCCGAGCATCAGCGGTATCGATGCAAGGAACAACAGCACCAGCGTCGCGACGCCGTAGATCAGCAGCGGCAGGGAATTGCGCCAGCAGGCGGTGTACGACATTTTCAGCGCCTCGACCGGCGGCGTGTTGTGGAACACGATCAGCAGCGGGGCAAACCAGACCGCCATCAGCACCGGGATGAACACGGCCATGCCGACCGCCATGCCCAGCAGCAGCCCGCGCAGCGCGACGCGCATGGCTTCGAGATCCGCGGTCTTGCCCATCAGCGCCGGCAGCGCAGTGCCGCCGGCGACGCCGAAGACGATGCCGACGGCGATGATGTTGCCGGCCAGATAGACGCCGCCGATGGTGACCAGCGGGCTGGCATGGGTTTTGAAGGCGGCGAACAACTGGCTGAATTCGGGTTCTTCATCCTGATCGGTGCTGCGGCAGGCCAGCATCAGGCCGGCAAAGAACACGGGGGACACCAGGTTGATCGCCAGCGGCCCGATCACCGGGACCATCATCGCAGCGATCCAGATCATCGCCATGACCACCACCAGCGTGATCCAGGTCAAGGGCTGTTTGCGGAAAATGCGGAATCCCTCGACCACCCATTCCCAGCCGCGACCGGCGGCTACGCTGCGGATCTGCATGTTGTATCCCCTCCTTTCGCGGATTATAAGCGCGGTCTTCAGCCGGGCAGCGCCGGCAGCGCATCCTCGTCGCGGATGCGCAGTTCAAGGATGCGGCGGAAATGCCCGGGGTCCTTGGCATGGGTCAGTTCGCCGGGGCGCGGCAGATGGAAATCGTGGAGCCGCGACACCCAGAAACGCAGGGCGCCGGCACGCAGCATCACCGGCCAGGCGCCGCGTTCGACCGCCGTATAGGGGCGGATGGCCGCATAACCGCCGAGGAACGCACCGGCGCGCCCGGCATCGATGCCGCCATCCGCCGCGATGCACCAGTCGTTGATGGCGATGGCAATGTCGTAGAGCAGCACATCGGTGCAGGCAAAATAAAAATCGATGACGCCGGCGACGCGGTCGCCGTCAAACAGCACGTTGTCGCGAAAGAGGTCGGCGTGGATCGCGCCGCGCGGCAGATCGGAAAAACGGTACTGCGACTGGAAACGGATTTCGTCCTGCAGCAGCGCGGCTTCGTTTTCGTCCAGGAAGGGCAGGATGGCGGGCAGCACGCCGCTCCACCATCTGGGGCCGCGCGGATTGTCCATTTTTGCCGGATAGGACTGGCCGGCAAGATGCAGTTGCGCGAGGATGGCGCCGACCGCCGCGCACTGAGCAGTGGTCGGCGCCGTGACGTCGGCGCCTTCGAGGCGCGCCACCAGTGCGGCGGGTTTGCCATTGAGCCGGCCGAGGTAGTGGCCGCTGCGATTGGCGACCGGGTGCGCGCTGGGCACGCCATGCTCGGCAAGATGCGCCATCAGGTTCAGGTAAAAGGGCAGTTCCTGCGCCGTCAGCTTTTCGAACAGCGTCAGCACATAACGGCCGGCGCTGGTGGTGACGAAATAATTGGTGTTTTCGATGCCGGCGCTGATGCCGCGCAACTCGTGCAGTTCGCCGACGGCGTAATCCCGCAGCCAGTGGCGCAGTTCGTCAGGGCTTACCGTGGTGAAGACAGACATTGCGGCAAAGCGGTTTGGTGAAAAAAAGAGGCCGGGTAACAGTGCCGTGAAACCGGGTCATGTGAAACGGTGTTGCAGCAGGCCAGGTCGCCCGGCGACCCGGCGGGAACTACCAGGAATGGATCACCCACATCGGTGGCCGGATGCTGGTGCCGGGGATGTCCTGGCGCGCAAACTGGCCGTCGCCGCGCTCATCGATGAGGTAATACGAGGGACCGCCGCCGGCCGGCGAGACTTTCATCATGTAGAGCTTGCCGGCGATGCGGTATTCCTCGACGGTGTCATTGCCCTGCTTGCGGATGGTGACCTGCGGCTCCTGCGCCGGGTCCAGCTCAAAGCCGGGCGGAGGCGGCGGCGGTTCGGGGATGGGCTGCGCCGCGGATTTGCCGGCAGGCCTGCTTTGCGCGCCTGCCGGTTGGGTCAGGACGGGCAGCGTGATCGCCGCAGCGGCCAGGACAAATGCTATCAGGGTGGGTTGTCGCATGAAGAGGCTCCAGTGGCATCCATTATCCGGCTTTCGCCGTCGTTTTGAAAGGCGCTGCGGCAGGGGCGTGGCGCGGTTTTCATCATAAGTCTGCGATAATTCCTGCCGTACGCGGCGGCGGCTTCAGCCTGCTGCGCAGTCAAACCGGATTCTCCGCATGAAAACCCTGCTACTAGTCGATGGCTCGTCCTATCTTTACCGGGCATTTCATGCGATACGCGACCTCAGCAACAGCCGCGGCGAGCCGACCAATGCCATTTATGGCGTGCTCAACATGCTGCGCCGCCTGCACAAGGATGTGCCGGCGGAACTGAGCGCCTGCGTTTTTGACGCCAAGGGCAAGACCTTCCGCGACGACCTGTACGCCGAATACAAGGCCAACCGGCCGGCCATGCCCGACGAACTGGCTTCGCAGATCGGCCCGCTGAAGGAAGCGATCGTCGCAATGGGCTGGCCGCTGATCGAGGTTTCCGGCGTCGAGGCCGACGATGTCATCGGCACGCTGGCGCGGCAGGCCGAGCAGGCCGGCATGCGCGTGGTGATTTCCACCGGTGACAAGGACATCACGCAGCTGGTGTCGCCGCAGGTCACGCTGGTCAACACCATGTCCAATGAAACTCTCGACATCCCCGGCGTCGAAAAAAAATTCGGCGTGCCGCCGGAGCGCATCATCGATTACCTGACGCTGATCGGGGACAGCGTGGACAACGTGCCGGGCGTGCCCAAGGTCGGGCCGAAAACCGCGGTGAAATGGCTGACCCAGTACGGCTCGCTGGACAACATCGTCAAAAACGCAGCCGACATCGGCGGCGCAGTCGGGCAGAACCTGCGCGATACGCTGGACTGGCTGCCGCAGGCGCAGGCCCTGCTGACCATCAAATGTGATGTCGAACTGCCGGTGCAGTTGCAGGATCTCGCGCTGAAGGCGCAGGACAAGGCCAAACTCGTCGAACTGTTCGAGCGGTTTGAATTCAGGACCTGGCGGCGCGAGCTGGATGGCGCGGCTGCCGAAGTGCCTGCCACGGCTGCAGCCGCCGCCAGCGATGCGCCGGCGGCTGCGGTGATTCCGGCCGCGCCGCAATACGAACGCCATTTTGAAACCGTGACCACCATGGAAGCCCTGCAGAAATGGTTGTCGCGCATCGAGGCTGCGCCGCTGACCGCGGTGGATACCGAAACCACCAGCCTTGATCCGATGACGGCGGAACTGGTGGGTATTTCTTTGTCGGTGGAACCGGGGCAGGCTGCGTACATACCCCTTGGCCATGTCTATGCCGGCGCACCGGCGCAACTTGCACGCGGGGCAGTGCTGGCGGCGCTGAAGCCCTGGCTGGAAAATCCGCGGCGCGCGAAGCTCGGCCAGCACATCAAGTACGACATGCATGTGTTCGCCAATTACGACGTGCAGGTCGCCGGCGTTGCGCACGACACCTTGCTCGAATCCTATGTGCTGGAAAGCCATCAGCGGCATGACATGGATTCCATGGCGCAGAGAATTTTGTCAATAAAAACAATTAGTTATGACGAGGTAACGGGGAAAGGGGCAAAACGCATCGGTTTTGAACAGGTCGCCGTCGAGCTCGCCTCCGACTACGCCGCCGAAGACGCCGACATCACGCTGCAGCTGCACCAGGCGCTGCATCCGCGCATTGCCGCCGACCCGAAGCTGAGCCACATCTATGCCGACATCGAGATGCCGGCGATGCCGGTGCTGTATGCAATGGAGCGCAACGGCGTGCTGATCGACGCCAATCTGCTGGCGGAACTGTCCGCCGAATTCGGCGCCAAGATGATCGACATCGAAAAACGCGCGCATGAGCAGGCGGGGCAGCCTTTCAACCTGAGTTCGCCGAAACAGATCCAGGAAATCCTGTTTGACAAGCAGGGCCTGAAGCCGGTGAAAAAAACGCCTGGCGGTGCACCGTCCACAGATGAAGAGTCACTGGCAGAACTGGCGCTCGACCATCCGCTGCCGAAACTGATCCTTGAATACCGCGGCCTGGCGAAACTGAAATCGACTTATACCGACAAGCTGCCGCTGATGGTCAACCGTAACACCGGCCGTGTGCATACCAGTTATGGCCAGGCGACGGCAGTAACGGGACGATTGGCGAGCACCGATCCCAATCTGCAGAACATTCCCATCCGCACCGCAGAGGGCCGGCGCATCCGCGAAGCCTTCATCGCACCGCCGGGCTCAACGATCGTTTCCGCCGACTATTCGCAGATCGAGCTGCGCATCATGGCGCATATCTCGCGCGACGAAAGCCTGCTGAAGGCTTTTGCCGCCGGCGAGGACATCCATCGCGCAACGGCTGCGGAGATTTTCGGCCTCACGCCGCAGACCGTGGACAGCGAGCAGCGGCGTTACGCCAAGGTCATCAATTTCGGCCTGATCTACGGCATGTCGGCCTTCGGTCTGGCGAGGCAACTCGACATCGAACGTTCAGCAGCGCAGCAGTACATGGACCGCTATTTCCAGCGTTACCCCGGAGTCGCCGAATACATGCGCGTCACGCGCGAGCAGGCGCGCGAACAGGGTTATGTCGAAACCGTGTTCGGCCGCCGGCTGTGGCTGCCGGAAATCCGCGGCAGCAACGCTGCGCGGCGCCAGGGCGCGGAGCGCGCGGCGATCAATGCGCCGATGCAGGGCACCGCGGCTGACTTGATCAAACTGGCGATGATTGCCGTGCAACACTGGCTGGTCAAAGAAAAGTTGGCATCAAAACTGATCATGCAGGTGCATGACGAACTGGTGCTGGAAGTACCCGATGCCGAACTCGACACCATCAGGGCCGGACTGGCGCGGCTGATGGCCGGCGTCGCACAACTGGCGGTGCCGCTGCTGGTGGAAATCGGCACGGGCCCCAACTGGGATAAAGCGCATTGAAGCGGGCACATTAAAGCGAGCACACCAGGAACTGAACACCCATGACCGCACAGCCAGATCACTGGAACCAGCATGCGCGGCAATGGAGCCTGATCGGCCCGCCGCTGCGCCCGGCAGCGGAAGACATTGCGTTGCTGGAAAACGAAATCCGTGACTGGTGTGCGGGGAAATCCATGACCGCCCCCCATGCGCTGCTGTGCGGTGTGACCCCCGAGGTTGCAGGCATGCGCTGGCCGGCTGGAACCCGGCTGGTGGCGGTGGATCATTCGCGACCGATGATTTCTGCCGTGTGGCCTGCCGCTGCGGCGCCGGGCATTGCGGTCTGCGGCGACTGGCTGAAACTGCCGCTGGCCAATGCCAGCCGGCAGCTGCTGATCGGCGACGGCTGTTACAGCCTGCTGGTCGGCAGCGCGCAGTACGCGGCGCTGGTCACGGAGTTGCGCCGCGTTGCATCCGGTGACGCCTTGCTGGCGATGCGATATTTCGTGCGCCCGGATTCTGCGGAGCCGGTGGCCCGGGTCATCGATGACCTGTGGCAGCGGCGTATCGGCAATTTCCATGTCTTCAAATGGCGGCTGGCGATGGCGCTGCACGGCACGCTGGAGCAGGGCGTGCGGCTGGGCAATGTGTGGGCGGCGTGGCATGAGGCGGTGCCCGATCCGGAAAAACTCGCGGCGCATCTCGGCTGGCCGCCGGCCGTGGTCAGTACCATCAACAATTACCGTGACGTTGATACGCGTTACAGCTTTCCGACGCTCGGCGAAGTGCTGGCCTGCGCCGGCGACTTCGCGATCATGGCGATGCATGTACCGTCTTATGAGCTCGGCGAGCGTTGTCCGACGCTGATCATGCGGCCAACATGAGCATGTTGCCATTCAAGTCCGCCGTTGCCGGAATTACCTGGCCTGCGCTGCCCGATGCGCAGGCCGCGCAACGGATGGCCTTGCTGTGGCAGTTCGAACAGTCCGAACGCTGGCCGGTTGATTTACTGCAGCACCACCAGCTGCAACAGCTGGCGCTGGTCATCGAACATGCCCGCCGCACGGTGCCGTTTTACCGCGACCGGCTTGCGGGATGGCGCAGCAGTGAAGCACCGACCATGACGCAGCTGCGCGTTCTGCCGCTGCTCACCCGGCGCGACATCCAGGATGCCGGGCCGGCATTGCACAGTACGGCGATGCCGCCGCAATTCGGCCCGGTGAATGAAACCCGGACCTCCGGCGCGACCGGGCAGCCGGTGCAGGTATCGCGCTCGGGGCTGGATGCGCTGATGTGGCAGGTCAATACCTTGCGCGACCATTACTGGCATCGCCGCGACCAGTCACTGAAGCTCGCAGCCATCCGTGCATTGGCGCCGGGCATTGCTGATGCGCCGGAGGGCATTGTCGGCACCGGCTGGGGGGGCGCATCGGAGGCGCTGCGTGTGACCGGCCCGTCGGCATTGCTGAGCCTGAATGCCGACATTGCCGTGCAGGCCGCCTGGATCAGGCGGCATGAGCCGGCCTATCTGCTGACCTACCCCAGCAACCTTGCGGCACTGATCGCCTTTTTCGTGCGGCAGGGGACGCGTTTGAACGGCCTGCGTGCGGTGCTGACGGTTGGAGAAACTGTAAGCCCTGCATTGCGTGATGCCTGCCGTGACACGCTGGGGGTGGGCATCGAAGACACCTACAGTTCGCAGGAGCTGGGCTATATCGCATTGCAGTGCCCCGTATCCGGGCAATACCACGTGATGGCGGAAAGCGTCCTGGTTGAAGTGCTGGATGCGGGCGGAAATCCCTGCGCTCCGGGAGCAACCGGCCGGCTGGTGGTCAGCAGCCTGCACAATTACGCGACGCCGCTGATCCGGTATGAACTGCACGACCATGCGGTTGTCGGCACACCCTGCGCCTGCGGCCGCACCCTGCCGACGCTGGCGCGGATTGCCGGGCGGGAGCGCAACATGGTGCGTTTGCCCGATGGCAGCACACACTGGCCATTGGTCGGCTTTCACCGTTTCCGCGAAATCGCGCCTGTGCAGCAATATCAGCTGATCCAGCACTCCCTGCGCTCGGTCGAAGTGCGGCTTGTCTGCGGCCGGACCCTGACCGGTGCGGAAGAGGAACGGCTTGGCGCGGTGATACGCGATGCGCTGGGTTATGCGTTTGAGCTGAACTTTGTCTATTTCGACGACGCATTGCCGCGCGCAGCGAACGGAAAATTCGAGGAATTCGTCTGCAAGGTCCCTTAGCGTCACTGCACCGGCAGGTTTTCATGGCATGGATGTTGCTGACCATCAAGGCAGGGTCGCTCTGCCGATGCTGATGATCGCTGGCGGCGGATGCCCTGCCTACCACGCCAAGGAAATTTTCCATGTCCAACGCCAACAGCGACCGTCTTTTTGCCATCGTGGTGCATGCCGCACTAAGCGTGTGCATTGCCCTGTCCTCCGCCATTGCTGCCATTGCCGCAGACCCGCCGTATCCGGACAAACCCATACGGCTGATTGTGCCGCTGGGACCGGGCAGCTCCGGAGACATCATTGCGCGCATCATCGGCAATGAGTTGACCCGATCACTGGGCCAGCAGATCGTGGTCGACACGCGGCCCGGCGCCGGCGGCACGATCGGCACGGCTCAGGGCGCGCGCGCCAATGCCGATGGCTATACGCTGCTGATCGGCACCAACGGCACGCTGGCCATCAACCTCGGCCTGTACAAGGATCTCAAATACGATCCGGTGAAGGACTTCCAGCCCATTGCCAACCTCGGTGCGGTGGTCAACATCCTCTGCGTACATCCGTCGAATCCGGCGAAAAATGTCAGCGAGCTCGTGGCGCAGGCCAAGGCCAGGCCGGGCACGCTGACCTACGCTTCGGGCGGCGCCGGCACTTCGCACCATCTGTCGGGCGAGTTGCTGAAGTCGATGACCGGCATCGACATCGTGCATGTGCCCTACCGCGGCGCAGCCGACGCCGCGGCCTCGGTGATGGCGGCGCAGACCACGATGACTTTCCTCAATGTGCCGGTGGTGCGCGGCGCCGTGGAAACGGGGCGACTCAAGGGGCTGGGCGTCACCGGCCTGAAACGTTCGGAATTCGTGCCGGACATTCCGACGCTGGACGAGCAGGGCTACAAGGGTTATCTGGTCGATGCCTGGTTCGGCATTTTTGCCCCCACCGGCACGCCGCAGCCCATCGTCACCCGGCTCAACAGCGAAGTGCTGCGCATTCTCGGCGAGCCCGCGGTGCGCGCATCCATGCAGAAAGCCGGTTTCCAGCAGGTCGAAGCGGTATCGCCGGCGGGGCTGGGCAAACTGCTGCAGTCGGAAATCGCGCGCTGGGTGCCGATCGTGAAAAAAGCCGGCGCGCAGGTGAACTGAACCCGGCAGCGAAAAGCCGCCGGCCGGTGCAAGCCTATTTGCCGAGCGCGCCGAATACTTTCTTGACGATATTGCTGGTGGCGCCGACCGGATTCTGGCGAAAAGCTTTTTCCTGTTCGGCAATCATCAGGTACAGGCCGTCCAGCGCCTTACGCGTGACATAGGTTTCGATCGAAGCGTCTTCCTGCTTGATCACGCCGAGGGCGGCGCCCTGGCCCGCGAGGCTGTTGTATTGCTGGGCCAGGCCGACGCGGTCCGTGGCCTTTTTGACGATGGGCAGGAAGCGCTGGGTCAGCTGCGCCTGGGTGGTGCGGCGGAAATATTCGGTGGCGGCCGTGTCGCCGCCGGTCAGTATGCCCTTGGCGTCCTGCACCGACATTTTTTTCACGGCATCCGTCAGCAGCTTCTGCGCTTCCGGCGCCGCAGCCTCGGCGGCGCGGTTCATCGACAGGACCAGGTCATCCGCCTGCTTTTTCATGCCGAACATGCGCAGGCCGCTTTCGACCTTCTGCAGGCTGGGCGGCAGCGGGATTTTGACCTTTGCGTTGCCAAAATAGCCGTTTTCCGCGCCCAGCAATTTGACGGCTGCAGCGGAACCATCCGTCAAAGCCTGCCTCAAACCGCTGACGGCATCGGCGTTTGAAATGTCGGCAATTCCCGCGGCGGCAGGCTGGCTGAGCAGAGGGGAGATGACAATTGCCAGCAGAACTCCGAGAATGCGCGTCATGTTGATGTTCATTTTGAATACTCCTCGCACGGTATAACCGCATGTTGAAATCCAGAAATCTCATTTTAACGGCAGTGGTTGCCGCCGTGCTGGCATTCGCCGCGTTTGCGATCTGGAACGCCAGGCCGGTGGCGCCGCAGGTCACTTTTGTCTCGCTGCAGGGTGAAAAAATCACCACGGCCGATTTGCGCGGCAAGGTGGTATTGGTCAATTTCTGGGCCACCGACTGTGCGACCTGCGTCAAGGAGATGCCGGATATTGTCGCAACGTACAACAAGTTCCGGTCGCAGGGTTTTGAAACCATTGCGGTGGCGATGAAGCATGACCCGCCCAACTATGTGCTGAATTACACCGAGAAAAACAAGTTGCCGTTCAAGGTGGCGCTGGACCCGATGGGCGAACTGGCCAAAGCCTTTGGCGAGGTGAAACTGACGCCGACCACCTTCATCATCGACAGGCAGGGCGGCATGGTGATGCGCATCCTCGGCGAACCGGATTTCGCGAAGTTACATGCGCTGTTGGAAGAAAAGCTTAAAGAAACCTAAGAAGCCTAGCCACAGAGGACACAGAGTTCACAGAGGAAAACCCGGATCGTCACGACACCGCGACTCCTGAAGCTGCTGTCAGGTTTTGTTCTTCTCTGTGCTCTCTGTGTCCTCTGTGGCTGATTTTGACTTTAAACCACACCTGCATCATGCGCCTGCTGGTCGGCGTGGTATGAGGAGCGCACCAGCGGCCCGCTGGCGGCGTGATTGAAACCCATGCGTGCCGCTTCCGCCGAGTACATTTCAAAAATCGCCGGTTCGACATAACGCAGCACCGGCAGATGGTGCGCCGAAGGCTGCAGGTACTGGCCTATGGTCAGCATGTCAACGTCGTGCGCGCGCAGGTCGCGCATCACCTCAAGAATTTCCCCGTCGGTTTCGCCCAGTCCGACCATCAATCCGGACTTGGCCGGTATGTGCGGGAATCGCGCCTTGAAGTCCTTCAGCAGTTTCAGTGAATGCGCGTAGTCCGAGCCGGGCCGTGCCTGTTTGTACAACCGCGGCACGGTCTCGAGATTGTGGTTCATCACATCCGGCGGGCAGGCCGAGAGGATGTCGAGCGCGATGTCGAGGCGGCCGCGGAAGTCCGGCACCAGGATTTCGATGCGGGTCTGCGGCGACAGATCGCGCACGGCGCGGATGCAGTCCTTGAAATGCTGCGCGCCGCCGTCGCGCAGGTCATCACGGTCCACGCTGGTGATCACCACGTATTTCAGTTTCAGCGCGGCGATGGTTTCCGCCAGATGACGCGGTTCATCAGCGTCCGGCGGCAGCGGGCGGCCGTGGCCGACATCGCAGAACGGGCAGCGCCGGGTGCACAGGTCACCGAGGATCATGAAGGTCGCCGTGCCCTTGCCGAAACATTCGCCGATGTTCGGGCAGGAGGCCTCTTCGCAAACCGTATGGAGTTTCTGTTCGCGCAGGATGCTCTTGATTTCCTGGAAACGCGCGCTGTCTCCAAGCCGTACGCGGATCCAGTCCGGCTTTTTCAGCGGCGTCACCGGGATGATCTTGATCGGGATGCGCGCCGTCTTGGCGCGGCCCTTCTGCTTTTCGCCGGGTGTGGTCATGAGAGGGTTTCCGCAATGCAGTCGATCAGCCGGTCGCCGAGCAGGGTTTTGGAGTCGGTGATGCCGAGATCCAGGGTGCGCGTCACTTCAAGTCCGGCATAACCGCAGGGGTTGATGGCCTTGAAGGGGGCCAGGTCGGCGTCGACGTTCAGTGCGAGGCCGTGATAGCAGCAGCCGTTTTTCACGCGCAGTCCCAGCGCCGCGATCTTGGCCGCGCCGACATAAACGCCGGGTGCGTCGCTGCGACCATGGGCTTCGATGCCGTACTGCGCCAGCAGATCAATGACCGCCTGTTCCATTTTGCGCACCAGCGGACGAATGGTGAGTCCGCGGCGGCGGAGGTCCAGCAGCAGGTAGGCGACCAGCTGGCCCGGACCGTGATAGGTGATCTGTCCGCCGCGGTCGACGCGCACCACCGGTATGCCGTTGTCGATGCGCGGCCAGTGCTCGGTTTTGCCGGCAATGCCGACGGTGTAGACAGGAGGATGCTCCAGCAACCACAGCTCGTCCGGGGTTTTGTCGCCGCGCTTGAGCGTGAATTCCCGCATTTGTTCCCAGGCCGGCACGTACGGCAGCAGTCCGTGCCGGCGCACGATCAACGGCTCGGCGGCAGTGGGGGCGGATGCTGTGGAGGGACTGGACACCGGGGCGGTCTGTGGACGGAAATGTGGACGGGCCTGGAAACGCAGTGAAGGACTGAGGTAAGTCAGTGATAATGATGGGATAATCAGGCTGCATTATAGGACGATCGGGAGATGGCGGTGCGTGTCGATGTACTTGGAGCGGGATTGCTGTGCGCGGCTTTGGCTGCGGCACCGCCTGCCATGGCGGCGGAGAGTGCCGGCGATTACGGCGCCAATCTGAGCAAAATCTACTTTGCGCACCAGCGCCTGCTGGCCTTGCGCGAGGCCTGTGACCAGGCTTTTCCGGCGCAGGCGAAAGCAGCGGAGAAGGCCCATGCGGCCTGGCAGAAACGCAATCAGTCCCTGCTCAACGAGCTGGATGCGCGGCTGACGATGATGATCCGCGGCGCATCAAAGGACGAAAAGGAATACATGCGCAACGTCGGCAAGTATGAAGGCTCCATTGTTGAATACCGCAGCGGACATCGTGACGAGATTCTCGCGCAGCCGCGCGACGGTTTTGACCAGGTCTGCGCCGATTTCCGCAATTACCTCACCGGCTCGGGTTCGGATTTCAGCAGAGAATACGCCGATGAGCTGCGCGAACTGCGCAAGCGCAAGCTGCCGAAGTGACGCCGGTGGCCGGGGCTGATCGCAGGCTGGCCGTCCTCTGCGCGATCTGGGCGATTGCCCTGGTGGTTTCGGGGATTTCGCCCTACGACCGGGCAACCTGGCTGATGGAGGTCCTGCCCGTGCTGATTGCAGCGCCGGTCATGATCGCCACTCGTCAACGCCTGCCGCTGACTCCGCTGCTGTACACCCTGATCGCCATTCACGGCCTGATCCTGATTTATGGCGGCGCGTATACCTATGCCCGTGTGCCGCTGGGCTTCTGGCTGCAGGAATGGCTGGGTTTCGCGCGCAATCCCTATGACCGCATTGGTCATTTCGCCCAGGGTTTTGTACCGGCGATGGCTGCGCGTGAATTGCTGCTGCGCGTGTTTCGCATCGAGGGGCGGAAAATCCTCGGCTTTCTGGTGGTCTGCGTGGCGCTCGCGATCAGTGCGTGTTACGAGCTGATCGAGTGGTGGGCGGCGCTGGCAATGGGTGCGGGCGCGGATGAATTCCTCGGCACGCAGGGGGATGTCTGGGATACGCAGTGGGACATGTTCATGGCGCTTACGGGTGCGGTGGCTGCGCTGCTGACGCTGGGCCGCCGGCACGACCGGCAGATCGCAGTGCTGAAGCCCGCGGGCTTTAAAGCACCATGACGACCTGCGGCAGGTCGCACAATTCCTGGTAGAGCGCATCCAGCTGTTCGCGTGAGGTGGCGCGGATGACGCAGGTCACGCTGAGGTATTTGCCCTTTTTGCTGGTTTTCATCTCCAGCGTGGTGTCATTGAAATCGGGCGCATGACGTTTCACCACTTCGAGCACCGCCTGGGCAAATCCGGGGCGGGTGTGGCCGAGGATTTTCAGCGGGAAATCACTGGGATATTCGATCAGGGACGGTTCGCCGCCGCCGGGCGGGGCCGTGGTCACGCCGCACCCTGGTCTTTTTTCGCGGACTGATAAAGCGCCAGCATGCGCCGGAACAGCGGGCCGGGTCTGCCGTCGCCGACGGGTTTGCCGTCGAGCGTCGTCACGGCGAGCACTTCCTTGGTTGACGAAGTCACCCAGATTTCATCGGCATCGCGCACTTCGGCCTCGGCGATCGGACGCACTTCGATCTCGAATTCGCGGGCGCGCGCGATTTCGATGACCACGTCGTAGGTGATGCCCGGCAGCACCAGGTGGTCCTTGGGCGGCGCCAGCACCACGCCGTCGCGCACGATGAACACGTTGCTGGAAGAGGCCTCGGTCAGCCGGCCGTTGCGGAAAAGAATGGTTTCCGTGGCGCCGGCCTCCGCCGAAAGCTGCCGCAGCATGCAGTTGCCGAGCAGAGAAGTCGACTTGATGTCGCAGTTCAGCCAGCGGAAATCCTCCGCGGTGATGCAGGCGACGCCGGATTCGACCAGCGCCGGCGCCGGTGTGACCAGCGGCGAACTCATCATGAACACCGTGGGCTTGATGTTCGCGGGAAATGCGTGGTCACGCTTCGCCACGCCGCGCGTGACCTGCAGGTAGACCGACTGGTCGTCCCCGGAATTGCGTTCGACGATTTCACCGGCAAGCCGCGTCCATTCAGCAGGAAGATGCGGATTGGTGATGCGCACCTTGTCGAGGCTGAATTGCAGGCGGCGCAGGTGTTCGGCCATGCGGAAGGGCCGGCGCGCATAGACCGGAATCACCTCATACACGCCATCGCCGAATATGAATCCGCGGTCAAGTACGGGGATGTAGGCCTCGTCGATCGGCATGAATCTGCCGTTCAGGTAAACGATGTCGCTCATGGTGTTTGCGCCGTCGGTGGTCGTCGTATGCCGGATGTTAATCGCAAATCATCCCGGGCCAAAAGCGCCCGGGCGGTTATTTGAACAGCAGCCGCAGCGAATCCCAGGCGCGGCCGAAAATGCCGGCCACCGGCACGCTTTCGAGGGCCACCACCGGTAGTTCGCGATACGGCTTGCCGTCGATTTCGATCTTCAGGGTGGCGACGCGCTGACCGGGGCTGACGGGTGCCAGCAGGGGCTGCAGGCTTTCCACCGTGGCCTTCATTTTGTCGGCCTGGCCCTTGGGCAGCGAGACATACAGGTCGCTGGTGAAGCCGGCTTTCAGCATGTCGGAGGCCCCCTTCCACACCCGCAACTGGGTCACCGGCTGGTTGCGTGCATAGAGCTTGACGCTGTCATGGAACTGGAATCCCCAGTTCAGCAGTTTCTGGCTTTCAGTGGCGCGTGCGGACTCGGATGCCGTTCCCAGTATTACCGACACCAGGCGCCGCTCGCCGCGTCGCGCCGAAGTAATCAGGCAATAACCCGCGTTCTCGGTATAGCCGGTTTTGACCCCGTCCACCGTGGGATCCAGCCACAGCAGCCGGTTGCGGTTGGACTGGGTGATGTTGTTGTAGCGGTATTCCTTCTGCGAATACAGTGCGTAGTGTTCGGGGAAATCACGGATCAGCGCCACCACCAGCTGCGACAGGTCCTGCGCCGTCGAGCGCAGTTCCGGATTGGGCAGGCCGGTGGCATTGGTGAAGTGGGTATTGGCCAGCCCCAGGCGCTTGGCTTCGCGGTTCATCATCTGCGCGAACACCTCCTCGTTTCCGCCGATGGCTTCGGCCAGTGCGATGCTCGCGTCGTTGCCGGACTGGATGATCATGCCGCGCAGAAGCTCATCGACGGTGACCGGCTTGTTGGGCTCGATGAACATGCGCGAGCCTTCGGCTTTCCATGCGCGGGTCGATACCGGAACCACCTGTTCCGGTTTCAGCGATTTCTGTTTCAGCGCACCGAAAGCGAGGTACGCGGTCATCAGCTTGGTCAGAGATGCCGGCGCGAAGCGGTCATTGGCGTTCTGGCTGGCCAGCACCTGTCCGCTGTTGACGTCGAGCAGCAGCCAGGCCTTGGCTTCGATTGCAGGAGCGGGTGGGGCCTGGATCTGTGCGGATGCCGGGGGTGGAAGCAGGCAGCCTGAGGCAAGGGCAAGAAAAGCGAAGGAGAAAAAGTATTTCATGTGCGGAAAAGCCCGATTATAACCAAGCCTGCAAAAAAACGCGGCGGTGCGCGTGCTGCAGAACATGGTGGATGGAAAAAAGAACGCCGGCGCGAAAAGCGCTGAGCGGCGTGTGGCACAAAAAAGGGACCGGGACGGGCCGGCGAAGTTCCCGGAGGTGCCTTCAGTTGCCGTCGCGGTAACGGCGCAGAGCCGTGCGCATGAAGGAAAGCTGCCGCGTGAAGTTGCGACAGCTGTTGCACAGCATCAGGTGCAGTCCCAGACGCAGTCGCTCCGCCAGTGTCAGTGACCGGTCCTGGCCCTGGGAGAGCAGTTCTGATGTGTGTTTGCAGCTGGGGATCATTGCTTGGTCTTTCCGAACCACTGCAGTTCCAGGCATTCGCGCAGGGTCAGGCGCGCACGGTGCAGCATGACCCAGCAGTTCGTCGCGGTGATATCGAGTTCCTTACAGATGGCCTCCGTCGGCATGTCCATGATTTCGCGCATCATGAACACGCGTGCGGTGCGTTCAGGCAGGCGCTGTGTGCACAGCTCGAAGGCGGCCCAGAAGCGGCTGTTTTCCAGCGCCGCATCGGGATTGGCCCACTGCGAGGGAAATTCACGCCAGTGGCCGTCATCGGCAAACAGCGCATCAATGGCGTCGGCTTCCGAGCGGTCATCACCGCTGCCGGTGAGCGGCTGTTCGCGCGCAGTGCGCCGCAGATGATCGATGATCTTGTGCTTGAGGATGCCGGTGAGCCAGGTGCGCAGCGTTGACTTGCCGGAAAAACGCGCAAGACCTTCGATGGCGGCAAGCAGGGTTTCCTGGACCACGTCTTCCGCCTGTGCCGGATTGCGCAGCTGCAGCCGCGCATAACGCAGCAGGTAAGCGCGTTCGCGTTCGATCGCTGCCGCATCGGCAGCGGGCGCGCCGGTTTCCGAAGGCAAATAAAATCCTTTAAAATCAATTAGTTAAGATGATTCCCCGGGTTGCGCTCCCAAACCCTTGAAATCATTCCGGAGACACCCATATTCGAATCACTGGCGCAAGGCGCCGCAATCAATTGAAGGAGACATCATGCTGAATGTTACCCGCTTTACCCCGTTCGACGATTCCTTTGACGACCTCCTGCGCGGTTTTTTTGTGCGCCCGGTGGCTTTTGAAGGCGCGCCGCAGACGGCGCAGTCCTTCCGCGTGGATGTGCGCGAAGATGAAGGCAGCTACATCGTGCACGCCGAGATTCCGGGCGTGAAAAAAGAAGACATCCAGGTCACCATCGATGGCGAACAGATTGCAATCGGCGCGGAAACGCGCAATGAACGCGAAGTCCGCGAAGGCGAACGCGTGCTGCGCAGCGAGCGCCATTACGGCAAGGTTTACCGCGCGTTCACGCTGGGCCAGGCGGTTGATGAAGACAAGGCGGTGGCCAGGTATGCCGATGGCGTGCTGGAACTGACGCTGCCGAAAAAGGCGGTGGCCACGGCGCGGCGCCTGTCGATCAACTGAGCAAGGGCTGTCCGGGTCAGGGCGCGCAGCGCGGGTTCATGCGTGCCGGGAAAGCGGCGGGTCGAAAGGCCTGCCGCTTTTTTTGTCGTCAGGTAGAATGAGTGAACCCTTACATTTGCCGCTTTGTGTCCATTCCGACCCTCTGATCACGGTTCACGCGCATGTCACTCTCCGCCAATACAGCCGCCAGCAAAGCCAAGACCCTCGCCGAGGCCCTGCCCTATATCCAGCGTTTTCACGGCAAGACCATCGTCGTCAAATACGGCGGCAACGCCATGACCGATCCCGCGCTGAAGGAGGGTTTTGCGCGCGACGTGGTGCTGCTGAAGGTGGTGGGCATGAATCCGGTGATCGTGCACGGCGGCGGCCCGCAGATCGACGATCTGCTGAAACGCGTCGGCAAGAAGGGTAAATTCATCCAGGGCATGCGTGTCACCGACGCCGAAACCATGGATGTGGTTGAAATGGTGCTGGGCGGCCAGGTCAACAAGGACATCGTCAACCTGATCAACCGCAACGGCGGCAAGGCCGTGGGCCTGACCGGCAAGGACGGCGGACTGATCCGCGCGCGCAAGATGAAGGTGCGCGGCTCGCCCGGCAGCGACGAGATGGTCGACATCGGCCAGGTCGGCGAAGTGGAGAGCATCGATCCGGCGATCGTCAACCTGCTGCATACCGAGGATTTCATCCCGGTGATCGCGCCGGTCGGCGTTGGCGCCAATGGCGAGTCGTACAACATCAATGCCGACCTGGTGGCGGGCAAGGTTGCCGAGATACTCAAGGCCGAGAAGCTGATCGTGCTGACCAACACCGCCGGCGTGCTCGACAAGGACGGCAAGCTGCTGACCGGGTTGACCGCGCGCAAGGTGGATGAACTGTTCGCCGACGGCACCATCCACGGCGGCATGCTGCCGAAGATCGGCTCGGCGCTGGATGCGGTGAAAAACGGCGTCAACACCTGTCACATCATCGACGGCCGGGTGGAGCACGCGCTGCTGCTCGAAATCCTGACGGATGAAGGCGTTGGCACGCTGATCAAGCGCCGTTGACCGGAATGCCGGCGCCATGACCCGCGATGTCGCGTGGATCTTTGATCTCGACAACACCCTGCACAATGCGACGCCGCACATCTTTCCGCACATCAACCGCGCGATGACGGCCTATCTGCAGCAGCACCTGCAGCTCGACGAGGCGGCGGCGGGCGAACTGCGGCGCAATTACTGGCAGCGCTATGGCGCAACGCTGCTCGGCCTGATGCGCCATCACGGCACCGATCCCGGGCATTTCCTCCACCATACCCACCAGTTTGCCGATTTGCGGCGCATGGTGGTGCGTGAACCGCTGCTGCGTCATGCCCTGCGCCGCCTGCCGGGGCGAAAATTCGTGTTTTCCAACGCGCCGGTGAATTACGCAAAGGCGGTGCTGCGCGTGCTGGGCATCAGCGATCTGTTCGATGCGCTGTTCACGATTGAGCGCGTGCATTTCCGCCCCAAACCCGATGTTTACGGTTTTTTGCGCCTGTGCCGCGCCAATCACCTGCGGCCGCGGCGCTGTATCATGGTCGAAGATTCACTGGACAATCTGCGCACCGCAAAAAAGCTCGGCATGAAAACAGTCTGGATATCGAAAGCGGATCGCGCCCCGGCGTATGTCGACATCCGCGTTGACGGCATAGCCCGGTTGTCCAGCCACACGGCAAACCTGTACTGAGGAAACGCATGGCACGCAGCGGCGAACGCAAGACACAGATTCTGCAGACCCTGGCGCAAATGCTGGAAGGACCGTCGGCGGAGCGCATCACCACGGCGGCGCTGGCTGCGCGCATCGAGGTTTCCGAGGCGGCGCTGTACCGTCATTTCAAGGGCAAGGCCGACATGTTTTCCGGCCTGATCGATTTCGTCGAGCAGACGCTGTTCACGCTGATCAACCGCATCACCAGCGAAGAGCAGAGCGGATTGCGCCAGGCCGAGTCCATCATGACCATGCTGCTGGGTTTTGCGCAGAAAAACCGCGGCATGACACGGGTGCTGATCGGTGATGCGCTGGTCACCGAAGACGATGCGCTGCAGTCCCGCATCAACCAGATTCATGACCGCATCGAGGCTGCGCTGAAGCAGGCGCTGCGGTTCGCCGTCACACAGAAGGAAATCGGCGAGGACGTCGACCTCACGGCGCAGGCCAACATCCTGATGAGTTTTGTCGCGGGGCGCTGGCACCAGTACGCAAAAAGCGGCTTCAGGCGCGACCCGGCGGAATTCTGGCAGCGGCAGTGGAAGCAGCTGATGGAAGGCGTGCTTGCCTGAGCATTCATACAAGTCGAGGAGAACATCATGGCGGAAATAAACAACGAGCAGCTTGCGCAACTGATGATCGGCGTGGCGCGGGCGCAGCTGGCAATCATCGATTCGATCGAAAATTCAAAAGCCGGATTCAAATTCACCCATGTCCGGCCGACGCTGGAAAGCGCCTCCCGCATACGCTCCAACCATGCCGAAACGCTGGCTGATTTTCCGTCGCGCCTGCTGCTGCAGATGATCAGCCGCAACGCGCCGGATCTGGACAAGGTGGCGCGCGATCTTGATGCGCTGATCAGCGGGACCACTGCCGCGCCGGTGGCGGCGGGGGATGCATCCGCGGCCGATGGGGACTCGCTCGACATGACGCAGACCTGAGGGCGGGGCGCCGGCGCTCCGGCACCCGGGCGCAGCAAGCACTCAAGCGCCTAGGGCGCGGCGCAGACGGCGCAGGCAGGATCCTTTTTCAGATTGATGGTGCGTACGCCCATGTCCAGTGCATCGAGCAGCAGCAGGCGTCCGTTCATCGGTTCACCGGCGCCGGAGAGGATTTTCAGCGCCTCGGCGGCCTGCATCGCACCGATGATGCCGACCAGTGGCGCAAATACGCCCATCACCGCGCAGCGCATTTCCTCCATTTCCCCGGACTCCGGAAACAGGCAGGCATAACACGGCGATTCCGCACGCCGCAGGTCGAATACCGCGAGCTGTCCGTCAAATCGGATGCCGGCGCCGGACACCAGGGGTTTGCGCGCCTCCACGCAGGCGCGGTTGACCGCATGGCGGGTCGCGAAGTTGTCGCTGCCGTCGAGCACCACATCGGCGGCGGCCACCAGTGACCGCAGCCGTTCACCGCCGACACGTTCAGCCACTGTTTGGATGCGGATGCCGGGATTGATGCCTTGCAGCGTGTCCCGCGCCGAGTCGGTTTTTTTTGTGCCGACCGCCGACTCGCGATGCACGATCTGGCGTTGCAGGTTGGTGAGGTCGACGGTGTCGCCGTCGCAGATCGTCAAGGTGCCGACGCCGGCAGAGGCCAGATACAGCGCCGCAGGGGAGCCGAGGCCGCCGGCGCCGATCAGCAGCGCATGGCCATCGAGCAGGCGCTGCTGGCCTTCGATGCCGATTTCCGGCAGCAGGATATGCCGGCTGTAACGCAACAGCTGATGGTCGTCCATGGCCCGAATCTATCCGCTACGTCCGCTGTAAACAACAACGCCCGGCAGGGCCGGGCGTTGCATTGAAATGATCCCGCTCAGTTGGTTTTGCCGACGCCGCGGCTTTTGAGGAATGCCACCGCCTGGTTCAGTTCGTAATCGTTCGGCGAAACAATGGCGCCGGGTTCGGGGCGCAGGGTTTTTTCATCGACATCCTTGGGCCGCGGCGCAGGGGTGAAGCCGTATTTCTGCGCCGATTTGGCGGCGGCCTGGGCTTTTTCGGCGGGCGTTTCCACCGCGGCGCTTTCACCGAGATGCTTGGTGAGGTCGGCCTCGCGCAGTTTCAGGGCGGCGCGATCAGTGGCGAATTCGTCCAGCGGGATGTCAGGCGTGATGCCCTTGGCCTGGATCGAGCGTCCCTTCGGCGTGTAATAACGCGCGGTGGTGAGCTTGATCGCAGTGTTGTTGCCCAGCGGCAGGATGGTCTGCACCGAGCCCTTGCCGAAGGTCTGCTGGCCCATGACCACCGCGCGCTCATGATCCTGCAGCGCGCCGGCGACGATTTCCGAGGCCGATGCCGAGCCGCCATTGACCAGCACCACCAGCGGCACGGTCTTGGCTTCGGCAGGCAGCCGTTTCAGGAAATCTTCCTTGCTGCGGCCGCGCAGGTAATGCTCGGGGATGGCATTGAGTTTCATCTTGGCGTCTTCAGTGCGGCCATCGGTGTAGACCACCAATGCCTCTTTCGGCAGGAACGCGGCGGATACCGCGACCGCGCCGTTGAGCAGGCCGCCCGGATCGTTGCGCAGGTCGAGCACCATGCCCTTCATCGGGCCCTTGTTTTCCTTGAACAGGCTCTCAATCGCGCGCGCCAGCGTGTCGCCGGTGTGTTCCTGGAACTGGCTGACGCGCATGTAGGCGTAACCGGGCTCAAGCAGCTTGGATTTGACGCTCTGGATCTTGATGACAGCGCGCGTCAGGGTAACCACGATGGGTTTGGTTTCGCCCTTGCGCACGATGGTGAGCACGATCTGCGTGTTGGGCTTGCCGCGCATGCGTTTGACCGCGTCGCCCAGCGTCATGCCCTTGACCGAAGTTTCATCGAGCTTGACGATCAGGTCACCGGCCTTGACGCCGGCGCGCGAGGCGGGGGAATCATCAATCGGCGACACCACGCGCACGAAACCGTCTTCCATCCCGACTTCGATGCCGAGGCCGCCGAATTCGCCCTGGGTGCCGACCTGCAGTTCGCGGAACGCCTCCTGGTCAAGGTAGGCGGAATGCGGGTCCAGCCCGGTCAGCATGCCGTTGATGGCCTCGCTGATCAGTTTTTTGTCTTCAACCGGTTCGACGTAATCGCTTTTGACCCGCCCGAAAACTTCGGTGAAGGCGCGCAGCTCCTCGATCGGCAACGGTACTGCCGCGGCCGTGGTTCCGCGCTGGGCGATGGCCGAATAATTGAGGCTGATGGCGACGCCGATCAGAACGCCACCGATGACCAGCCCTGCCTGACTGAATTTGCTGCGCATTTGATGCTCCTGCCGCGGATTGCGGCTAAAAAATTACGGCCCTGGCGATGATGCGACGACGACAGAAAAACTAACGGAGTTTGACCCAGTTCAAAGGGTCGAAAGGCCGGCCTTCATGACGCATTTCAAAGTATAAACCCGATTCCGGATTGCCGCCGCTGTTGCCGACGGTGGCGATGGCATCGCCGCCACGGATCAGATCCCCCACCTGTTTCAGCAGTGCTTCCGCATTGGCATAGAGGGTCATGTAACTGTCACCGTGATCCACAATCAACAGATTGCCGAAGCCGCGCAACCAGTCGGCATAGACCACCCTGCCGCCGGCCACCGCCCGAACGTCTTCTCCGGGTTTGGCAGCGATGAACAGTCCTTTCCAGGTTACACCCCCGTCTGCACGTGGACTGCCAAACCGGCCGCCAAGTTCCCCGCGCACCGGCAAAGCCAGGTTTCCGCGCAGCGCCGCGAAGGGACTGCCGTCACTTTGGCTGGACGGCACTGCGTCAATGCGCGGCCGGTTACCGGCCGCCGGCTTGCGCACCACCAGTTTTGCCAGCTGGTCGACCAGACGCGTCAGACGGTTTTCGTTGGCCTGCAGGCCGCGCATTTCACGCTGCCGGACACGGATGTCGCGCGACACTTTCGACAGCACGGCCGCGCGGCTGCGTTTTTCCTGTTCCAGGCGCTTTTTCTGGGCCGTCTGCGCGGCGGCGATGCGCGCGATTGCCGCGGCTTCTTCGGCCATTTCCGACTGAAGACGGTCGATTTCGCGCAGATTCCCGCGCAGGCCCTCGACCAGCTGGGCGCGGGCGCCAGCAACATAGGCCAGGTAACGCAGCTGGCGCGCCATTTCGTTCGGGTCTTCCCGACCCAGGGTCAGGCGCAGCGCATCCGACTGGCCCTGCAGGTACTGCTGGCGCAGCATGCGGCCCAGCAGATCCTGCTGCGCGGCCAGTTTTTGGCCGGTTTCCTGGGATGATTTGCGCAGTGCGCCGAGTTTGGCGCCGGATTCGCGGGCCTGGGCATTCAGCAGGCGCAGTTCGCGGTTGGCCTCGGAGATCGCCTGCTCGGATTCGCGCAGCGCATCCGAGGCCTCGTTCCTGGTTTCCTCGGCGGCATCAAGTTTTTTCTGCAGCGTGGAAATACGCTCGCGCAGTTCGCGCCGTTGTTCGCGCGCCTGTTCTTCACGCAAATCTTTTGCCGCCTGCGGCGATGTCGCGGCGCCGGCTGCGGCCGGCAGCAGCAGGAGGAAAACCAGCAGCGCGGGTATCGGGCGCGGGATGCCGGTCACGCAAAATCGAGCAGTGAGCGCCCGGTCATCGCGGCAGGTTTGGGCAGGCCCATCATCGCCAGCAGGGTGGGCGCCACATCCTGCAGCGCGCCGCCTTCGGCCATGCGCGCCTTGCGGCCGACATAGAGCAGGGGCACCAGATTGAGCGTGTGGGCGGTATGCGGCTGCTGCGACTCTTCGTCGCGCATGGTCTCGGCATTGCCGTGATCGGCGGTGATCAGCACTTCGCCGCCGGTTTCACGCATGGCTTCGACGATGCGGCCTATGCATTCATCGAGGACCTCGATGGCGCGGGTGGCGGCGGCCAGGTTGCCGGTGTGCCCGACCATGTCGCCATTGGCGTAATTGCACACGATCGCGTCGTATTTGCGCGCCTGGATTGCCGCAACCAGTTTGTCGGTGACTTCGCGCGCACTCATCTCGGGCTGCAGGTCGTAGGTGGCGACCTTGGGGGAGGGCACCAGGACGCGGTCTTCGCCGGCGTACGGCGTTTCCACGCCGCCGTTGAAGAAGTAGGTCACGTGGGCGTATTTTTCCGTTTCCGCGATGCGCAGCTGGCGCAGTCCCTGCTGCGCCAGGTATTCACCAAAACCTTCACGGATCTGCTGCGGACCGAATGCCGCTGGGATGTGCGCGAAATCCTCGCCGTAGCAGGTCAGGGTGCAGTAGTAAGCCAGTCCGGGGATGCGCTTGCGGGCGAATCCGCTGAATCCGGGGTCGGTCAGGGCGGCGGTCAGCTGGCGTGCGCGGTCCGAACGGAAATTCATGAAGACCGCCGTATCGCCGTCGTTCATGCGCGCGGGTTGCGCGCCCGGTGCGGCAATCACCGTGGCTTTGATGAACTCATCGGTTTCACCGCGCGCGTAGGCGGCTTTCAGGGCGGACAGTGCATCCGGCGCGGAATGGGTCGCGGCGCCATCGGTGATCAACTCGTAGGCCGGCTGCATGCGCTCCCAGCGCTGGTCCCGGTCCATTGCAAAGTAGCGGCCGCAGATCGACGCGATTCGCGCATTGCCCAGCGTCCGGCATTTGTCCTCCAGCGCGGAGAGGGAGGCCCCGGCGCTCTGCGGCGGCGTGTCTCGGCCGTCGAGGAAAGCGTGAACATGGACCTGTTTTGCGCCTTTTTTTGCAGCAAGGTCAAGCAAGGCGTGGATCTGCGATTCGTGGCTGTGCACCCCACCGGGCGACAGCAAACCGAGCACGTGCAATGCGCCGTTGCGCGCCTTGTCGATGGCGGCATTCAGCACGGCATTGGAGGCAAACTCGCCGGTTTCGATCGCGTGTTCGATCTTGGTGTAGTCCTGATAAATCACCCGACCGGCGCCGATGTTCATGTGGCCGACTTCGGAATTGCCCATCTGCTGCGCGGGCAGGCCGACCCATTTCTCGGAAGCATCGATGATCGTGTGCGGCGCGGTTTTCCAGAGAAAATTCCAGTGCGGTTTGCGCGCCTGGCAGATTGCATTGTCGTCGCAGGCCTCGCGATGGCCGAAGCCATCGAGGATGACCAGCAGTACGGGTGTTATCTTCATGATTTAATTGAATTTTTCAGAAAAAAGCAGTGCAGTATAATTCTAATTCATTTCCACTCGCTTGGGCGGCAGCAAAGGCATCAATGATTGAACGCTTGGCATGTCCCGGGCTGGCAGAGGCGAATTGCGCATTCTGCAACGCCTGCCGCAGAAGCTTGTCTTGAATCCGATTCCGCCGCGCGGTCCGCTGGTTTACGCCAGCCTGGTCTGTATCGCGCTTCTATGCATAACCCCGTTCCTGCAGCCATTTCATAATTTTCCGCTGACGTCGTTTTATAGCGAGTGGCTGGCATTTGCATCAGGACTGGGAATGATGGTCGTGATGCTCGATCGCCGGGCTTGGATTGCCGCCGAAGTGCCTTGGGTTGCGCTTTCGCCTTTCGGGCTCGCACTTCTGGTGGTCGTGCATGGTGCAATGGGCTGGTCCCCTTATTTCGGCCATGCGCTGACCGGGGCTCTGTATCTGGTCTGGGCCGGTCTGTTGGTGATTGCGGCAAGGGCGCTGGTGCGGATCAGCGGTTTGGAGAATGTCACTACTGTTGTGGCTGCCAGCCTCATGACAGGGGCCTTGCTGAGTGCGACGGTTGGCTTGATACAGTATTTCAACGTGATAACACCGTTGAACGATTTTGTCGTTCGCCTGCAGGGTGCTGCGATATTCGGCAATATGGCGCAAGCGAATCACTTCGCCACCTATACGACCCTGGGCCTGCTAAGCCTGGCCTATCTGCACAGCCGTAATCGTCTGCCACTCCCGGTCGCGGTTGTTTGTGCTTTGCCATTGTTGTTTGTGCTGGGCGTGTCGGGGTCGCGCAGCCCCTGGCTGTATATGCTCACAGCGTTTGGATGTGCATTCTGGTTGCGGTCGGGGTCGGAAGATCGTGCTGCGCGGCGCTTGTTTTTATGGGCGGGCGTTTTTCTGATAATGCATTACGCAATGCAGCTTGCGGTTGGTGCGGGCTTGCTCAAGCCGCCGGAACGGGCAACGGTTACCGCCATTGAGCGTCTCTTTTCCGGCGCAGACAGCGTTTCGGATCGCATCGGTCTCTGGAGGGCCGCTTGGTCGATTGCGCTGGAAAATCCTTTTTTTGGGGTCGGCTGGGGCGCATTTGCCGAACAGTATTTCAATTTTATAGCCGAGCCCGGCGGAATTGGGCCGCCGGTGTTTTTCAACAATGCGCATAACGTGCTGCTGCAGCTTTTTGTGGAGACCGGAGTGCTTGGCCTGGCGCTTGTTCTGGCCCCGCTGCTGGTGTGGATTGCCACCGTGCTGCGGATTCGTCCCGATGCCGGTCAGTGGTGGTTGCTGGCGACAATGGGTGTATTCGGGATACACAGCATGCTGGAGTACCCCCTTTGGTATGCATATTTTCTTGGAATTGCGGCATTGCTGCTGGGAATTGGAGCGGGGCCGGTTTTTGTTCCTCAGTTGGCGAAGGTGGGTCGAGTATTTACCACGGCAGTGATACTGGTCGGGACCTTCAATCTTGCGATTTTGTGGGGGGACTACCGCCAGCTTCAGGCCTTGCTTCAGCCTTCAGGCAACCGGTCCCGGAGCGTCGATACCCAGGCGCTGGTGGCGCGGCTCTACCAGAACGCCATACTGGTCCCTTACGTCGAACTGGTTGCCGCCTTCCCATGGGCCGTTACTGAGGAAAATCTCCCGGGCCGGCTGTTGCTGAATGCGCGGGTGATCCGGTTCACTCCAAGGCTGGTTTTACTTTATCGGCAAGTGCTGCTGCTGGTGCTGGCCAATCGCACTTCAGAGGCACAGGCCCTCTTGGCTCGATTGCGGCGGGTTTATCCGGCCGCCCCTCCCGAGTTCAATCATGAACTGGAGAACCTTTTCCGAGAACATCCAGAGCGTTTCCGTCCTCTGATAGAATCCGCAGCTCACGTTCCTGGTGGTAAATAATGCCTTCCTTCGAAGCTTTTTTTGTCTTTCTGCAGAAAAATCCGTTCAACATGATGTTGTTCGGCGGCGCGATCGCCACCGGTGCGATGCTGCTGTGGCCGCTGGTGATGCGCCCCTTTCGCGCCGGCCGCGAGGTCAGCGTGACCGAAGCCGTCCAGCTGATCAACCGCAAGGATGCGCTGGTGATTGATGTGCGCGATACCGGCGAGTACGAGGCGGGCCACATTGCCGGTGCGCGGCACGTGCCGGAGAAACAGCTGGCCGAACGGTTGAAGGAACTGGAAAAATTCAAGGAACGTTCCATCATCGTCGCCTGCCGCAGCGGCATGCGCTCTGATGCCGCCGTGCAGGTTCTGCGCCGCAACGGTTTCAACGCATCGGTTTGCCTGCATGGTGGCATCGGGGCCTGGGAACAGGCCGGCATGCCGCTCGAAAAAAGATAGTACGGAGTCAAGCGCCATGGCCAGGGTCCGCATGTACACCACCGCAGTCTGCCCGTTCTGCCAGATGGCGGAACGGCTGCTGCAAAGCAAGGGCGCGCAAATCGACAAGGTCCGCGTCGATCTCGACCCGGCGCAGCGCAGCGAGATGATGGAAAAAACGGGGCGCAGGACCGTGCCGCAGATTTACATCGGGGATACGCATGTCGGCGGTTACGACGACCTCGCCGCACTGGATCGCGCCGGCGGGCTGGATCCGCTGCTTGCATCCTGAGTCCATATCAGAAACGTTTCGGGGAATTCCGGCAATGAGTGAACAGCAGCAACCGCAGTTTGGCGTCGAGAAGATTTATCTGAAGGACATGTCGCTGGAAATTCCCAATGCGCCGCAGATTTTCATGGAGCGCGACACGCCACAGATTGAAATCAGCGTGCATAACGGCGCGGTCCCCCTTGAGCAGTCCGGGCTTTTCGAAGCCGTGCTGACGGTGACGGTGACGGCCAAACTCAAGGAAAAAACGGTGTTTCTGATCGAAGTGGCCCAGGCGGGGATTTTCCAGATCGTCAACCTGCCGCCGCAGGAACTGGACGCGGTGCTCGGCGTGCTGTGCCCCAACACCCTGCTGCCCTATGCGCGCGAAGCCGTGTCCGGACTGATGGCGCGCGCGGGTTTTCCGCCGGTGCTGCTGCAGCACATGAATTTCGATGCGGCCTATCAGGAGCGCCTGCGCCAGTTGCAGCAGGAGCATGCGGCCAAGGCCGGGGCGCCGAACTGACCGCATGAACGTGCTTCGCGCCCTGACCATCCCGCTGCTGCTGGTGCTCGGCCAGGCGCAGCTTGCCGGCGCAGCCGATTTCCGCTCGGCAGCCGATGCGGCAGTGGTGCTCTACGATGCCCCCTCGGTCAAGGGGCGCAAGCTGTTCATCGTCAACCGCGGGTATCCGCTCGAAGTGGTGGTGCAGGTCGAGGGCTGGGTGAAGGTCCGTGATGCCGCGGGAACACTGAGCTGGGCGGAATCAAAGTCGCTGGACAACGCGCGCAGCGTGCTGCTGAAGACGGTGGCCACCGTAAGGCAGAAACCGGCTGATGATGCGCCGGCGGCCTTTGAGGCCCAGCGCGACCTGCTGCTGGAGGTGGTGGAAGGCGGCAGCGCCGGCTGGATCCACGTCAGGCATCGTGATGGCGTCACGGGTTATGTGCGCGCAAGCGATGTCTGGGGCGGTTGACCGCTACCGCTGCTTTTGACGTTCACTGCCGAGCCGCCGAAGATGAACATCACCGTACTTGGCGCCGGCGCCTGGGGCACCGCCCTCGGCATCAATCTGGCTTCGCGTCATGCCGTGACGCTCTGGGCGCGCAATGCCGCGCTGGTGGAGGCCATGCGTTCCGGCCGCAGCAATCAGCGTTACCTGCCCGGCTGCGCATTTCCGCCAGGACTGCAAATCGAGGCCGACCTTGAGCGCGCCATCCGTGGGAGCCGTTATCTGATCATTGCCGTCACGGTGGCCGGATTGCGCAGTACATTACGCGCGGTGCGCGAGCTGCGCTGTACTGCGCCCGTGATCTGGCTGTGCAAGGGATTCGAGCGCCCGAAAGCGCGTTTGCCGCATGAGGTTTTTGCCGAAGAGTCGGGCATGGCGGGCGGCGCCGTTTTGTCCGGTCCCAGTTTTGCCCAGGAGGTGGCGGCCGGTCTGCCCGCGGCGCTGACGCTGGCAGCGGCGGATTCCGCCATGGCGGCAGCCGCGGCCCAGGCACTGCATGGACCGGCGCTGCGCGTGTATTCGCATGATGATGTGATCGGGGTCGAGGTTGGCGGAGCGGTGAAGAACGTGATTGCCATTGCAGCCGGCGTGTGTGACGGTCTGGGCCTCGGGCTCAATGCGCGCGCAGCACTGATCACCCGCGGCCTCGCGGAAATGACGCGTTTCGGTGTGGCCCTCGGCGGGCGTCCGGAGACCTTCATGGGGCTTTCCGGTGTGGGCGACCTGCTGCTGACCTGCACGGGTGACCTGTCACGCAACCGCCGGGTCGGCCTGGCGCTGGCGCGCGGCGAAGATGCGGCGGCAACGCAATCCGGCCTCGGCCACGTGGCTGAAGGCGTATTCACCGCGGGCGAGGTCAGCCGCCGCGCCCGCGACCGCGGTATCGACATGCCGATTACCGACGCCGTGTGCAGGGTGCTGGAACAGCCGCGCAGCGCGGCGGATGTGGTCCGTGAATTGCTTGCGCGCGACGCCAAACCCGAGCATGCAGGGCCATCGCGGCACGGCCGCTGAAATCCGTCCGAATCTCTAAACGCCGTTGCTGAATCCGCACTGGCGCCAGGCTTCGTAAACCACGACGGCGACGGCATTGGACAGGTTAAGGCTGCGATTGCCGGCGCGCATCGGCAGGCGCAGACGATGGCTTTCGGGAAATGTCTCCAGCACTGTCCCGGGCAAGCCACGGGTTTCCGGGCCAAACACCAGGACGTCATCGGGCATGAACCGCGGGGCGTCGTAACGGGTGCTGCCGCGGGTGCTGATGGCGAACATCCTTCGCTGCCGGAAATGGCCGCAGCAACGGGCCCAGTCGTCATGCAGGGTCAGCGTGGTTCGCTCCGCATAATCCAGTCCTGCCCGCGCCAGGGTCCTGTCATTAAGCGTGTAGCCCAGCGGGCGCACCAGATGCAGCCGTGCACCGGTGTTGGCGGCCAGCCGCAGCACATTGCCGGTGTTGGGCGCGATTTCAGGTTCGTAGAGAACGATGTCGAACATCAGACACCGTTGCCGGGGCGTGGGCGGGTTGTCATCCGGGGCCTAACAGGATATCCTTAATTATCAATAACATGCGTAATACGCGTGACGGCAGGTCCGGCGTCAATTGATGGCACAGGGATTGCATGGAACCAGTGGTCTTGCAGGCAAGGGCCGTGTTTTATCGGTGTTTCCTGCTTGTTTGCCGTCTGTTTCCTGTTTTCCCCGTTTTCATTCCCATTTTGAGCGAAAACTGAATGGCCCGTCCTGAAAAAATCCGCCTCGGCGACATGCTGGTCCAGCAAAAACTGCTGAGCGAAGAGCAATTGAAGGCCTGTCTCGATGAGCAGAAAAAGACCGGGCGCCGTCTCGGCAATGTGCTGATCGAGAAAAAAATCATCACCGAGGAGCAGATTTCGAA
Organism: uncultured Bordetella sp.; assembly: GCA_964606765.1. Lineage (GTDB taxonomy): Bacteria > Pseudomonadota > Gammaproteobacteria > Burkholderiales > SG8-41. The sequence goes on along the minus strand of CAZSIR010000004.1, from coordinate 23,798 downwards.
GGCGCTGGCCCGCCAGCTCGGCGCCGCCTATATCGACCTCAAGCACTACAACTTCAAGCGCGACGTGGTCGCCAGATTGCCGGAGACCCAGGCCCGCCGCTTCCGCGCCATTGTGCTGGAAGACAAGGGTCAGACCTATACCGTGGCCATGGCTGATCCGACGGATCTCAACGCCTATGACGAGATCACGCGGCTGCTGAAACGGGAAATCGAACTTGCCGTGGTCACCGAAGGCGAGTTGCTGCGCGCAATCGACCGCAGTTACCGGCGCACCGAGCAGATCACCGGCCTCGCCCAGGAGCTGGGTGCCGACATGGGCGATGCCGTGGTGGCCGATTTTGGCGCCCTGACGACTTCGCCGGGCGCCGAAGAAGCGCCCGTCGTCAAGCTGCTGCAGACCGTATTCGAGGACGCGACCCAGGCGCGGGCCTCCGACGTCCATATCGAACCACAGGAAAAAAAGCTGCAGATCCGCTTCCGCATTGACGGCGTGCTGCATCTGCAGACGGAAACGGATTCCAAGATTGCCTCGGCAGTGGTGCTGCGGCTCAAGCTGATGTCGGGGCTGGATATTTCCGAGAAACGCATGCCGCAGGACGGACGTTTTGCGGTGAAAATCCGCAACGCCGCGGTGGACGTGCGGATTTCGACCATGCCCACGCAGTACGGTGAGTCGGTGGTGATGCGTCTGCTGAACCAGGGCAGCGGCATACTCGGCCTAGACAACATCGGCATCCCCGCTGAAATGCTGGCCAAGGTGCGCGAGGTCATCCACCGTCCCAGCGGCATGGTGCTGGTCACCGGGCCGACCGGCAGCGGCAAGACCACGACGCTGTATGCCGCGCTGAACGAACTGAACACCGAAGAGCGCAAGATCATCACCGTCGAGGACCCGGTGGAATACCGCCTGCCCGGCATCAACCAGGTGCAGATCAACGAAAAAATCGAACTGACTTTCGACCGCGTTTTGCGCGCCGCCCTGCGCCAGGACCCGGATGTGGTGCTGGTCGGCGAGATGCGCGACGAGAATACGGTGGAGACCGGCTTGCGCGCTTCGATGACCGGCCACATGGTGTTTTCGACGCTGCATACCAATGATGCTTCCAGCACGCCGGTGCGCCTGCTCGACATGGGCGCGCCGCGCTACATGGTGGCCCTGTCCCTGCAGCTGGTGATTGCCCAGCGCCTGGTGCGGGTCATCTGTGACAGCTGCATCGAGGATTACCAGCCCCTGCCGACGGAGCATGAATTCCTGCGCAGCGAGCTGGGCGCCGAGGTCGACGGCCATGCCTACAAGCACGGCAAGGGCTGCTCCTATTGCAATGGCACCGGCTATGTCGGCCGCACGGGGGTCTATGAAATGCTGGAAATGACCAAGCCCGTGGTGGAGGCCGCGAACCAGGAAAACGTGCAGGAGTTCATCCGGGTCGCGCGCCAGCAGCTGGGCAAACACACGCTGCGCCATCATGCGGCACAGCTGGCGGCGGCGGGCAGGACTTCTCCGGAAGAAGCCATGCGCGTCAGCAGCCAGCTCGCGGAGTAAGCGCCGGATGCCGTTTTTTGCCTACAAGGGACGCAACGGACGCGGCGAGCCGGTGCAGGGCGTGCTGGAGGGCGCGGACAGCGGCGCGGTCGCCGGGCAGTTGTTTGGGCTGGGGGTGGTGCCGCTTGAAATCAAGCCTTCCGCGGCGCCCGCAGCCGAAGAGTCCGGACTCAGCCTGGGCCTGGGCAGGAAAAAAATCGAGACGACGGAAATATTGCTCTTCAGCCGGCAGCTGTACACGCTGCTCAAGGCCGGTGTGCCGATCATGGGTGCGCTGAAAGGGCTGGAGGATTCATCGGTGAATCCGGCGTTCGCCGAAGTCGTGCGCGACCTGCGGGAAAGCCTGGATTCGGGACGCGAACTCTCCCTTTCGCTGGCGCGCCATCCGGAAGTGTTCAACCAGTTTTACACCGCCATGGTCAGCGTGGGTGAACAGACCGGACGCATGGAAGAAGTGTTCCTGCGCCTGTTCCATCACATTGAATTCGAAAAATTCATGCGCGAACAGGTGAAAACCGCGATCAGGTATCCGCTGTTCGTGATCATCACCATGTCGATCGCGATTGTCATCATCAATATTTTCGTCATTCCGGCCTTTGCCAAGGTTTATGCGGGCATGAATGCCCAGCTGCCGCTGATAACCCGGGCGTTGATCAGTTTTTCCAACTTCATGGTGGATTACTGGTATTACATGCTGGCCGCGCTGGTTGCGGCCATTTTCGCTTTTCGCGCCTGGACAAGAACGGCCGCCGGCGGGCTGCAATGGGATCGCATGAAACTGCGCATCCCGATTGCCGGACAGATCATCCAGAAGGCGACGCTGGCGCGCTTCGCGCGCAGTTTTTCGCTGGCCTTCCGCAGCGGCGTGCCGGTGACCACCAGCCTCGGCATGGTGGCCAACACCGTGGACAACGGCCATATCAGCCAACGTATCGTGCGCATGCGCGAAGGCGTGGAGCGCGGCGAGTCGATACTGCGCACGGCGCGCGATGCCGGCGTGTTCACGCCGGTGGTGCTGCAGATGATCGCGGTCGGCGAGGAATCGGGCGCACTGGATGACCTGACCGGTGAAATCGCCGACATGTACCAGCGTGAGGTTGAATACGACCTGAAAAACCTCAGTTCGCAGATCGAACCGATCCTGATCATCATGCTGGGGGTGCTGGTGCTGATACTGGCGCTGGGCGTGTTTCTGCCGATCTGGGACCTGGGAACCGCGGCGACGGCCAAAAAGTAAACGGCATGAAGCGACTGCAAAGGGGCTTTTCGCTGCTGGAACTGGCCGTGGTGGCGGTGATCCTTTCCCTGCTGCTGGGAATATTCCTGAACCGCCTGACGTTTTACCAGGAAGCGGCGGAACGGGCTAAATTTGAAGAGACGCTGAGCGTCTTCAAAACGGCGCTGCAGATCCGCCTGGCGAACCTGATTCTGGAGCGCCGGGAAGGCGAAGCAAAAGTGCTGGAAGTCGAGAATCCGACACTGTGGCTGTCGGAAAAACCGACAAATTACAGCGGCGAGTACCCGCAGCAGCCCGAGCCCGGCGCCTGGTACTTCGATGTCGCGACAAGAGAACTGGTGTATGTGGCGAATTTGAGTCGCGGTCTGGTGACGGAGTCGCGTAACAGCATGAAACAACTGCGCTTTAGAGTGAAAATCACCTACCAGGCGATACCGGTGAACGGGCGTGAAATACGCGGAATCGGCGGTGTTTCCATCCTGCCGACCCTGGCCTATCAGTGGACATGAGGATGCAAGGGTTAACCTGGCATCACTTTTGCTGTAATATCAATGAGATGGACAGAGTAATCCGTGAGAAAAATCACATGAACAAAAGTCAGCAAAGCGGCTTCACCCTGATCGAATTGATCGTGGTCATCATCATTCTGGCGATTCTGGCCGCGACGGCGCTGCCGCGTTTTGCCAACCTGCAGGTGCAGGCACGCGTGGCCAAGCTGAATGGCGCGCTGGGGGCCATGAAGGGCGCCTCGGCTCTTGCGCATGCGGCCTGTCTGGCCACTGTGCCGCAATGCACGACGACCCTGCTGATGGAAGGCGTCAATGTGACCATGATCAATGCCTATCCGACGGCCGATGCCGCAGGCATCGTGACCGCTGCCGGTATCAATGCCGGGCCGACGTCCGACGATGGTTATAACACCCAGCTGGGCGGCCCCGCCGCAGGCGCCACATTACGCATGATGGTACTGGGCAACGATCCGGTGAATTGCAGTTTTACCTATACGGCGCCCAACGCAGCAAACCAGGCGCCGACCTTCAGTGCGCTGGTGACTTCCGGTTGCTGAGATTTGTTGAGGAGCCACGCAAGGAGTGGAGTGACATGATGTCTGAAAAGATTTTGATGCAGGTCGGCAAGGAATCCGCGGTCGGGCGGCAAAGCGGTTTTACCCTGGTGGAATTGATCGTCGTGATCGCGATCCTGGGCATACTGGCGGCGACGGCGATTCCAAGGTTCATCAATGTGAGTTCGAATGCGCGTTCTGCGGCGGCAGACGGACTGGTTGGCGCCATCAATGGCGCGGTTGCACTGTGTCAGGCCGCCTGGGTTGCCGCCGGCAGTTCGGGCGCCACTTGCAACATGAGCGGCACTGCGGTCGCCTCAGCCAGCGGCATCCCGACGACGGCCGGCATCACCTCGGCCCTGTCCACCACCAGCGGTTTCACCTACGCGGCTCCGACGTTCACGATGACGGCTGCGACGGGCTGCACGGTGACCTATGCCACCACTTCTCCCTATGCCACCAAGGGCGGAGGTTGTTGAAACCCTGGCTCGATACCTGGCACAAGGTTTGCATTCAAAAAAGTGAAGCAAGAAAATTTTCGAAACTGGATTCAAAACTGAAAGTTAAGGAGAACAAAATGAAACAGCAACGCGGCTTTACCCTGGTTGAACTGATCGTCGTCATCGCCATTCTGGGCATACTGGCGGCGACGGCCATTCCCCGGTTTATTGATGTGAGCTCCAACGCACGTTCTGCTGCGGCAGACGGACTGGTCGGCGCCATCAACGGTGCGGTTGCCCTGTGCCAGGCTTCCTGGGTTGCAGCCGGCAGCTCGGGCGCCACTTGCAACATGGGCGGCACTTCAGTGGCCTCAGCCAGCGGCATTCCGACCACGGCTGGCATCACTTCGGCCCTGTCCACCACCAGCGGTTTCACCTATGCCGCGCCGACCTTCACGATGACGGCTGCGACGGGCTGCACGGTGACCTATGCCACCACTTCGCCGTATGCCACCAAGGGCGGCGGCTGCTGATCGTTTAAGCCCATGCCTGATTGAGGTTGATCAGGTTGCCTGAAAGCGGGGGAGCGTACGTTGCTGCGCACCCCCGTTTTTTCGAATACGGAGTCGCCATGAAAGCCGCGGGATTCACGCTGGTCGAACTGGTGGTTACGATTGGCATACTGGCGATTATTTCGGCGGTTGCTGCGCCGCGTTTTTTTCAGGCCAGCACCTTCGAGTCGCGCGGTTTTTACGACAAGTCCGTGGCGGTGATCCGGCTGGCGCAGAAAACGGCGATTGCCTGGCGGCGCCCGGTTTATGTCTGCGTCACCGCGAACGAAGTCATGGCCGCCAATGTGGCTGGATGCCCTCTTGCAGACCCAAACCTTCTGGATTATCCCGTAAGTGGCGGCAAAGCCAGGGAACAGGCCCCGGCCGGCGTCACGCTGACCCCGGTGAACTTCAGCTTTGATGGCCTGGGCTCGCCAAGTGCGGGCGCAGTCACCATCACTTTCACCAGCAGCATTGCCGGCGATCCTGCGCGGCAGATCACCATTACAGCCAATACGGGTTATGTCGCGGCCAACTGAAATCGCAGCGAATTTGCCGGCCGTCACAGGCGCCGTGCGTGCCAGCAGGCGGCGTTGCGGTTTTACGCTGGTGGAGCTGGTCGTATTCATCGGCATCATCAGCGTCGGCCTCGCCGGCATACTCGGCGTGATGAATTACATGACCCGCGCCAGCGCCGATCCGCTGGTGCAAAAGCAGGCGCTGGCGATTGCCGAGGCCTATCTCGAGGAAGTGCTGGCGATGCCCTTCACCTATTGTGATCCGGATGACGCCAACGCGGCGACTGCGCAATCGACCGGCCCCGTGAATGCCGCTGATCCGACACGCTGTGCCGCTACCCTGGAAGGCATGGGGGCCGAAGGCGAAACCCGCGGCAGCGGCACGACGCCGTACGACAATGTCAATGATTACAGCAGTCTCGCGGCGGGCGTGCCGAGCAGCGTGGACGGCGCAGCCATCGGCGGGCTGGGCTTGTACAACGTCGCGGTCGCGGTGGCGCCGGCCGCTTTGACAGCCACCAGCGCCACCGTCGCGGCGACGGATGCCAATGGCCGGCCGCTGTCCCTGCGCGTGACAGTGACGGTGACTGGTCCCGGCACCACGGTGGTCCTGGACGGTTATCGCACCCGCTATGCGCCCAATGCCCTGCCCTGATATGAGCATGATGCGAAAAGACGCCGGCGTGACGCTGGTCGAACTGATCGTGGTGATCGCCATCACTTCCATCGTTGCGGCGGCGACGGCCTTGTTCATCCGCAGGCCGGTCGAAGGTTATGCCGATGCCGCACGCCGTGCTGCGCTGAGCGATGCAGCAGATACCGCCCTGCGGCGGATCACGCGCGATCTGCGGCTGGCGCTGCCCAACAGCGTGCGGGTGGATGGCAGCGGCAAGTTTGTCGAATATATCGAGACCAGCGGCGGCGGGCGTTACCGCGCCGAACTCGACAGCGGCGGCCTGGGCAATATCCTGGATTTCAGCATTGCCGATGCGCAATTCGATGTGCTCGGGCCGGTGCCGATCCTGGCGGCGGGTAATCAGATCGTGGTGTACAACCTCTACAGCACGGGCACGACCTCCAATGCCTATTCCGGTGACAACCGCACGGCGTTTTCCAGCGTTGCAGCGCCGACCATCAACATAACGGCCAAGCAGTTTCCCGAACCGTCCCCCGCCAAGCGCTTTCATGTGGTCACGGGGCCGGTTACCTACGGCTGCACCAACGGCCAGCTGATCCGCTATTCGGGTTATGGCTACAGCACTGCGCAGGTGGCGCCGCCGGCGGGCGCCACCACGGCGGTGCTGGCCTCCAACGTCGAGACCAGCGGCACCGACAGTTGCCAGTTTGTTTATGCCCCCGGCGCATTGAGCGAGCGCATTTCAACGGTGTCGATCATTCTGCCGATCACCAGTGCCGTGCCCGGCGGGGTTGAGCGTGTGCGCCTCTTTCAGCAGGCGCAGGTGAGCAATTCGCCATGATCATTACGCGACTCCCGGGCGCAGGTGCTGCAGGCGCAATGTCGAAGCGCATGCGCGGCTTCAGCATCGTCACCGGCATCTTCCTGCTGGTCGTGCTGTCGGCGCTGGGCGCTTTCATGGTGAAGTTCACCGGCCTGCAGCAGAACACCGTGCAGAACGATGTGCTCGGCGTGCGCGCGTATTACGCGGCGCGCGCCGGGATCAACTGGGCGATTTACCGCGCGCTGGATCCCGACAATGTGATTGCGCCGGGCGCCGCTGCCTTCGCTGCCTGTCCCACGGGTGTGATCAACACCGCCGCGATGGCAGGCTCATTGACGGGGTTCTCGGTGACCATCGGCTGCAACGAAAGCATCACGACCGAAGCCAACCGCAACATCCATATTTATGAAATCACTGCGACAGCCTGCAATCAGGGAGCCTGCGTGGCGGCGCCGACCGTACCGCCCACTGGTTATGTCGAGCGGCGCGTGGTGGTCACGGTGGCGAAATGCAAGGACCCCACTGCAGCGGCACCGCGTTATGAGTGCGGATCGTGAAAAAATTATTTAAAATCATATACTTATATAATTTTTTCGCGAGAGGCAATATTCTGCGGGAGAGTCTCGGATATTTTCTGTTGTGCTGTGGAATGTTGCTTGCGTTGCCGGCGCAGTCACAAATCGGATTTCGCGCTGCGGCCAATGCCATTTCTGTTGCGGGCACCGGCGGCAGTGGCGGCGCGATTACTTTTGTGGCGGCGGGTGCGCAGACCATAGGTACCGGAGCCAGCATAACGCCCGCCATTCCGGGCGGCACAGCGGCTGGCGATTTTGCCGTGCTCATCGTTGCGGGGCGGCCGACGAATACTGCTGAGCCGGCTGCGCCAACGGGGTGGACCCTTCGCAGTTCTTCGCTGCGCGAGGTGGGCGCCAACGACCTGAAGGTCATGACGTTCTACCGGTTTCTTGCCGGCGGCGATGCCAACCCGACTGTAACGCTGCCGGCCACCTGGCAGGGTGGGGCAGCCGGCATGTCTGGACAGATTGCGGTATGGCGGGGCGTGGATGCCACGACGCCGTTCGATGTTGCTGATGTGACCGGCAACTCAGCTGCAGTGCGCGACTGGACGCCCCCGGCCATAACCACGGTGACCAACGGTGCGTGGGCGGTGTCCGCTGTGGCAAGCAGCGACGACAATGCGCTGATCATCAATACCGCCAATGGATTTACTGCGCGCATGAGCGGTACTGCCTACGATTCCACCACGGGCGGCGACCATGCCGTGGGGCTTGCGGATGAAAATCAGGCCACGGCGGGCCTGGTCAGCATGCTGCAGTGGCGGCAGAACGCGAACCAGAACGACTCCTGGGCCGGCATCACCTTCGCCTTGCGCCCGACCCCGTTTGTGCCGGACAGTCTGACCGTCAACGTGCCCGCAGGCACGATCACGGATGACGTGATGATTGCCAGCATTACCGTGCGCCCCTGCAGCAATACCAACGGCGGCGCCTGCACCGTCACGCTGACGCCGCCGGCGGGCTGGACTTTGATCCGTCTGATTGAACAGACCGGTGGCGGCGGTACCGGCGGCTTTGGCAACCGCCTGGCGGTTTACCGGCGGGTGGCGACTGGCAGCGAACCTGCGAGTTATACCTGGACCTTTGGCGGCACACCGGTGCATGCGGGTGCGGTGGGGGTCATTACGAGTTTCTCCGGCGTCGACACGACCAATCCGATCGTGGTCGAGAACGGACAGGCGACGGGTGTTGCGTACACCCATGCCACGCCGGACATCAATACCGGAACGGTGGCCAACACCATGCTGGTGTCTTCGCACTCGGCCAACTCAGGCGCGACCTGGACGCCGCCTGCCGGCATGACCGAGGCTGCGGACAGGTCTTCCGAGACACCGACCAATGATCTCGGCATATCCATGGAAGTGAATTACGAATTGCGCGCGGCCGCAGGCGCAACCGGCATACGCACGGCTACACACTCCAACCCGCCGGCCAGTGATACCGGCGCCACCCATATTCTTGCGCTGCGTCCCGGCATCAACCATTTTTCGATCACCCATGCCAACAGCGGCGTGGCCTGCGACACGCACACCATCACCATCACCGCGCACAGTGCGACGCATGCGCCGGTAAGCGCCAATGGCCTGACCCTCAATCTGTCGACCACCAACGGCAAGGGCAGCTGGATCGGCATCCTTTCCGGCGGCGGCACGCTGACGCCGGGCGTGGCCGGCAGCGGCCTGGCGACCTATACGTTTGCAGCAGGTTCGACTTCGGTGGATCTGTCCTTCCGTTATGCAAATCTCGCGACAAGCTCGGAAACCTTCGGCTTCAATGCGGTCAGCGGCGTGCTGAGCGAGACTTCGGGGGCGGCGATTGCCGCCGACGATCCTTCGTTCACGATGGCGCAGGCCGGTTTCCGTTTCCGCAACATCACCGACGGCAACGATGTGATACCGACGCAAATCTCGGGCAAACCGTCGAATACCGGCTTCAATGCCAAGACACTGCGCCTGCAGGCGATACGCACCGACACCGCAAGCCTGGCCTGCGTTGCCGGATTTCCCGCGGCAGGGACGCGCAATGTCGAGATGGGCGCGGAATGCAACAGCCCCGGCAGCTGCGCCGCGCGACAGGTCAGCATCACCAACAATGCCGTCACCACGGCACTGCCGACGAGCAATGACAATGCGGCCTCTGGCGCCGCGTCCTACTACGCCACCGGTGGCGGCGTGCCGCTGCTGTTCAATGCCAATTCCGAAGCCGACATCGTCATCAGCTATCCGGACGCCGGGCAGATTTCGCTGCATGCGCGTTATGACCTCGATGCCGCGGTGGCCGGATACGAGATGGCCGGTTCCTCGAACCTGTTCGTGGTGCGACCCTTCGGCCTGGCGTTCCGCGGCGCCAACATCGCCACGCCGATTGCGCATTCGAACACGGCGACCGGCGCCGTGCTGGTTCCGGCCGGCGACAATTTCACGATGACCGTTGCGGCGTTTCAATGGGCGTCGGGCGAAGACGCCGACAATGACGGCATCCCGGATGCCGGTGTCAACATCACCGACAACGGCACCGTGCCGAACTTTGCGGCGACGGTCACGGTCACGCCCAGTGCCAACCTGCCGGGTACGGCGCTGGGGACTGTATCGCGCGGCGCTCCACCGGCATTGCCTGCCGGATCGGCGCCGCTGTGCAGCAGCGCGGGAACCGTGGCCCTGAGCGGCGGCACGGCCACGCCGACCGACTGGTGCTACAGCGAGGCCGGCAACGTCATCCTGGCTGCGAATGTCACCAACTACATCACCGCCGGCGTCAACATCACCGGCAACAGCGGCTTTGACGGCGCAGGCAGCGGGGGTTATGTCGGCCGTTTCAGGCCCAGGCGTTTTGCGGTGTCGGGGGCTGCACTGACCAACCGCGCGGTGGCCGCCTGCACGCCGGCATCCGGTTTTACCTACATGGACGAGGCGCTGACACTGGCTTTCACGCTGACCGCGCTGAATTCGCAGGGCGTAACGACGCAGAATTACACCGGCAGCTATGCCAGACATGACCCCACGGCGTCGGGTACGAACAATGCCAGGACGGCTTTCGATATCGGCGCGCGCAATGTCGCGCCGTTCGCGGCGCTGACGGCGCGCGTGAGCGGCGGCTATGCCGTCGCTGCACCGGCATGGGCCAATGGCGTGCTGAGCGTGACCGGCAACAATGCGGCGCGCGTGACGGTCGGCCGTCCCACACCAGACGATCCGCCCGACGGCCCGTATGCGCAGATTCAGTTCGGCATCGCGCCGACGGACGCGGATGGCGTATTGATGACGGCGTATACGACGGTTTATGACCTGGATGTCGACAACAATGCCGTCAATGACCACACGATCACCGGACCGACGACGCAGCTGCGTTATGGCCGCCTGCGGCTGGGCGGCGTCAGCGGCTCGCAGCTGCTGCCGCTCAACATGCCGGTCGAGGCGCAATACTGGAACGGCACGTTCTGGATCACCAATGTCGATGACAGCTGCACACCGCTGGCTGCGGGCAATGTCGGCCTGGGCAATTACCTGACCAATCTCAATGCCGGAGAAACCACTGCAACGGTCACGACCGGCACCCTGCAGGCCGGTCGTACGGCGATACGTCTCAGCGCGCCGGGCGCGGGCAACAACGGCAGCGTGGATGTCGCGGTCAATCTTGGCGGCGCAGCCACCGCGAACGCATGCCCGGCGTTTGCGCCGACGGCGACGGCCGGCAACAAGGCCTATCTGCGCGGCAAGTGGTGCGGCACGACGGCGACCCGCGATCCGGTGGCGCGCGCGCGATTCGGCATCAATCGCAGCAATGACGAATCGATTTACACGCGAGAGAACACCAACTGAAATTCGATGGAACGATGCCGGCGCCCGCTGTTCTGAAATAGCAGGGGCCGGAAATCTGCAGAACTGAGGCAGCGGGTTTTTGCGGATTCGGCTGTAGCGGGGTATTAAATGCCGCCATCGGGCCAATATAAAAATGATTAATAAAATCAAATATTTGAAGGAATTTTACAAAGATGGTTGCAATGCCCTGCAATTAATGCGGGACTGCATGCGTCGTTTCTTGGGCGATGTCGCGAAAAGGCCATTGGCTGCATTGATGCTGGTGTTGGTCGGGCTGACATTGCATGCGAATGCATATGCCGCATCACAAACCTACATGCAAGCGGCCTGTGTCAGTCTCGGGGGCCCCGGCGCCAACTGGGCCTCGCCTGAATCGGCGGAATCCAGCAACAATGTGTATGCCTCAGCCAGTGTGGATGGCACAGTCACGGATCCGCTGCAATGCACGAACTACGGTTTTGATATTCCGGCAACGGCCACCATTGTCGGCATTGAGGTGCGTGTTGAACGGAAAGCGAGTAATACCAACAATGGCGGCAGCCGGGACAACTCGCTGAATCTGGTCAAGGCGGGCACGGCGGTCGGTGCAAACCGGGCCACGGGGACCACCTACACAACCACGGACACGGTTGAAACGCACGGCAGTCCGACCGATCTCTGGGGTACGACCTGGACGCCGGCCGACATCAACAACGCGAATTTCGGTGCGGTGTTCACGGCAACCAAGCCGAGCGCGGCGGGCGGCGCGCATACGGTGACGGTGGACCAGATTCAGATCACCGTTTATTACGATACATCGTCGCAAACACAAAGCCAGGTTAACTGCAGCAGTCTTGGCGGTGCCGGGGCCAATTGGACGACACCGGAACTGGCTGAATCGAGCAACAATGCCTATGCCTCGGTCAGCGTGGACGGTACTGTCTCGGACCCCCTGCAGTGCGTGAACTACGGGTTTAACATTCCTTCGGGTGCGGTCATTGACGGCATTGAAGTGCGTGTCGAACGAAAATCGAACAGCACCAACAATGGCGGCAGCCGGGACAATTCGCTGAACCTGGTCAAGGCGGGCACGGCGGTCGGTGCAAACCGGGCCACGGGAACCACCTACACGACTACCGACACGGTTGAAATACACGGCAGTCCGACGGATCTCTGGGGCACGACCTGGACTCCGGCCGACATCAATAATGCGAATTTCGGTGCGGTGTTCACGGCAACCAAGCCGAGCGCGGCGGGCGGCGCGCATACGGTGACGGTGGACCAGATCCAGATCACGGTGTACTACACACGGCCGCCGCCGGTGCTGGTCTCGGCGAATCTGGCATGCGGGACCACCAACCAGGTGGAGGTGTTTTTCTCCCTGCCGGTGACCCCCGCGACAGCGCAGAACACGGCAAATTACGCCTTGAGCGGCGGCGCCACAATATCCTCAGCCGTGCTCGGGGTCGACGGACAGACCGTCACACTGACCACCAGTACACTGCCGGCGCAGTCCTTTACGCTGACCGTCAACAATGTCATGTCCACGGCTGGTGGCGTGATTGCAGCCAATTCACAGACCACGTTTTTTGCCGAGATCGGCTATCTGCCGGGGTTGCGCGGCACGTATTTCGACCAGATGAACCTGACGGGCAATGCATTTTTGCGCATCGACGGACCGGTCGATTTTGACTGGGCGGCCGGGACGCCTGGTGTTGCAGGCATCGGCGCCAATAATTTCAGTGTGCGCTGGCAGGGTTTCGTGACGGCTCCGGTGACCGGGAACTACACTTTCCGCACCCGCAGCGACGATGGCGTGAGGCTGTATGTGGATGGCAATCTGGTCATCAACAACTGGACAGATCACTCGGCGACCAATGATGACAGCGCTGCAATCGCGCTGACCGCCGGGCAGCGTTATCCGGTGATAATGGAGTTTTACGAAAACGGCGGCGACGCGGTGGCCCAGCTGAGCTGGAGCGGGCCCTCCACTGGTGGCTTCCAGTTCATCCCGCAGTCGGCGCTGTCGTATTGCGGTGGTACGCTGCCGGTGCCGCGGGCCTATTACAAGCTCGACGAAGCCACATGGAGCGCGGCAGGAGATGTGGCGGATTCCAGCGGTAACGGACTCAACGGTACTGCGCAGGGTGGGGCAACGCCGGTGCCGGCGCAGGTGTGCAATGGCGCGCAATTGGACGGCAGTTCCCGCTATATCCAGATCAACGGACTGTCGAATGAACTGAATGCCACGGCCAGCCTCGCATTCTGGATCAGGACCACGCAAACCGGCAATGACACCGCATGGCAGGCACCGGGCGTGACCGGTGTCGAGCAGAGCGGCGGAGGCGATGACATTTTCTGGGGCTTCCTCGACAGCACGGGCCACATCGGAGTCCAGAAGGGTGACGGCACCTCGGTGAAGTCCGCCGCGGCGATCAACAACGGCCTCTGGCGGCATGTGGTGCTGACCCGTGATTCGACCACCGGCGCGGCCCGGATTTATGTCGACGGTGCGCTGAGCGCGAGCGGCACGGTGGACACCGGGGTTGTCGGCACGGCGTTTGCCAGCCTGGGCCGAGTCGAAGTCTCGGGCGCCGGGACCATCCGCTACCTGAACGGGCAACTCGACGAGGTGCGCATCTATAACCAAGTGCTTACGGATTCAGAGGTCATCGCCATTCGCGACATCACGCGTCCGTGCGCGATTGCATTCAGCCATGTCCGCATCGAACACAACGGAACCGGACTGACCTGCGAGCCGGCCACCGTGACCGTTAAAGCCTGTGCGGATGCAAGCTGCTCCACGCAGTATACGGGCAGCGTGACGACCACCTTGTCGCCAACGGGATGGTTGGGTGGTGACACGATCAGCTTTTCGGGGGGCATGACGACGGCCCAACTGCGCAAAACCACGGCAGGCGCCGTGGTGCTGGGTGCCGGTACGACTTCTCCGGCACCATCTTCCGCGACCTTGTGTTTCAACGGCGGGATCGAGACCTGCAGTCTGGATTTTCAGTCAACCGGTTTTGCGTTCAGCGCTGTTCCAACGCAGACCGCCGGTACTGTTTCAGGTTCACAGACATTGCGGGCGATCAGGGCGGATCCCGTCACCGGTGTATGCACAGGGCTGTTCAACGGCGACGTGAATGTTGAACTGGCTTTCCAATGCGTGAATCCCGCCGCCTGCCAGACGGGCCAGCAGGTCACGATCAACAACAATGGCTCGACGGCGATTGCCGCCAATCCCGGCAGTGGCGTCTCGACCTGGACCGCCAAGTCGATGACTTTCGGCGCCGACTCGACGGCGAATTTCACACTGAACTATCCCGATGTCGGTTCGCTGCGGCTGAGTGCGCGCCACAACATCAATGGTTCCGGTGATTACATGGCGGGGGTGTCCAACAATTTTGTTGTGAAACCGGCGGGATTTACCGTGACCGGCATCCGGCGTACTGCTGACAATGGCGCCAATCCGGGCGCGGCCGATGCTGGTGGCGCGGCGTTCATCAAGGCGGGCGAAAGCATGACCCTGACTGCAACAGCGGTGAATGCCCAGGGAAATCCGACGCCCAACTTTGGCAAGGAAACAACGGCCGAAGGCGTAAGGCTGACTACCGCGCTGGCCACAGGCCTGGGATTGACCAGCAACCCCGTATTGGGCAACGGCACGATTGCCGGCGGGCTGTTCAGCAATGGCGCGGCGACGGTGACCAATGTCACCTGGGGAGAGGTGGGCATCATCACGATCACACCCGGAGTCGGTGACGGCGATTATCTGGGTGTGGGCGATGTTACGGGGACCACGAGCGGTAATGTCGGGCGTTTCACGCCGCATCATTTTGATGTCAGCGCCAATACGCCCCTGTTTGCCACGGCATGCACCGCGGGCGCATTCACCTATGTCGGCCAGCGCTTCAACTATGCCTCGGGCATGGAGCCGGTGCTGACCGTGACCGCGCGCAATCTGGCGGGGGGCACCACCCAGAATTACAAGGGCACGACGCCGGCAAGCGAGGCATTTTTCAAGATCACCACGGGCAGCCTGACCGGCAAGGCCTACAGCGCGGCCAGCGGCACGCTGGATGCCAGCACGGTCACGGCGCCTGATCCGGCCATTGTCGCCAACGGCGACGGCACCGGAACACTGACTTTCAATTCTGGCACGGGAATCCTGTTTGTGCGGTCCACGCCGGTGGCTCCGTTCAATGCCGAAATTTCGCTGGCCATCAATGTCATCGATACCGACAGTGTCGCTTACTCGACAAACCCGGCGAGATTTGGACAGGCGAGCGCCGGCAACGGCATTGCGTTTTCGACGGGCAAGGCGATGCGATTCGGCCGTTTGCGCCTGACTGGGGCCAGCGGTTCCCAGCAATTGCCGCTCAAAGTGCCATTTGAAACGCAATTCTGGACAGGCACGTTCTTTGCAACGAACACCCTGGATACGTGTACAACGGTGGGTACGGGGAACGTGGGTCTGGGGAACTACATCGGCAACCTCAATGCGGGTGAAACGACGGTGACGGCGGTCAGCGCCCTGTCTGCCGGGCGCGGCACGATTTCGCTGAGTGCGCCGGGCGCCGGCAACAATGGCAGCGTGGATCTGGCGGTCAACCTCGGTACCGGCGCGGCCGCCGCGGCCTGTCCGGCATTTGCGCCGGCTGCAACGGCGGGGTCGCTGGCGCATTTGCGCGGCCAGTGGTGTGGTGCGGCCCACGACAAGGACCCGTCGTCACGGGCCCGCTTCGGGATACGCGCTGGCACCGATCAGCGCATTTATATGCGGGAAAATTATTAGTTAAAACAAGGAATTAAAAAATTTAGTCAGTACCGAGTACTAGATTTCTTGCCTTAAGTCATTGACAACATTGAAAAATATGGTATTTTCAGCGGGTTAGCCCACTGACCACACCGAACGCATGAACCTATTTGGTAAAAAACAACGTCCAGGGTGGCTCTGCCTGAATCTGCATGCTGATCGCATAGATCTGTCGCATGTGCTGGTCGCAGGAAAACCGCGACCGGAAATCCTGCTCTGCGAATCCTTCCGCAAGGAAGGCGGCGATGTCGAAACGCTGAAGCGTTTGCGCAAGGAACTGAATCTGGAGCGTTACCAGTGCACGACGCTGCTGAAGAGCGGCGAATACCAGACCTTTGCCGTCGATGCCCCGGCAGTGCCTGCGGCGGAGGCGAAGAATGCGGTGCGCTGGTCGCTCAAGGACATGATCGATTATCCCGTCGAAACGGCGATGGTCGATGCCCTGCACATTCCCGGCGGGGACCACGCGGGTCGCGCGGCGCAGATGCTCGCGGTTTCCGCGCGCAACGAGGCCATAGCAGCGACGGTTCGGCCGTTCAATGACGCCGACATCAATCTCGAGGTCATCGACATTCCCGAGCTCGCACAGCGCAACGTGGCCCGCCTGCTTGAGGAAGAAGGGCGTGGACTGGCGATGCTGTGTTTTGACAATGCCGGGGCGATGCTGACGTTTACCAGCGGCGGTGAGCTCTATCAGGCGCGGCAGATCGAAGTTTCGCTGAAGGATTTCGAATCGGGCGTCGATGTTGAGGCGCGTTATGACCGGGTGACGCTTGAACTGCAGCGTTCACTGGACAATTTCGACCGCCAGTTCCGCAACCTTGCGGTGTCGCGGCTGATTGTTTCCCAGGTGCCGGACGGCGAGCGGCTGATCGAATATCTGGGGACCAATCTGTCGGTGCCGGTGGTCATGCTGGATCTGGAGCAGGTCGTCGACTTTCCCGGGGTGCCCGAATTGCGCGATCCCTTGCGGCAGTCGCAATGCCTGCAGCTGATCGGCGCGGCCATGCGCGAGGAGCGTGCCGCAGGATGAGCCAGTACATCAATCTTCTGGGCCCGGCTTTTCGCAGACCGCGCCTGCTGCTGACCTTGAACCGCGCGGCGCTGCTTGCCGGACTTGCCGCGGTGGTGATGCTGGGCGTGAATTGGTACGGGCAGCAGAAAGTCGAAGGTCTGCGTACGGAGCTGGTTTCCGCGCAGGGCCTGCTCAAGGCGCAAAGCACCTATACCGACCGTCTCAAGGGCGAGGGCGGCGCGCAGAGGGGCAATACCGGACTGGCCGCCGAGGTGCAGCGCCTGGAAATGGAATTGAAATCGGCGCGCGATGCGATGGCGGTACTCGAGGGCGGCGCGCTGGGCAACCGCAAGGGTTTTGCCGACTACCTGCAGGCTTTTTCGCGGCAGTCGCTGGATGGCCTGTGGCTGACCGGATTCACCGTGGGTGGCGCAGGAGAAGTGGCGATTCAGGGCCGGGTCGTCAGTGCGGATCTGCTGCCGGCGTACATCCAGAAAATGAACAATGAACCCGCGCTCAAGGGGCGGGCGTTCTCGGCACTGGAGATGAAGCGACCGGCGCCGGCCTTGTCGCCAGCGGTGCCGGCGAAAGAAGGGGAAAAGCCGGTGGTGGATGCGCCGCGTTTCCTGGAATTCAATCTGACCACCGGCGAGCCCGGGGATGGCGCTGATGCGCGCGGAGAAAAACGCTGATGTCCGACCTGGCCAAACGCTGGCAGCAATGGACGGCTTTGTTCAATGCGCGCACGCTGCGGGAGCGGGTATTGATCGCCGCCGGCGGTGTGGCTGTGGTCGTGATGCTGCTGGATGCCCTGCTGCTGGGGCCGCAGGAAGTCGAGCAGAAGCGACTTTCGCAGCAGTTGTCGGAAGCCCGCACCGCGATCAAGGCCGGCGAATTGCTGATCACGGCAAGCCGCAGCCAGGCCAGTCCGGACGAAGTCCAGCGCCGCTATCGCGACGAGTTGCGCAAACAGGTCGCGGAAATCGACGAGCGCCTGCTTGGTCTGCAGAAACAGCTGGTGCCGCCGGATCAGGTCGCCAATCTGCTGCAAGGCGTGCTGAAAAAAGAGCGTGGCCTGACGCTGGTCAGCCTGCGCAAGCTGCCGGTGCAGCGTTACCAGACCGGCGGCGTCGCGCAGCCCCCGGCAAAGTCCGCGCAGCCGGCAGCCGAAGCGCCGGCCGGGGTTGCCGACCGCAGCATCTATCAGCACAGTTTCGAGGTTTCGGTCGAGGGCACTTATGCCGAGCTTCACGCCTATCTTGCGCGGCTGGAAGCTTTGCCCTGGCAGCTGTTCTGGGGCAAAGTGACGCTTGATGCTGCGGATCACCCGCGGCTGCGTCTGACATTGACGCTGCATACTTTGAGCCTGAACAAGGCCTGGCTGGTGGTATGAGACACTGGATCACAGGAACGATGCTGACCCTCGGCGCTTTTTGCGCGGCGGCAGCGTGCGCCCAGGGACTGAAGGATCCGACGCGCCCCCCGGGCGTTTTGTCGGCGCCGGCGGCCGAGGGTGCTGTGACGGCAGGCCCGGTGCTGCAGTCGGTGATGCTGTCGCAGGGCCGCAAGGTGGCGGTGATCAGCGGTGAGATGGTGGCGCTGGGCGGACGTTACGGCTCGGCGCGCCTGGTCAAGCTGAGTGAAAGCGAAGCGGTGTTGAAGGATGGTGCGGAAACCACGGTGCTGAAACTGTATCCGCTGGTCGAAAAACGCGCGGCAGGCAGCGTGAAAAGCGGAACGGGCAAAACAAAATAATGGACATGAACAGGCGGAACGACATGCAACGATGGATGATCGTCGTAATGATTGCGACTGTCGCGGGCTGCGCAGAGTTGCCGCAGCGGCACCCGAATGTTGCCGGGAACACCATCAACCAGGAGCTGGACCAGGCGGCGAAGGATCGCAAACCGGCTGCTGCGGATGCCGTGAGCCGTGCGCTGCTGCCGCCATTGGTGGTGCAAATGCCGGCGGCGGATGTGCAAAAGCCGGAAACCCGGTTTGATCTTTCCGTCAACAATGCGCCTGCGGGGCAGGTGTTTCTGGCGATTGTTTCCGGCACGCCGTACAGCATGGTGCTGCATCCCGAGGTCAAGGGGGAGCTTTCGGTCAACCTGAAGGACGTGACGGTGACCGAGGCCCTGAATACGCTGCGCGACCTCTACGGTTTTGACTATACCGTGCAGGGCAACCGCATCGTCGTTCTGCCCGCTGCGCTCCAGACGCGCATTTTCCAGGTCAATTATCTGCAGGCCCAGCGCCGCGGCCAGACCGATACCCGGGTCAGCTCCGGCTCGATTACCGACGGCTCTTCCAGTCCCGGGTCGCCCGCGCCCGGGGCGGTTCCCGTTCCGGTGACCGGCCCGACCGGCGGCGCCACCACCCGCGCGACCGAGAGTTCACGCGTGACCACCAGTTCGAATTCGGATTTCTGGGGTGACGTGCAGAAATCGCTGAACGCCATACTCGGCGGCGGTGCCGGACGCAGCGTGGTCGTCAACGCGCAATCCGGCGTGGTCGTGGTGCGGGCGATGCCCCCCGAACTGCGCAGTGTCGAGCAGTTCCTCAAATCCATGCAGCTGATCGTCGAGCGCCAGGTGGTTCTGGAAGCCAAGATCATCGAAGTTTCGCTGAGCGACGGTTATCAGGCCGGCGTCAACTGGGCTGCGTTCCGTGATGGCAACACCCGTTACAGCACAGGCGTGATTTCTCCTGGAACGGTGCTGCAGCGGCAGGGCGCGATCGGCACGCTCGGGACACCTTCCGTTTCCGGCAACGGCACGATTTTCAACAGCGATGCACTGGTCGGCGGTTCCGTGGGCACCGTGGCCAGCGGCCTCGCTCTGGGTTCCGGTGCGGCCGGCGGCGTGTTTGGCCTGGCGCTGCAGACCCAGAACTTTGCCGCGCTGCTGTCCTTCCTTGAAACCCAGGGCGGCGTCAATGTGCTGTCGAGCCCGCGGGTGGCAACGATCAACAACCAGAAAGCCGTGCTCAAGGTCGGTACCGACGACTTTTTCGTCACCAACGTCAGCACCACTTCCAGCACCAGCGGCACCAACACCACGGTGACGCCGACGATCACCGTTGCGCCGTTTTTCTCGGGCATCGCGCTGGATGTGACGCCGCAGATCGACGCCGAGAACAACATCATCCTGCACATCCATCCCTCGGTGAGCAATGTGACCGAGCAGCGCAAGCTGATCGACCTCGGCAGCCTCGGCTCATTCACGCTGCCGCTGGCTTCCAGCGACGTCAATGAAACCGACACCGTTGTTCGCGTGCAGGACGGCAACATTGTTGCGATTGGCGGGCTGATGCGGCAGCGCTCGGTCAACGACCGCAGCCAGGTGCCGGGCGTCGGCAACGTGCCGGGCCTGGGCAACCTGTTCCGCCAGCGCGATGTGACCAACACCAAAAGTGAACTGGTGATCCTGCTGAAGCCGACCATCATCCACAACGATCGCAGCTGGCAGCAGGACCTCGAGCAGACCCGCGACCGCATCCGCGCGATGTCTGCGCCGGAGCCGCAGCGGTGATACCCTGCCGCCATGTACGAAGCGCATTTCGGACTGCGTGAACCGCCGTTCGGCATCACGCCGGACACCAGCTTTGCCTACGCCTGCAATTCCCACCAGGAAGCGCTGAACACGCTGCTCGTCGCCGCCCGCAACGGCGAAGGGTTCATGAAAGTCACCGGTGAAGTCGGCACCGGCAAGACATTGCTCTGCCGCCGCTTTCTCGCAACGCTCGATGCCCGTTTTGTATCCGCCTATGTTCCCAATCCCTATCTTGAGCCGCGCACCCTGATGTTTGCGCTGTCCGACGAACTCGGCATCCACCTGCCGCGTGAGGCCGACCAGCACCAGCTGCTGAAGGAGTTGTCGCGCGCATTGCTCAACTTCGCGCGCCAGGGCAAGACCGTGGTGGTGTGCCTGGACGAGGCGCAGGCGATGCCGCAGGAAACCCTGGAGGCGCTGCGCCTGCTGACCAATCTTGAGACCGAAAAACGCAAGCTGCTGCAGGTGGTGCTGTTCGGACAGCCCGAGCTCGACGAGCGGCTGGCGCATTCGGCGGTGCGCCAGCTGCGGCAGCGCATCACCTTCCAGTACCGCCTCTCGGCGCTCAACGTCGAGGAGGTCGACCATTACCTGGCGCACCGCCTGCGCGTTGCGGGTTACCGCGGCAGCCGCCTGTTTATGCCCGGCGCCGTGCGCAGCATGCACGCCGCCAGCCGCGGCGTGCCGCGGCTGATCAATATCATCGCGCATAAATCGCTGCTGCTGGCTTTTGGCGCCGGCCAGCAGCAGGTGCAGGCGCCGCATGTGCGCGCAGCGGCAGCGGATACACCGGCGGCGGCGCGTGGCCTGCACTGGTGGTGGATGGGCGTCGCGATGCTGCTGCTGGCTGCCGGCGGTGTTTCACTGGCCTATCTGCGATGAGCGTCATCAACCAGATGCTGGTCGAGCTTGACCGTCGCCGCGCGTCGGGCGAAGAGCGCAACCGCATACCGGATCATGTGCGGGCATTGCCGGACGAGGCCCGTGTCGGCCGGCGTCCGGCGCCGCAGTGGATTGCGGCGGTGCTGGCCGTGGCGCTGCTGGCGGCGGGTGTCGCGTGGTGGTTGGGGGGACGTACGCCGGCGGCAGTGCCGCCCGCGGTTTCTCCGGCGCCCGTCCCGGCTGCGGTTGTGGCGCCGCCGGCGCCGGAAGCGCGGGAAACGGAATTCATCGCCCGGCGCCTGACGCTGGAACTGTCACATGTGCCCGAGCCGGCGGCTGCGGAAGCTCCCATGGCGCCCCCGGCAATCAATACGGCATCGGTGATCGGCTCGCGGGCCGTCGTGGCTGCTGCCCCGCTCGAGGCGCCGGTGGAAAAACCGCGGCCCGCGTCGCCTGTGGTGAAAAAATCAGCAGAGACGCCGGCCGCTGCGGCATCTGCACCGGTGGAAATTGACAAGAAGGTTCGTCAGCCGACAACGCGGCAGCGCGCCGAGGCCGAGTACTCCAAAGGGGTGCTTGCACTGCATCAGGGGCGGGCGGCGGATGCCCGCTCGGCTTTCGAGGCGGCGCTGCAGATCGATGCGGCGCATCATGGTGCGCGCCAGGCGCTGGTCGGCACGCTGCTCGATGCCCGCCTGTCCGCCGATGCGATGCGTGTGCTGCAGGAAGGGCTGCAACTGGCGCCGGGGCAGCAGGGGTTTGCAATGACGCTGGCACGCCTGCAAATGGAGAACGGCGACCTGGACGCCGGCGTGCAGACCCTTGCCCAAAGCCTGAATTATCCCGGAGTCGGTCCGGATTACATCGCGTTTTATGCCGGTCTGCTGCAGCGGCAGAACAGGCATGCCGAAGCGATCGAGCAATTCCAGCGCGCGCTGGGGCGGCGCGGCAACGTCGGGGTCTGGCTGCTGGGGCTGGGTGTTTCACTGGAAGCGCTGGGCCGCAGCGCTGATGCGCAACAGGCGTTCCGGGCCGCCAAGGCCAGCGGCAACCTGTCGCAGGAACTGCAGGCGTTTGTCGATCAGCGCCTGCGCTGACGCTTCCGCCAATCCCCGAATCCGCCTATTTGCCGACGCTGCGTGCGATCACGTAAGCGGTGACTTTTGCCGCGCCGGCGCGTTTCAGGTTCCGCGCCAGTTCATTCAGTGTTGCGCCCGTGGTCAGCACATCATCGACCACGGCCACATGGCGTCCTGCGAGATCCGCTTCAACGACAAAGGCGCCGCGGATGTTCTTGCGTCGCTCTTTCCATGGCAGCCGGGTTTGCGGCGCGGTGTCCCGCGTCTTGACGCAGAGCTGCGCATGAACAGCGATGCCCATGCGCCGCCCCAGCATGCGCGCCAGTTCCAGTGCCTGATTGAAACCCCGCTCGCGCAGGCGCTGCGCCGACAGCGGAATCGGCACGATCAGGTCCGGCTTGCTCAAAACCGGGTTTTGCTTGTCCGGGTGATCGAAGAGGGACGCCAGGGCGGCTCCAACGGCCAGTTGTCCCCTGTATTTGTAGGCCTGGATCAGGCTGTCAACGGGAAATGCATAGCGGCAGACCGCAACCACGGCATCAAAATGCGGTGGCTCGGCGATACAGCGTCCGCACAGCCCCGGCGTCGTCAGTGGATGCGCGCAACGGCTGCAGCGGTTTTCATCCAGCCAGGGCAGATCTTTGCGGCAGCCGGCACAGAGGTTGGACTCAGGCGTTGCCAGGCCGCAGAGCAGGCAGGGCGCGCGGGGGGCAAGCCGCCAGCCGTGACCGGGCCTGTCAAATCCGGCAACTGCAAAATTTGACAAATAATGGGGCATCTGCGATGATATTGATTATAAGTACTTGATTATATTGAAATTTTTAAGGGAGCGACAAAAACATGGATACACTGACCATCAACGAAGCTGTCGCCACTCCCGCTGACAATCGACGCTGGACAGTGGCCGCCATTGCGGCGCTGTTCGACCTGCCGTTCAACGACCTGCTATTTCGCGCGCAGCAGGTACATCGCGAAAACTTCGATGCCAACGCCGTGCAGCTGTCGACATTGCTCTCGATCAAGACCGGCGGTTGTTCCGAGGATTGCGGCTATTGCCCGCAGGCGGCGCGTTACCACACCGGCGTTGAAAACCAGGACATCCTTTCCGTTGAAGCAGTGGTTGCCGCTGCGCGCACTGCGCGTGAACACGGCGCAACACGTTTCTGCATGGGCGCGGCCTGGCGTGGCCCGAAACAGCGCGACCTCGACAAGGTGGTGGCGATGGTCAAGGCGGTGCGCGGCCTCGGCATGGAAACCTGCGC
>CAZSIR010000003.1:25188-60450 GCA_964606765.1 uncultured Bordetella sp. | reverse complement strand
GCCGGAGTCGATGGACAAACTCGACCGGCGGCTGATCCAGCTGAAAATCGAGCGTGAAGCGATCAAGAAGGAAAAAGACGAGGCTTCGCGCAAGCGCCTGTCCCTGCTCGAGGATGAAATCAGTTCCCTGGGGCGCGAGTACGCCGATCTGGAGGAAATCTGGAAGGCCGAAAAGGCGCAGGTCCAGGGCAGCGCGCACATCAAGGAAGAGATCGAGCGCGTGCGCGCCGACATCGTCCAGCTGCAGCGTGCCGGCAAGCTCGACAAGGTCGCTGAACTGCAGTATGGAAAACTGCCGCAGCTGGAAGCCCAGCTGAAGCAGGCGGAGACGGCGGGCAGCACCGGGCCGAAGCACCGCCTGCTGCGCACCCATGTCGGCACCGAGGAAATTGCCGAGGTGGTATCGCGCGCAACGGGCATTCCGGTGTCGAAAATGATGCAGGGCGAACGGGAAAAACTGCTCAAGATGGAAGACCGGCTGCATACCCGCGTGGTGGGGCAGGACGAGGCGGTGCGCCTGGTATCGGACGCCATCCGCCGTTCGCGCGCCGGTCTCGGCGATCCGAAACGTCCTTACGGGTCCTTCCTGTTTCTCGGGCCGACAGGGGTGGGCAAGACGGAGCTGTGCAAGGCGCTGGCCGGATTCATGTTCGATTCCGAAGACCATCTGATCCGCATCGACATGTCCGAATTCATGGAAAAACATTCCGTGGCGCGGCTGATCGGCGCGCCGCCGGGTTATGTCGGGTATGAAGAGGGCGGTTACCTGACGGAGGCCGTGCGCCGCAAGCCGTATTCGGTGATCCTGCTCGACGAAATCGAGAAGGCGCATCCGGACGTGTTCAACGTGCTGCTGCAGGTGCTGGACGACGGGCGCATGACCGATGGCCAGGGGCGGACCGTGGATTTCAAGAACACGGTGATCGTGATGACCTCCAACCTCGGCTCGCAGATGATCCAGGCCATGCAGGGCGATGACTACCAGGTGGTCAAGCTGGCGGTGCTGGGTGAGGTCAAAACCCAGTTTCGCCCGGAATTCATCAACCGCATCGATGAAATCGTGGTGTTCCATGCGCTGGCTGAAAAACACATCCAGTCCATCGCACGCATCCAGCTCGCGCATCTGGAACAGCGCCTTGCGCAAATGGACATGAAACTCGAGGTCAGTGACGCCGCGCTGAAGGAAATCGCCGCTGCCGGCTTTGATCCGGTGTATGGCGCGCGCCCGCTGAAGCGCGCGATCCAGTCGCAGATCGAAAATCCGCTGGCGAAGCTGATGCTCGAAGGCCGCTTCGCGGCCAAGGACCGGATCCGTGTTGACGCGAAAATGGGCGTGATGAGTTTCGACAAGGGTGTTGCCGAGGCCGCCGCTGCTTGAGTATTGCGCGAGAATTGACGGCTAAGCTGCTGTTTTGCAGGTACTGTATCCGTGACCGTTTCCGGCATTGAAAAAAGGGCTGCGGAATGGATTGACGCTGGGCGGTGAGAGGCGTAAAACCTGATTCAGAGATGCGCGGCACTGTGTATCTGGTACCCGATGCGCAGCGTGTGAAATTCCGGGCAACCGTCCGGATATCGCCTGCTCAGGTTGTGGCCGCAAGCTGCAACTGGCGCAAATCCGGAGTGGTGTGATGCCATTCATCAAAGGACGCCGCTCTACGGTGGCGCCGCACCGGGCAACCGGTTGCAACAAAGCCCCGCCCAGGCGGGGCTTTCCATTTGGCGCAGGACTCCAGGCGATTCGCCCCGTTCCGGGGCGGCCGCACCGGCGCAGTGCGATGCCCGCGCCGCCATCGTGATTTGTCATGCCAAAAGCGCCTTTTTTACGTAGTATTCCGCCTGATTCTGGGAACGATAGTTGCTATCTCATGGTGCATGCACTTCCAGGAACCGCATGAATTCCGGCGATAACCCCGCTTTGCTGCTTGAGTCGCTGCGCATGCGCGAAGCGGAGCTGGTGCGCGCGCGCGAAGTCCTGCATGAAAAAGAGCGCATGTTGTCGACCCTGATGAGCAACCTTGAGGGCATGGTCTACCGCTGCCGCGATGATGAGCACTGGACCATGGAGTTCGTCAGTAACGGCTGCGAAATGCTGACCGGCTACCGGCCGGAGGAACTCGTCGGCAACAACCGCATTTCCTACGAGGCCATCACCCATCCGGAGGACCGGCCCTGGGTGCGCGCCGAGATTCGCGATGCGCTGGCCGCGCGGCGGCGCTTTTTTGTCGACTACCGCATCATTACGGCGGACGGTGTGATCAAGTGGGTGTGGGAGGCCGGCATCGGCATCTATGCCGCGGACGGCACCCTGACTGCGCTTGAAGGTTTCGTGCAGGATGTCTCCCGCAACAAGATCGCGGAGCAGGCGCTGCGCCAGGCGGAGGAACGTTACCGCGGCATTTTTGAGAATGCGCTGGAAGGCATATTCCAGACGACCGCCGACGGCCAGTACCTGCGCGCCAATCCGGCGCTGGCGCGGATTTATGGTTATGAATCGCCCTCCGACCTGATTGCGAATCTCAGCAATATCGGCGGCCAGCTCTATGTCAATCCTTCGCGCCGCGGTGAATTCGTGCGGCAGATGCAGGAAAACGGCTCGGTCAAAAATTTCATTTCTGAAGTGCGCCGCCGCGACGGCAGCGTGATCTGGATATCCGAAAACGGCCGCGCGGTGCGTGATGAAACGGGCGCACTGCTGTATTACGAGGGCTCGGTCGAGGATGTCACCGAAAGCCGGCGCTACCAGCAGCGTCTCGAGCATCAGGCCACGCATGACGCATTGACGGCCCTGCCCAACCGCGCGCTGCTCAGCGACCGCCTGCGCCAGGCCATGGCTTATGCCAGGCGCTACAACCAGATCGTCGCGGTGGTGTTCATCGATCTGGACAATTTCAAGCTGATCAACGACAGCCTCGGGCATGAAACCGGAGACAACCTGCTGAAGGCGATGTCCGAACGCATGTGCGAGAACGTGCGCGGCAGCGACACCGTGGCGCGGATGTCGGGCGACGAGTTTGTCATCCTTCTGCGCAACGAAAAGGGCGAGGAAGGCGTAAACGGGGCGGTGCAGCGCATCATCCGCGCCATTTGCAGACCCTGGCGCGACCAGAACCAGGAAATCATCGTGACCTGCAGCGCCGGCATCAGCATGTTCCCGCGTGATGGCGATGATGCCGCGACCCTGCTGAAAAACGCCGATGCCGCGATGTACCGGGCAAAGGAGCTTGGCCGCAACCAGGTCCAGTTTTTCACCGAGGAAATGAGCGCGGTGGTGCGGCAGCGCCTGGATCTGCAGACGCGGCTGCATCGCGCGCTTGAGCTGGGCGAATTTGTGCTGCATTACCAGCCGAAAGTGGATCTCGCCGCGCGCCGCATCATCGGCATGGAGGCGCTGCTGCGCTGGCAGCTGCCGGGCGAGCCGATGATCGGCCCGGATGTTTTCATTCCGCTGGCCGAGGAAAGCGGATTCATCGTGCCGCTGGGGGAGTGGGTGTTGCGGGAAGCCTGTCGCTATACCCGCCAGCTGCATGCCGCCGGCTTCACCGGCCTGCAGGTGGCCGTCAATATTTCTGCCAGGCAGTTTCATCAGCGCGATCTGACCCACAGGATCCGCTCCATCCTCGATGAATGCGGACTCGCCCCCGGTTTTCTGCAGCTCGAGCTGACGGAGAGCCTGGTCATGCATGATGCGGAGCAGTTTGTCGCCACGCTGGAGGCGCTCGACAAGCTGGGGGTGCAACTGGCGGTGGATGATTTCGGCACCGGTTATTCCAATCTCGCCTATCTCAAGCGCTTTCCGGTCAGCCGGCTGAAGGTGGATCGTGCCTTTGTGCGCGATATTGCGACGGATCCGGACGATGCGACCATCGTCAAGGCGGTGATTTCGCTGGCGCACAGCCTCGGCCTGGGCGTGGTCGCCGAGGGCGTGGAAACCGCCGAGCAGCTGGATTTTCTGGCGGCGAACGGCTGCGATGAAATCCAGGGCTACCTGATCAGCCGCCCGGTGCCGCAGGGACAGTTTGAGTGCCTGCTGCAGGAAACACTCAGCCTGCCCCTGGCGGCCGCATGACGCTTTCCTGAAATCCGGCCTGACGGCCAAGAGCGTCCCGCCCAACTCCGGCGCGTTACCGCAATGGTATGATGCGACGCCGTGTTAGGTTGGCGCGAGGAGATAAAAATCAAATGAAATCAATAAGTTATTCTTCAATTCTAATGCTGGGCATGGTTGTGGCCCTGCCATCGCCGGCGCAAAACTACCCAAGCAAGCCGGTGCGCATGATCATCCCTTTTTCGGCCGGCGGCGCTGCCGACGTGCCGGGGCGCATCATTACGCAAAAACTGGGCGAAGCGTTCAAGCAGCAGGTGATTGTCGAAAACCGGCCTGGCGCAGGTTCCAGCATCGGCGCGGAACTCGCAGCCAAGGCGGCACCCGACGGCTACACCCTGTTCATGATCAGCAACACGCATTTTGTCAGTGCGGCGCTGCATAAAAAACTGGCCTACGATTCGCTGAACGACTTTACGCCGGTGACGCAGATCACCAGTGCGCCCAATATCCTGGTGGTGCATCCCTCGCTGCCGGTGAAATCCGTGAAGGACTTGATTGCGCTGGCGAAAGCGAAACCGGGCCAGATCGACTATGCGTCTTCCGGCAATGGCAGCACCCAGCATCTGACCGGGGCGCTGTTTGCCAGCATGGCCGGCATCAAAATCACCCATATTCCGTACCGCGGCAGCGGTCCGGTCACCGCCGACCTGCTCGGCGGACAGGTGATGGTCGCATTTCCCGGGATTGCCGGGATGCTGACGCACATCAAGAGCGGAAAGCTGCGGCCGCTCGGCGTGACGGGTGCAAAGCGCTCCCCTGAACTGCCGGAGGTTCCGACCATCGCCGAAGCCGGCGTCAAAGGGTATGAAATGGTGGCCTGGTTCGGCGTGTCCGGGCCGAAGGCGCTGCCGCGCGATATCCAGATGAAACTGCACGCCGATTTGCTGCGCGTGCTGAAAACCCCGGAAATGCGCAGCAGCCTGCAGGCGGTCGGGCAGGAGCCGGCATGGCAGGATTCCCCGGAGAAATTCTTTGATTTCCTCAAAATCGAGGCGGCCAAATGGGCCAGGGTCGTCAAGGTCAGCGGCGCTGAAATCAACTGATTCCGCACTGCAGCAGATGATTTGAAATGGACGCCGCATCATGCGGCGTTCTTTTTTGGCGAATTGCAGGCAAGTTGTTACCATGCATCCGGTTTTTCAAAACAACGTCGGAGGAGAACATGAAAAAAGCAGCGGGCGGTATTGCATGCATGGCGGCCGGGATGATGCTGGGATCGGCGGCTTTGGCACAGAATTATCCGGAGAGGCCGGTGCGCATGATCATTCCGTTTGCGGCAGGTGGCGCAACCGATGTGCCGACGCGTCTGATTTCGGCCAAGCTGGCGGATCGGATGGGCCAGCAATTCGTCATCGACAACCGGCCGGGGCAGGGCGGCGCACTGGGCACGGCCGTTGCCGCCAAGGCGGAGGCTGACGGGTACACGATATTGCAGGCGGCAACTCCGTTTGTGGTCAGTCCGCATGTCTACAGCAAGCTCACCTATGATCCCCTG
Source organism: uncultured Bordetella sp. (assembly GCA_964606765.1). Lineage (GTDB taxonomy): Bacteria > Pseudomonadota > Gammaproteobacteria > Burkholderiales > SG8-41. The sequence goes on along the minus strand of CAZSIR010000003.1, from coordinate 54,847 downwards.
AAGGATTTTGTGCCGGTCACCCAGTTTGGTTCCGCCCCGAATGTGCTGATTGTTCATCCTTCGCTGCCGGCGAAGTCGGTGAAGGAACTGATTGCACTGGCGAAAAGCCAGCCGGGAAAACTCGACTGGGCTTCCTCCGGCACCGGTGGCGGCCAGCATCTGTTCGGCGAGTTGTTCATGTCGATGGCGGATATCAAGATCACCCATATCTCGTACAAAGGCAGCGGCGCGGCGGCCGCAGATCTGCTGGGCGGTCAGGTGAAGATCGGATTCCCCGGCATCGCCATCGCGCTCCAGCATCACAAATCCGGGCGCCTGCGTGCCCTGGCGGTGACCACGGCTGAGCGTTCACAGCAGATGCCGGAAATTCCCAGCATTGCCGAAGCCGGCGTACCGGGTTACGAGGCGACGTTCTGGATGGGCATGTCGGTGCCGAAAGGAACGCCGAAAGCCATCATCGACAAGCTGCACCGTGAAACGACGGCATTGCTCAAGTCGCCGGAAATCGTCGAAGGCTTCAAGCGCGCCGGTACGGACGCTGCGCCGTCCACGCCGGAGCAGTTCAAAAAATTCATCCAGTCCGAATACGACAAATGGGGCAAAGTGGTCCGTGCCGTGGGCATCAAAGCCAGCTGATTTCGCGCTGACAGGTAAAAACGCCGCCCCGGAAAGGGGCGGCGTTTTTTTTATGGCGGCCGGACTGCGGTTTCAGGCCGCGCTGCGTTCCGGCCACATCGCGGCCAGCCCGTCGGCATCGGTGGCGGAAATGGTGGTGCGGATCATGTGACGGGGCTGGTCCATGGGCCAGGGGCGGCCACGGTGCATGGTGGCGCGGTTGTCCCACATGATCACGTCGCCGGCCTGCCAGCGGTGCTGGTAGAGATGTTCCGGTTGCGTGGCGAAAGCGGTCAATTCATCGATCAGCCGGAGTGCTTCGCTGCGCTCCATGCCGTCGATGGCGCAGGTGTGCGAGGCGATGTACAGCGCATCGCGGCCATTCGCCGGGTTGCGCCAGCGCATGCGCCAGGACACGGGCGGCATGCTGCTGCGCTCACGCTCGGAAGCGAGATGCGGCGCAATCTTGCCGCGGGAATGGGCGTAGTCATGCCAGGCGTAGGCGTTATCGAGTTTGCGCCGTGTTTCTGCCGGCAGCCGTTCCCAGGTCAGGCGCATGGAGGTGAATTCGGTTTCACCGCCGCTGCTGGCCACGGTGCGCCCTGACAATACCGAGGCCAGGGCCGGCGGGGTTTTGAAGCAGCTGTCGGTATGCCAGAGCTGGTTGGCTTTGGCGCGCAATTCTTCCTTGTGCCCGGGCGGCACCAGCGTGCCGTCGGGTTCGACGTTGGTGAGTATGCTGAAAGGCGTGCCTTCGCCGCGCGACGCGGCCTTGGCGATCTCGAGCGGGCCGAACCGGGCCGAGAACGCCATCTGCAGTTCATTGGTGATGGGCTGGCCGCGGAACACCAGTACCGAGTGTTCCTCGAAAGCGGCGCGTACTGCGGCGTAAATGTCAGCACTTTCGGCCACATCGGCCATGCCGGCGCCGCGGATTTCGGCGGCAAATCCCGGGCCCAGTGGTATCACATCCATTGGTTTCTCCTCACGAACAGCGATGACTTTGCATCCAGGCTGGCAAATTATTTTACGCCCAGGCGCCGGGTAAATTCCGCAGGAGTCACGATATGGAACGGCAGCGGCGGTCGGCTGCCCTGCAAGGCGAGCAGGGCCTTGTCCTTGCTCAACAGGTAATCCGCAGCGCATCCGGCCGCGAGGACCAGGAATTTCTGGTCGTCCGGGTCATCACAGGCGGGAAGGGCGCCGGCGCCGTTTGTTTCCATGGGCCGGGCAATCGCCCGGCATGCCGCGAGGCAGGCCGACTGTCGATGTGCATCGAGTGTCCATTGCTGCAAAGGATAGGCGAGTACCCGGACCAGCTCGGCTTCGCATTCCGCATTGATGATGATTTCGGCCTTGCCTGCGCTTGCCAGCGTCCGCAGCGTCGAGATGCCGGGGTCGTCAAAAACCAGCCAGTCCAGCCAGACATTGGTGTCGAGTACCAGGCGCAAACTGCTATCCGGCCTTTGCGGCAGGAGGTTTCAGCGACTTCCAGGTCGAGGTGGCAAAGGCAATCAGTTCACCCTGCGCATCGCTCAGCTCCGAACGCAGGAATGAAATGCTGCGGCCGTGGCGGATGAAGCGCGCGACACAGGTCAGGCGTCCGGCTTTCGCGGCCTTCAGATACTGCACCTTCATTTCCAATGTCGTCCCGGCGCCGCTGGTCCGGTGCAGCAGGTGTCCCATCGAAATGTCCAGCACGAAGGCGCTGATGCCGCCGTGCAGGCCGCCCTGCGGGTTGAACATGAAATCCTTTAGGTCGAACTGGATGCGGCATTCATCCGCGGTGTAGCTGAGTTCAAGACCGAACAGACGTGCCAGAAAAAATTTGCCGAAATCCTGTTCGTAGGTGGCCAGCGCCTGTTCAAACGACTGGCGTGCTGCAGTTTCATCCATGATCAATGACATCCATCGTGATTTGCGCAAGGCGCAATGCTAACACTGCGGGTCTTTGTTATATTGACCGTAGCGCTTGCATAAAAAAATCAAAACCGGAGGAGCCGGATATGCGGAAATCCGCGTGTTGCATGGGGACCGGATGGCTGTGCGGGTGGCTGGCGCTGTTTTTTGCTGCCGGCGCCGCGGCGCAGCCTGCGGCATGGAAGCCCGACCGGGTGACGGAGATCATCGTCGGCACTGCGCCGGGCGCCGCTCCGGACAAAACCGCGCGGCTGATCCAGCGCCTGTGGCAGACGCGCGGCCTGTTTGAAGGCCCGGTCACGGTGGTGAACAAACCCGGCGGCGGCAACCTGATCGCCTGGAATTACCTGAACCAGCATGCCGGCAACGGCCACTACCAGATGATCGGCAATTTCAATGTGCTGATCAGCAGGGCATCGGGTCTGAGTCCCCATGCCCATACCGATTACACATGGATTGCGATGCTGTTCGATGAATTTTTCGCGCTTACGGTGCGCGCCGATTCACCGCTGGCCAATGGCCGTGACCTGGTTTCGCGCCTGCTGAAGGACCCGGGCTCGGTGGTGATCGGTGTGTCGACTTCCATCGGCGGCGCCAATCACCTGTCGGCGGCATTGGCGCTGCAGCGCGCCGGCGTTGATCCGCGGCGCGTCCGGTTTGTCGCTTTCAAAGGCAGCGCGGATTCGGTGACGGCCCTGCTGGGCGGTCATGTTGATGCGGTGGCTACGGCGGCTTCCGCAGTGGTGCCCCTTGTGCGCAGCGGCCAGTTGCGCGCGATTGCGGTGTCCGCGCCGCAACGACTGGGCGGCGCGCTCGCCGCGGTGCCGACCTGGGCGGAACAGGGCATCAAGGGAACGATGACCAACTTCAGGGCCGTGATCGCGCCCAGGGGCACTGAGGCTGCTGCGGTGAAATTCTGGGAATCCCGCTATGCCGAACTGTCGGCGCAGGATGAATGGAAAAGGGAACTGGAGGCAAACCTGTGGGCGTGGAATTTCCTGGATGCCGGCAAAACGCTGGCAGTGGTTGCTGAATACGCCATTGAAGTGGATGCGCTCGCCGGTATTCTGGGTTTGCGCAAAGCGCAATGATGTCGTGGAAAAATTACTATTTAAGTATATGATTTAATTGAGAAATTAATCATTTCCGCCAGAAGTCTGGCGCCGCATCCAGTGCTCGAGTTCCCGGGCAAAGGCCTGGCGGTCGCTGTTGCCCAGCGCGCGCGGGCCGCCGGTCTCAACACCACTGCTGCGCAGGGTATCCATGAAATTGCGCATGTCGAGCAATCCCTGCACGTTGTCGCGGGTGTACAGCTCGCCGCGCGGATTCAGCGCGACCGCGTTTTTCGCAACCACTGCTGCAGCGAGCGGAATGTCGGCGGTGATCACCAGATCGCCGGCGCTTGCCATGGCAACGATGTGGTTGTCGGCCACATCAAAACCGCGGGGCACCTGCACCATGCGTATCCATGGCGAGCGCGGCACCTGCAGCGGGCTGTTGGCCACCAGGATCAGTTGCAGGGAGGCGCGTTCCGCCGCGCGGTAGAGGATGTCCTTGATGACGCCGGGGCAGGCGTCGGCGTCGACCCAGATGGTCATCGGCCGCCGGAGTCAATGCGCCGGCAGCCGGAACACGGACTTGTCCTGATCGCCGAGCTGCGCCATCAGCCCGGTTTCCCAGGCCAGGTACTGTTTCATGGCGGCGCGATTGCCGGCGTGACGGTCATGCACGAAAAACAGGTAGTCGATGCATTCGTGGTCGGCGGGTATGTCTGCCGAGGCAGCGGCCGGATTGCCGGCCTTGACCCAGGCCGCTGCGCCGCCGGCGTGGAGCCGGATATCCCGGATTCCGAGATCGAGCAGTTCAGTCGCGGCAAGGCCTGCGACATCCGCATCCTCTGCGGTCAGCACGACCGGTGTTTTTGCGCCCTTGGCATCTGCGGCGATGCGTGAACGTATGCTCCAGCGGCTGCCGGGAATATGCGCCTTGCGGTAGGCCATGCTCGGGCCGACATCGAAGACGCTGCAGGCTTTGGCGTTGACGAGTTTTTTCAGTTCTTCGCTGCTGATCTGCGCCAGTTCGGGCAGGACAGTCTTTGCTGCGGGTGAAACCGCGAGACCCGATCCGGCGCCGCCCTCCAGTACGTAAACATCACAGCCCAGCTGCAGCAGCCAGCTGGCGACGACCGGTGCGCGCACCATTTCACCGCCATCGAACAGCACGATGCGCGCATTGCGTACGCCGACCCACTGGTCGGTGGCCTGGATCAGCTGGCCGCCGGGCGTGTGCTGTGCGCCGGCAAGGCTGCCGGCGGCAAACTCTTCCGGGGTGCGCACATCGCAGAGGTAGGTGGTGCGATCGGTTTCCCTGAACCAGCCGCTGACCTCGGCTGCGGTGGTGCTGCGCACCTGGAAGCGGGCCATCAGTGCCTGGGCGGACTGCCGCTGCGCCGGGAGCGCCGCCGGGTCAGGCTGCTCGGGGTATTGCAGCGTCGAGCCGTATTCCAGCTGCAGGTCGGAGAGGTACCAGCCCTGGGTGCCGTTTTCCAGCGCATACACCGGATTCGGCACGCCGAAATTGATCAGAGTCTGGGCGCCGAGTATGGAGCGCGTGCGTCCGGCGCAATTGACGATGATCTTGGTTTGCGGATTTCTGACCATGCTGGTCACGCGGTACGGCAGCTCGGCGTTGGGGCAGCAGGTGCTGCCGGGGATGGTCATCTTGTGATGCTCATGCAGCGGGCGGCCGTCGAACAGCGCGAAATCCTCCCCCGATTCGCGCATCTTCACCAGGTCCTGCGCGGTGATCCGCGGCGTGTTGTAGGCGTGCTCGACCAGTTCACCGAACAATTTGCTGGGGACATTGACACCCTTGAACAGGGCTAGACCCGCCGCCTTCCAGCCGCGGGTGCCGCCTTCCAGCACTGCAAGGTCGCTGTAGCCGATTGCGCCAAGGCGGACTGCGGCGCGCAGTGCCACGCCCGATGCGCCGTCATCGCAGAGCACGATGCGCACGTTCCTGCGCGGCACCAGCGCATGGATTCCCAGTTCGAGCCGGCTGTAGGGCAGCGGCGTTGCAAACAGCAGATGGTCTTCGCCGAATTCACCGTCTTCGCGCACGTCGAGCAGCGCAATTTCACGACCATCGTGCAGGGCCTGCTGCAGACCGGCAGGTGAGATCAGCTTGGCGTTTGGCATGTGGCACCCGTGATGAAAATGGAGCCGCGATTATAGCGGTGGTGCAGCATGCGCTGAACGCCGTTCAGCGCAGCAGCAGGGGCAGGCCGCTGGCGATCAGGATGAGGGCGACCAGCCGTTTGAAAGCCACGTCATTGAGATTGGCATGGATGCGGTTGCCGATCCACACGCCGACCAGCATGGCCGGTACCGCAAGCAGGCAGGCGATCAGTGTTTCCTGGTCATAGCTGCCGACAGCGACATAGCCGATGCCGCGGCAGATGCTGAGGCAAAACAGTATGGCTGCGACCGTGGTGCGGAATGCGGATTTGTCGAAGCGCAGCAGATCGAGATAAATCGCGAAAAACATCCCCGCCATCGAGCCGAAAATGGTGCCGACAAAGCCGGCGGTGGTGCCGGCCGCCGGCACGGCCAGCCACATAGGGGCTTTCAGGATCGCCCCCGGACGCCAGGTCAGCCACAGCGCGTACAGGCCGTAGGCCACAACAAACACGCCCAGGGCCCTGGCCAGCGTTGATGCATCCTGGGTCTTGAAAAAATACAGTCCGATCAGCACGCCGATGACGCAGAAGGGCATGACCCGCAGCAGGGCGGGCCAGCGAATGTGGTGCAGGTTGTTCCGGATGATGAAAATGGAGGAGAAAAGGCCGAGGAAAGTCACCAGCGGCACCACCATTTTGAGCGACATCACCCAGGTCAGCAGGGGAACCGTGACGCCGCCAAAACCGGCGCTGCCGCGCACGGCGTAGGAAACGATGATGACCAGTGCGACAAAGGCGAGTTCGGCCGGCGATAACGCTTCCATGCGGGCCGTCCGGAATTACTTGTCAGACTTGGCGGGTATGCGCAGACCGCCGAGCAGGGCGGCCTTGGGGGCGGAACTGCGCTGGCGGTACGCGGGCGCTGCGGCGCTGCCGTGTCCCGTTCCCGGGCTCGAAGGTTCGTAGGGTTTGCTGAAATCAAAGCCGTCGCCGGCGCGTTGGGGGGCTGCCGCCGGGCGCGGTGCCGGAGGTGGCGCAGCCTTGCGCGGCTCCCGCTTCGGCGCTTCATCGCGGGAATCACGGCGGGGCCTGCGCTCCCTGCCCTGGTCGGCATCAAAGTGCTCGCTGGCCTTGCGCGGAATTTCGCGTTTCAGCAATTTTTCGATTTCCACCAGCAGCCGGGTTTCGTCGGGGCTGACCAGGGAGATGGCCTCGCCCGGCATCCCGGCGCGACCGGTGCGACCGATGCGGTGCACGTAATCTTCCGGCGTGTACGGCAGTTCGTAATTGATGACAAAAGGCAATTCGGCGATGTCGATGCCGCGGGCGGCAATGTCGGTGGCGACGAGGGCGGTGGTGCGGCCCTCCTTGAAATCGTTCAGCGCCTGTTCGCGCTCGGCCTGGGTGCGGTCGCTGTGGATGGCTGCGGCATTGATGCCGTCGCGTTCGAGGTCCCGCGCCAGCTTGTTGCAGTCTTTTTTCATGCGCAGGAAAACCAGCACCTGCTTCATTTCCCTGGAGCGGATCAGGTGCGCCAGCAGCGCGCGTTTGCTCGCGGCCTGTGTTTCATACACCTGGTGCTCGACGAGATCGGCGGGCGCATTGCGCCTTGCCACTTCGATCAGCAGCGGATGGCGCAGCAGCTGGCCGGCGAGTTTTTTGATTTCCTCGGAAAAGGTGGCCGAGAACAGCAGGCTCTGCCGCCTCTCCGGAATCAGCGCCATGATGCGGCGGATGTCCGGCAGAAAACCCATGTCAAGCATGCGGTCGGCTTCATCGAGCACCAGGATTTCAATCTGCCCCAGCGACACGCTTTTCTGCTGCACGTGATCGAGCAGCCGGCCCGGTGTGGCGACGAGGATGTCGACGCCTTCGCGCAGCGCCTTGGTCTGGGGCTGCATGTCGACGCCGCCGTACACCACGGTTGAACGCAGCTTGAGATGTTTGCTGTAGTTGCGCACGCTGTCGCTGACCTGGGCCGCCAGCTCGCGTGTCGGCGCCAGGATCAGCGCGCGTACGGGATGCCGGGCGGGTGACGGACTGGAATTGGCGTAAGGTGCGAGCAGCTGGAGCAGCGGCAGCGTGAATCCGGCGGTTTTGCCGGTGCCGGTCTGGGCGCAGCCCATGATGTCGCGGCGCTCGAGCACGGCCGGGATGGCCTTGGCCTGGATCGGCGTGGGCTCGGTATAACCTTCATCAGCGACAGCGCGCTGCAGTTCAGGAATCAGTTTGAGGTCGGCAAAGGACATGGGTTTGTAAAAAAGCGCGGCAAGGCGCGGGCGCTATCCGGAAATGGCACGGACCGAGTGCAGCCGGACCTTCATGGACTGCGGCGCGGACGCGCAGGGTCGCTGGGCTGGATCGGCAACGATGCCGGGTGTGGAATCGAAAGGGGATGTGGTGCAGGCTCAATCACGCTGCCGGAGTATAGCGCGTGCGCCGCCAGCGGGCCAGACGCAGGCCAAAAACTTCCAAATATTCAAAAATCTGGTAAATTGTGCCGGCATTTCAACCTGCGTCATTTCTGGATGAAAACTGCCCGCAATGGATGGCTATCACCCGACTCTGAATGACCCTGCGGCCGACCGCCCGTTTCCGCTGATTTTGACCCTGGACACGCACGGCATCCCGCACCGCTGGATCAGCTGGCAGCACGCCTGCTACTACTACGCCAAGGACCAGGTGGCCTGGAGCATGGGTAAACCGGCATTTACCGTTCATGGCGGCATGAACCGGATCACCGGCGAGCGTTCGATGATCAGCGGTTCCAGCATCATCGCCATCAAGGGCAAGGCGATGGCGATGAAATCCTTCAACCAGGTGCCGCCGCTGAACAACCGCGAACTGTTTCACCGCGACCGCCAGATCTGCGCCTATTGCGCGACCAGTTTCCCCGGCGCGCGCCTGACCCGCGACCACATCGTGCCGTTTTCCAAGGGTGGCCGTGACAGCTGGATGAACGTGGTGACGGCCTGCCGTGCCTGCAACGAACGCAAAAGCGACCGTACGCCGGAGGGCGCCGGCATGGAGCTGGTTTATCTGCCGTATGTGCCGAACCGCGCCGAATACCTGATCCTCACCAACCGGCGCATTCTGGCGGACCAGATGGAATTCCTTGCGCAGCATGTGCCTGCGCAAAGCCGTCTGCACCAGCCGCGTTAGCTGGCAGGTTCCTGCCGGATTTTCCGCCCGAGTCCGCGCGAGCCGCGGCGCTTAATTGCGGCTCAGCTGCCGCATGGCCGCCATCAATTCCCGGTCGCTAGGCGGTTTGCGTTCCTTGAAAATCATCCACAGCAGCGCGCCGTTCACCAGGATGAACATGATTTCAAGGTAGAGCAGGGTGTCGACAATCACGTGCGCGGGCTTTTTGGCAAAAATGAAATAAAAGCCTTCGAAGGTCGGGATCGACGCCTTGGTCATCGCGAACACCGACTCCATCGGCGGAAACAGCAGCATCAGCACGAGATTGATGCCGGTAAAAAACAGCGCGGCGTTTTGCAGGGTCATTTTTCTGGCTGCGCCGCCTGCCGGCCTGTCACGCAGCAACAGCCAGGCAATCGCCAGGTTGATCAGCACCACCAGGGCTTCAATGGTCAGCAGGTCCGTATTGACGACGCTCATCAACGGTTTGCCGGCAATGAAATAAAAACCGGTGAATACCGGAATGGACGAGGAGACTACGGAATACTGGTCGATCGGCGGGAAGAGCAGGATCAGCAGCAGATTGGCCGCGGCGACGGCCAGCGCAATGCCTTGATTTCTGTTCATGTCCTGCGGGGTTCGCTGAGTTGGCCGATTCCAGTATAGCCGAATAAACCGGCACCGGTTGCCGGCCACTGCCGGACCCGCGCTGCAGGAGCGCGCCCGCTATCCGGGGCCGCACCAGGCGAGGTTCAGCGCCTGCAAGGGTGTGCCACTGGCGGTTTCCTGGGCAAATACCGCGATGTTGAGGTCTGCCGCCTTCCAGTCGCGGGCGCGGCGGATTTCCTGGTCGATCACCAGCGGCTTGCCGGCTTCCAGTGCAAACGGTCCATGCAGTTCCCGCACCACGAAATCATGGCGCAGGCGCTTGCCGCGGTTTTCGCCCGAAACGACGTCGGTGGCCAGATTGTTTTCGTAAACGGCGACAAACGCCTGGGCGGGAGTTCCGCGGCTGCCGGAGAGTTGTGCGCGCAGTTTTACCTGATCAGCGCCGGTTTCAAGGGACATGCTGATGTGAGCGCCGGGAGTCTGGCTGTTGCTGGCCGATATGCGCCGGCCGGTATCGTCGGTGAATCCGCCGCGGCGGTAATCGAGACCGTCAAGCATCAGCTGCGGCGTGTAGACCACCGTTGATTTGATGCGGCGATTGGCGTCACGCTGCCGGCTGCTGAAGCGGGCTTGCGCATAAGGGTCTTTCCAGCCGAGGTAATTCCAGTAATCGACATGAAAAGCGAGGGCGAGCACCTGTTGCGGCGTATGGCCGCGTTGCGGCAGGCCGCTCAGCCACTTGTCGGTGGGTGGGCAGCTGTCGCAACCCTCCGAGGTGTAGAGCTCAAGCAGGGCCACGCGGGATTTGCCCGACTCTGCGGCGCAGCTTGCGGCATGGGCGGTACTGGCCGGCATCTGTGTCAGGAAAGTCAGGGCGAACAAAAAAACCGGGACGGGTGGAATGGGCGATTTCATGTGCCTTCGTCGCCGCCAGGCCGCATTGCTTACAGTCCGTCATCCACTGCCCGCCATTCGGCAAATTTGCTATGATGCCGGTGAATGAATGTTAATTATTTGATTTTATTGGTTTTTTTCACACAGACTCCCTGCGGATTCGCCAGCCGGTTTACAGTCCATGCTCGTTGATTTACACAGCCATTCCACCTGCTCCGACGGTTTGCTCAGTCCGGCGGAACTGGTGGAGCGCGCCGTTTTGCGCGGCGTGGACATGCTGGCCTTGACCGACCACGATGAACTCGCCGGCCTTGCGCCGGCCCGGCTGGCCGCAGCGCAGTGGGGCCTGCGCCTGATTGATGGCGTGGAAATCTCCGTGCAATGGGAAGAAGTCACGCTGCATATCGTTGGCCTCAGGGTGGATGCCGGCCATGCGCCGCTGGTCGAGGGTCTGTCGTCGATCCGCAGCGGCCGGGAGCGGCGCGCGCAGCGCATGGCGGACAGCCTCGCAGCGGCGGGCATCGCCGGCAGCCTGGAAGGTGCGCGCCGTTACGCGAAAAATCCCGAACTGCTGAGCCGTTCCCATTTTGCGCGGTACCTTGTTGAGTCCGGCCACGCCCGCGACACCAATGCCGTGTTCCGCAATTACCTGACGCCCGGCAAACCCGGATATGTCCCGCATCAGTGGGCGGCGCTTGCGGAAGCCCTGGGCTGGATCAGCGGCAGCGGGGGCGTGGCGGTGCTGGCGCATCCCGGGCGTTATCCACTCAACCAGCAGCAGGCCGAGCGCCTGCTGGGCGAATTTGTCGGCCTGGGCGGAGCGGCGATCGAGGTGGTCACCGGATCGCATGCGCCCGATGAATTCGTCACCTGGGCGCGTTATGCAAAACGCTTCGGCCTGCGCGCTTCCGCGGGCTCGGATTTTCACGGTCCCGGCGAAGGTTACCGCGATATCGGCAATGTGCCGGTGCTTCCGGCGGGCTGCACTCCGGTCTGGTCGGATTTTTAAACCACTCGAAACCCCGGCCTGATCCGGGATCCGGGCATTTTCCGTGGCGCAATTTTTTTCCATTCATCCTGACAATCCGCAGCCGCGCCTGATCAAACGCGCCGCGGAAATCATTCGTGCCGGCGGCATCATCGTGTATCCGACGGATTCCTGCTATGCCCTGGGCTGCCATATCGGCGACAAGGCGGCGATGGAGCGCATCCGCAGCATCCGCGGCGTTGATGCGCGTCATCATTTCGCGCTGGTGTGCCGTGATCTTTCGGAGCTGGCCGTTTATGCGCGGGTCGACAACCAGCAATTCCGCCTGCTGAAAGCCGCGACCCCCGGCAGTTATGTGTTCATCCTCGAGGCCACCCGCGAGTTGCCGAAGCGGCTGCAGCATCCCAGGCGCCGCACCATCGGTTTGCGCATCCCGGATCATCCCGTGGTGGATGCGCTGCTGGCCGAACTCGGTGAGCCGCTGCTCTCGTCCACGCTGCTGTTGCCCGGGGATGAACTGCCGCATACGGATGCGGCGGAAATCCGGGAGCGGCTGGAACATCTGGTCGATCTGATACTGGACGGCGGTTCCTGCGGAATCGAGCCCACGACCGTCGTCGATCTGACCGGGCCGGCGCCGAAGGTTACCCGCAGCGGGAAAGGCAGCCTTGCGCCGTTCGGTTTGTAAAAAACCCGAAAAATCATGAGCCTGCGCTGCAAATTGGGGCATGGGCTAAAATTGACGCTGTCAGGGGGTGCATACGCCCCCAGCGCTTTTTCTCAAGTATTTGTTTTTATTGATATTTTTTTGACAGGTCGCGGGCGCGGGATTTGCATGTTGCGCGCCAAGGCCCGATTCACCGCAATTTCCGGAATCCATCATCACCATGTTTGAAAACCGCGTTTTATCCGGCATGCGCCCGACAGGTGCGCTGCATTTCGGCCATTACCATGGCGTGCTGAAAAACTGGATCAAGCTGCAGCATGAGCACCAGTGCCTGTTTTTTGTCGCCGACTGGCATGCCTTGACCACGCATTACGATGATCCGACGACGATCGAACATCACGCCTGGGACATGGTGGTGGATTGGCTGGCCGCGGGCGTTGATCCGGCGCAGGCCGTTTTGTTCATCCAGTCGAAAGTGCCCGAGCACGCCGAGCTGCATCTGCTGCTGTCGATGATCACGCCGCTGTCCTGGCTGGAACGGGTTCCGACGTACAAGGATCAGCAGGAAAAACTGGCGGAAAAAGACCTCGCCACATTCGGTTTTCTCGGCTACCCGCTGCTGCAGAGCGCCGACATCCTGATCTATCGCGCGAACCTGGTTCCGGTCGGCGAGGATCAGGTGCCCCATGTTGAAATTACCCGTGAAATCGCGCGCCGTTTCAACCATGTCTTCGGCCGCGAGCCCGGTTTCGAGGCCAAGGCCGAAGCGGCCATCAAAAAACTCGGCGCGCGGCGCGGAAAACTCTATCGCAAGCTGCGCACGGATTACCTGGAGCAGGGCGACGCCGGCGCGCTGGCGGGGGCTCGTGCACTGCTGGAGGAAACACAGAACCTGCCGCTAGGCGACCGCGAACGCCTTTTCGGTTACATCGAAGGCGGCGGCAAGGTCATACTGACAGAGCCGAAAGCACTGCTGACCGAAGCCTCGAAAATGCCGGGGCTGGACGGCCAGAAGATGTCCAAGTCCTACAACAACACGATTGCGCTGCGTGAAAGTCCGGAAGAGGTTGCGAAAAAAGTAAAGACCATGCCCACCGATCCGGCACGCATCAAACGCACGGATCCCGGTGATCCGGAGAAATGTCCGGTGTGGCAGCTGCACCAGGTGTATTCGGATGAGCCGAGGAAAAAATGGGTGCAGGAAGGCTGCCGCAGCGCAGGCATCGGCTGCCTGGAGTGCAAGCAGCCGGTCATTGAATCCATCATTGCCGAACAAAAGCCGATGCGCGAGCGCGCGGAACGTTATCTGGATGATCCGACGCTGGTCCGCAACATCATCGCCGACGGCTGCGAAAAAGCGCGCAAGCTGGCGCAGGAAACCCTGCGCGACGTGCGCGAGGTGATGGGTCTGGATTATTCCTGAAGGGGAAGCCCCCTGAGCGGGGCGAATCGCCGGTGCCGGCTCAGAAGCCTTTGCCGTTGCGGATCACGCCGACGGCGATGCCTTCGATTTCGATTGGATCCCGCCTGAGATCAAGCACGATGGGTTTGAAATCAGGGTTTTCTGCGATGAGTTCAACGCTGTTGCGGTTGCGTTGGATGCGCTTCACAGTCACTTCATCGTGCAGCCGGGCCACAACGATCTGGCCCGACCTGAAATTTGTCGTGCGGTGCACGGCGAGCAGATCACCTTCGAGAATCCCTGCATCGCGCATGCTCATGCCGCGTACACGCAGCAGATAATCAGCCGCGGGCTCGAACATCGCCGGATCGACGCGGTAACGCTGCTCGACGTTCTGTTCGGCCAGCATCGGGCTGCCGGCGGCCACGCGCCCGACCACGGGCAGGCTGTCCTGCTGCTGTGTCAGGCGAATCCCCCGCGAAGCGCCTGAAGTCATTTCAATCACGCCTTTGCGTTCCAGCGCCCTCAGGTGGGTCTCAGCCGCGTTCGGGGAACTGAAACCCATGGCCGTGCAGATTTCGGCGCGCGTCGGGGGGAAGCCCGACTCCTCGACATGAGCCTCGATCAGGCGCAGGATTTCCTGCTGCCTGGGGGTCAGCGGTTTTTGGTTTTCGGCCGGATTTTCGACCTGATTTTCTTCGTTCATGACTGTAATTATATACAGTCAATTGCAATCCGCCAACAGTCCTTTCCCCAGAATGACTGAGCACTGCTGTTATTCACCGTAACTATTTGTATTAAAACAATATTTTTGATAACGGGCGCAACCAGGGTGATGCCGAGCATTATTGGACGAAAGCCGGTTTTTTGTTATACTTCAAAGTTCTGTGAAACAGTTGGGGCAGCGCACACGGATGGGCGGATGGGCATATCGCCCATTTTTTGTTTGTGTCGCTGATTTGCATGGATTTGCAGGGTTTGCTGGAAAACACGCTGACCGGTCTCGGTTATGACCTGGTGGAACTGGAACGTTCCCCCAAGGGCGGGCTGCTGCGCGTGTTCATCGACAAACCCGGCGGCATCAATGTCGATGACTGTGCGCTGGTGAGCAATCATCTGGGCCGTTTGTTCGCGGTGGAGAATGTGCGTTACGAGCGCCTGGAAGTGTCGTCGCCGGGGCTCGACCGGCCGTTGCGGACAGCAAAGGATTTTGCGCGGTTCAACGGGCAAAAAGCGAAGCTGAAGCTGCGCGTGCCGGTGGCGGGTCAACGCAATTTTGTCGGTGTGCTGCGCGACACCGAGGCGGGAAAAGTGGGTCTGGAAGTAGACGGCCAGGTGCTGTCGCTGGACCTGGGCAACGTGGATAAGGCGCGGCTGGTGCCGGCGTTTTAAGCGGGAGACGGAAATGAATCGTGAAATTCTGTTGCTGGTCGATGCGCTGGCGCGTGAAAAGAACGTCGACAAGGAAATCGTGTTCGGCGCGCTTGAGCTCGCATTGGCCTCGGCGGCCAAAAAGAAGTTCACCGACGACGTCGAGGTGCGCGCTTCCGTGGATCGCACCACGGGTGAGTTTTCCTTTTTCCAGCGCTGGGAAGTGGTGAAGAACGAGGACATCGAGTTCCCGTCGCGCCAGTACAAGCTGCACGAAGCGCAGGAACTGGATCCGGAATACGAAGTCGGCGAATTTGTCGAGGAGCCGCTGGAGGGCATGGAAGTCGGCCGCATCGGCGCGCAGACGGCAAAGCAGGTCATCGTGCAGAAGATCCGCGACGCCGAGCGCGAACAGATACTCAACGATTTCCTCGCCCGCAAGGAGCACCTGGTGACCGGCGTGATCAAGCGCATGGAGCGCGGCAACGCCATCGTTGAATCCGGCCGCCTCGAGGCCATGCTGCCGCGAGACCAGATGATCCCCAAGGAAAACCTGCGCCTTGGCGACCGGGTTCGCGCTTATGTCTGGAAAGTGGACCGGCTTGCCCGCGGTCCGCACCTGATCCTGTCGCGTACGGCGCCGGAGTTCATTGCACGACTGTTTGAACTGGAAGTGCCTGAAATCGAAGAGGGCCTGCTTGAAATCAAGGGCGCGGCGCGTGATCCCGGCTCGAGGGCCAAGATTGCCGTGCACTCGAAGGACGCCCGTATTGATCCGATCGGCACCTGCGTCGGCATGCGCGGTTCGCGTGTGCAGGCCGTGACGGCGGAACTCGCGCAGGAGCGCGTGGATATCGTGCTGTGGAATCCCGATCCGGCTCAGTTTGTCATCAATGCGCTGGCGCCTGCTGAAGTGAGCAGCATCGTCGTTGATGAAGAAAAGCACAGCATGGACATCGTCGTTGACGAGGAAAATCTGGCGCAGGCCATTGGCCGCAGCGGACAGAACGTGCGGCTCGCCGGTGAACTGACAGGCTGGGAACTGAACCTGATGACCGAGGTGGATGCGCAGAAAAAAAGCGAAGAGGAAACCTCCCGCACCCGCAGCGAGTTCATGGAAAAGCTCGATGTGGACGAGGAGGTTGCCGATATCCTGGTGCAGGAAGGATTTGCCACGCTGGAAGAGGTGGCCTATGTGCCGCTGACGGAAATGCTGGAAATCGAGGCTTTTGACGAGGCGACCGTCAATGAGCTGCGCAGCAGGGCGCGCAACGCGCTGCTGACGCAGGCCATTGTCAGCGAGGAAAAAGTCGAGCATGACATCGAGGACCTGATGAAGGTCGAAAGCATGGACAATGAAACTGCCCGGCTGCTGGCCTCAAAAGGCATTGCCACCCAGGAAGACCTCGCTGATTACGCGACGGATGATCTTGTTGAGCAGACCGGACTGGAGGAGGAGCGGGCCAAGGAACTGATCATGGCGGCGCGTGCTCCGTGGTTCGCTGAATCCAACGCTTAACAACCGAACAGGCAAACATAAAGTAACCATCAATGGCCCAGATTAAAGTCAAAGAGTTTGCCCAGGAACTGGGACTCCAGCCGGAGTTGCTGCTGGAACAGCTGCGCGCCGCAGGGGTGACCAAGGCCCTCACGGGCGATGCCGCGCTGACGGAAAAGGACAAGACCCAGCTGCTGGATTATCTGCGCGAGGCGCATGGTGCCAAGGAAAACAAGCAGAAAATCACACTGACCCGGCGCCAGACCACGGAAATCAAGAAGGCCGATGCAACGACGGGCAAGGCCCGCACGATCCAGGTCGAAGTGCGCAAGAAGCGCGTGCTGGTCAAGCGCGAGGCTGCAGAGCCGGAAAAGGTTGAAGTGCCGCCGGCGCCGGCCGCGAAGAAACCGATCATCGACGCCGCAGAACTTGCTGCCCGTGAAGCGGAAGCAAAACAGCAGGCGGAATTGGCCGCGCGGCAGGCGGAAGATGCCGCGAAAAAGCAGGAAAAACGCAAAAAGACCCAGGCCGCTGCTGAAGCAGTGGCTGAGGCGGCTGCCAAGGCAGCGGCACCGGCCGCCGCGCCGGAACCGGCTGCGTCCGCCGAGCTCGTGGTCGAAGGAACCATACACAAACCCGCGGTGGCTGCAGGAGATGCTGCTGGAAAAGCGAAAAAAAGCGCAAAAAAACCGGTCAAGCAGGTTGTCTGGCAGGATCCCACCGCGCGCAAGCGCAGCATCAAGACGCGCGGCGACGCCACCGGAGGCATCGGCTGGCGGGAGCGCAAGGTTCATCGCACGACGCACAAGCAGGAAGGTGACCAGCAGCACGGCTTCATGGCGCCGACCGAACCGGTGGTGCGCGATGTGATGGTGCCTGAAACTATCACTGTGGCGGATCTTGCGCACAGGATGTCGGTCAAGGCGGCGGAACTGATCAAGACCCTGATGAAACTGGGCACCATGGCCACCATCAACCAGGTGCTCGATCAGGATACGGCGATCATTCTTGTCGAGGAAATGGGCCATACGGCGAAGCGGGCAAAACTGGATGAGCCTGATGCATTTCTCGCCGAGTCTGCGGGACAGTCGGAAGTCAAGGCTGAAGTGCGTGCGCCCGTGGTCACCGTGATGGGCCATGTTGATCACGGCAAGACTTCGCTGCTCGATTACATCCGCCGCACCCGCGTAGCCAGCGGTGAAGCCGGCGGCATTACCCAGCACATCGGCGCATACCACGTGGAAACGCCGCGCGGGATGATCACCTTTCTCGATACGCCGGGCCATGAGGCGTTCACCGCGATGCGCGCCCGCGGCGCAAAAGTCACCGATCTGGTCATCCTGGTGGTGGCGGCTGACGATGGCGTCATGCCGCAGACCGAGGAAGCCATTCACCACGCCAAGGCCGGCAATGTGCCGATCGTGGTCGCGCTGAACAAGATTGACAAGCCAGAAGCCAATGCCGAGCGCGTCAAGCAGGATCTCGCGGCGCGCGAAGTGGTTCCCGAAGAGTGGGGCGGCGACACGATGTTCGTCGAGGTGTCGGCCAAGACCGGCCAGGGCATCGACAGCCTTCTGGAGCGGATACTGCTGCAGGCCGAGGTGCTGGAGCTGAAAGCGCCGCGGGAAGCGCCGGCAAAAGGGATTGTCGTGGAAGCGCGCCTCGACAAGGGGCGCGGTCCTGTGGCGACCATACTGATCCAGTCCGGCACGCTGAAACGCGGAGACATTGTGCTGGCCGGGTCCGTGTTCGGTCGCGTACGGGCACTGCTGGACGAGGCCGGCAAGGCCATTGACGGGGCCGGCCCCTCCATTCCGGTGGAAGTGCTGGGCTTGTCGGATGTGCCCGCGGCCGGCGCTGAAGTCATGGTGCTGGGCGATGAACGCAAGGCACGTGAAATAGCGCTGTTCCGCCAGGGCAAGTACCGTGACGTGAAGCTGGCCAAACAGCAGGCCGCGAAACTCGAGAACATGTTCGAGCAGATGGGCGAGGGCGAAGTCAAAACCCTTTCCCTCATCATCAAGGCCGATGTGCAGGGTTCTTTCGAGGGCCTGGCCCATGCGCTGGCGAAGCTGTCGACAGAGGAAGTCAAGGTCAATATCGTGCATTCCGCCGTTGGCGGCATCACGGAATCCGATGTCAACCTCGCACTGGCATCCAAGGCGGTGATCATCGGCTTCAATGCCCGCGCTGACGGCATGGCGCGGAAGCTGGCCGAAGGCAATGGCGTCGATATCCGCTACTACAACGTGATTTATGACGCCGTTGACGAGATCAAGGCCGCGCTGACCGGAATGCTCGCGCCCGAGCGCAAGGAAAATGCAGTCGGCCTGATTGAAATCCGCCAGGTATTCCGCATTTCAAAAGTCGGCGCTGTCGCCGGCTGTTATGTGCTCGAAGGCCTGGTGCGCCGCGGCTCGAAAGTGCGCCTGCTGCGCGACAACGTCGTGATCCACGAAGGAGAGCTCGACTCGCTGAAACGTTTCAAGGACGATGCACGGGAAGTCAAGGCCGGGTTTGAATGCGGCCTGTCCCTGAAGAACTTCAACGACATCAAGGAAGGTGACCAGCTGGAAGCCTTTGAGGTCGTTGAAGTGGCGAGGAGCCTGTAAAACCTGCGCGGGCTGCTGTCTGTCCGGACGGCGGCCCCTTGTCTGCAGATTGGGGGACGCATGCCTAAAGATTATCCCCGCGGGCGCCGTATCGCCGACCAGATTCAGCGCGAGTTGTCGGAGATCATCCGGCTTGAACTGAAAGACCCCCGCGTTGATCTGATCACCATCACCGACGTTGAGGTGACCCAGGACAACGCCCATGCCAAGGTGTTTTTTACCGCGCTCGGTGAGCCTGTGCAGCAGGAAGTGGCTGCAAAGGCGCTGGATCATGCGGCCGGTTTTTTGCGCAGCACACTGGCGAAGCGCATCAAGCTGCGCACGGTTCCCCAACTGCATTTTCATTATGATGTTTCCGTCGAGCGCGGCATGCGGCTGTCGAAACTTATCGACGAGGCGGTAGCCGATCCGGCGGGGAAAAAAACGTCGTGAAGCCGGCCGCTGCCGCACGCAATGCGGTTGACGGCGTTCTGTTGCTGGACAAACCGCGGGGGCTGACTTCCCAGCAGGCGGTATCCCGCGTAAAACGCCTTTTTAATGCACGCAAAGCAGGGCATACCGGAACTCTGGATCCGCTGGCGGACGGGCTGTTGCCGATCGGATTGGGAGAAGCGACCAAGTTTTCACAGTTCCTGCTGGATGCGGACAAGCGATACCTCGCCACGCTGCGTCTGGGCGTGGTTACGACTACAGGCGACGCCGAAGGGGATGTGGTCAGGGAGTCGCCTGTCACCGCTACCCTGCCGGAAATCATGGCCTTGCTGCCGCGTTTTACCGGTCAGCAACTGCAGTTGCCGCCCATGCATGCCGCCATCAAGGTTGATGGCAAACCTCTCTATGCCTATGCCCGGGCTGGAGAAACCATCGCCCGCAAACCTCGATCCATTATCATAAATAAACTGCAAATAATTGATTTTAATAAAGAAATTTTAAAAATCGATGTTTCGTGCAGCAAAGGAACCTATATCAGGGCGCTGGCAGAGGACATGGGCGCCGTCCTGGGCTGCGGTGCGCACCTTAGCGCCCTGACGCGGGAAGCGGCAGGCGACCTGGAGCGGACGGATGGCGTATCAATGGACGCCCTGGAAACCATGACGCTTCTGCAGCGGCTGGAACGCCTGCAGCCGGCTGATACTTTCGCCGCCGGTCTGGAGCGGCAGGATCTCTCCGCAACGGATGAGCGCAGGATCGTGCTGGGCCAGCCCGTCAGCGTGGGTGCAATACCCCCCGGCTTGAGGCGCTTGTACGGTTCAAACGGCGCTTTTTTGGGCGTAGGCGAGGTGGTTTCCGGGGAATTGGCGGCCCGTCGTCTGCTGTCACAGCCGCAGGCGGTAAAAGGGCAAAACGACTTGAGTAATCCGGTGCTTACGGGTTAAAATTGCATGATTTTTCGTCGGAGATAGAACACATGGCTGTAACCACTGCCCAAAAGGCGCAGGTTTTGCAGGATTACCAGCGCGGCAAAGGCGATACGGGCTCGCCCGAAGTCCAGATCGCCCTGCTGACGGCGCGGATCACGGATCTGACCGAGCATTTCAAGGCGCACAGCAAGGATCACCATTCCCGCCGCGGACTGCTGCGGATGGTCAGCACCCGCCGCAAGCTGCTGGATTACCTGAAAAGAACCAAGGCCGAACAGTACAAGGCGCTGATTGAGCGTCTTGGTCTGCGCAAGTAAGCTGCAGATGCAGTTCTGCAATGCCAGCGTCCGTGCGCAGTGCGCACGGCGCATGGTCGGCAAGCCGGCGCTGGGGAGCGCCGGCGGCTAGACGCTATTGATCCTCCGGAAGACCGCGCGTGCGGTCTTTTTGTTTTTGAGCACTGAATTTTTGAGTCAAGCACAGAGAAAAGGACATTCATTTTGAATCCGGTAAAAAAATCATTGATGTGGGGTCGCCACCAGCTGACGCTGGAGACCGGCGAAATTGCGCGCCAGGCGTCTGGCGCGGTCATGGTCACGATGGAAGACACGGTGGTGCTGGTCACAGTGGTCGGGGCGCGCAACGCAAAACCCGGGCAGGATTTTTTCCCGCTGACCGTTGACTACCAGGAGCGGACCTATGCCGCAGGCAAGATTCCCGGCGGTTTTTTCCGCCGCGAGGGCCGTCCCTCCGAAAAGGAGATCCTCACCAGCCGCCTGATCGACCGTCCGATCCGTCCGCTGTTTCCCGAGGGGTTCTACAACGAAGTGCAGATCATCGCCACGGTGATGTCCTCGAACAACGAGATTGATTCGGACATTCCGGCCATGGTCGGCGCATCCGCCGCGCTGGCGCTCTCCGGCATGCCGTTTGACGGCCCGATCGGCGCCGCACGTGTGGGTTACAGCGAGGGCCAGTACATCCTCAACCCGACCGCCACCGAACTGAAAACTTCGCAGATGGACCTGGTGGTCGCCGGCACGCAGCAGGCCGTGCTGATGGTTGAGTCCGAAGCGCAGCAGCTGTCGGAAGACGTGATGCTGGGCGCTGTCGTGTTCGGCCACGAGCAGCTGCGCACCGTCATCAATGCGATCAATGAAATGGTCGACGAGATCGGGGTGCCTGAATACAACTGGGCGCCGCCGCAGAAAGACGAGCAGCTCATCTCGCGCATGGCCCAGATTGCCGAAGCGGAGCTGCGTCAGGCTTATCAGATCAAGCAAAAGCAGGCGCGCACCGTCCGCATCAAGGAAATCAGCGCAAAAGTGGTTGCCGAACTGCTGCCGGCGGATGCTTCGCCCGACCTCATCAATACCGTCAAAAACGAACTGGGCAACCTCGAGGCAAAAATCGTCCGCAACCAGATCCTCGACGGAGAGCCGCGCATTGATGGCCGCGATACGCGCACCGTGCGCCCGATCACCATCCGCACCGGCGTGCTGCCGCGTACCCACGGTTCCGCGCTGTTCACCCGCGGTGAAACCCAGGCCATCGTGGTCGCCACGCTGGGCACTTCGCGCGACGAACAGATTGTCGATGCGCTGCAAGGCACCTACCGCGAACGCTTCATGCTGCATTACAACTTCCCGCCGTATTCGACCGGCGAAACCGGCCGTGTCGGCACGCCGAAACGCCGCGAGATCGGCCACGGCCGCCTCGCCAAACGCGCACTGGTCGCAGTGCTGCCGTCGGCCGAGGAATTTGCCTACTCGATCCGCGTTGTTTCGGAAATCACCGAATCCAACGGTTCAAGCTCGATGGCATCGGTTTGCGGCGGCTGCCTGTCGCTGATGGACGCCGGCGTACCGCTGAAGGCGCAGGTGGCCGGCATCGCGATGGGTCTGATCAAGGAAGGCAACCGTTTTGCCGTGCTGTCGGACATCCTTGGCGACGAAGATCACCTCGGCGACATGGACTTCAAGGTGGCCGGAACCGCGAACGGCGTCACCGCGCTGCAGATGGACATCAAGATCAACGGCATCACCAAGGAAATCATGCATGCCGCGCTGAACCAGGCGCGTGAAGGCCGGCTGCATATCCTGGAGAAAATGAGTGGTGCAATCAACACGCCGCGCACCGAACTCTCGGCCTGGGCGCCGCGCATGATCACGATGAAAATCAAGCCGGAAAAAATCCGCGACGTCATCGGCAAGGGCGGTGCGGTCATTCGCGCCATTACCGAAGAAACCGGCACCACGATCGACATCCAGGATGACGGCACCGTGGTCATCGCCTGCGTGTCGTCTGAAGGCGGAGAAAACGCCCGCAAGCGCATCGAGGAACTGACCGCTGACGTCGAGGTTGGCAAGATTTACGAGGGCACCGTGCTGAAGCTGCTGGACTTCGGTGCGATTGTCAGCGTATTGCCCGGTCGCGACGGTCTGCTGCATATTTCGCAGATCGCCAACGAACGCGTCAACAGCGTCGCAGATCACCTGAAGGAAGGTCAGGCTGTGCGCGTCAAAGTGCTTGAGGCCGATGAAAAAGGCCGCCTGCGCCTGTCGATGAAGGCGGTGGGAGCGCCCGCAGAAGCTCAACCCGCGCAAGCGTAACAGACGAAGTATCAGGGCCGCGCCGGAATGCATCCCGGCGCAGGCCGTAAAAAAGGGAGCCTCGGCTCCCTTTTTATTTTGCCGCTACTGCAAGGCAAAGGAATTATTTCGCGACCTGGCGTTCGCGCAGTTCGTCGAGTGTTTTGCAGTCAATGCAAAGCGTTGCCGTCGGGCGGGCTTCAAGCCGCTTGATGCCGATTTCCACACCGCAGGAATCGCAGTAGCCGTAATCCTTGGCGCTGATGCGGGCGATGGTCTCATCGATTTTCTTGATCAGCTTGCGCTCGCGGTCGCGGTTGCGCAGTTCCAGCGACATGTCGGATTCCTGGCTGGCGCGGTCGTTGGGGTCGGCGAAAATCGTGGCTTCATCCTGCATGGTATGCACGGTGCGGTCGATGTCCTGGGAAAGCTCCCGTTTCATCTCCTCAAGCATCTTGCGGAAATGCGCCAACTGCCGCGCATTCATGTATTCCTCTTTCGCCTTGGCAGGCTTGTACGCAGGGTAATTTTTCAGCAGTTCTGTGGCCATGAGGACGATTATGCGCTTAAAAAAAGAGCTTTAATATCAGAATTCGATACCCGTCGCAAGCAAACCCGGGGCGGCGCTGCGTGCGGGATATTTCATCAAAAAACAGGAAGATGGGGTGGCTGATGGGACTCGAACCCACGACGACTGGAATCACAATCCAGGACTCTACCAGCTGAGCTACAGCCACCACCGAAGCAAACCAGGCGAACTAATCTTGTGGCGCGCCCGGCGGGACTCGAACCCACAACCCCCGGCTTAGAAGGCCGGTGCTCTATCCGGTTGAGCTACGGGCACTATACGAGCAGGGAAGCCGGGATTCCGCCGGAACCGAAGGCGCGTAATATACTCCGCCCCTCACGCCAGCGTCAATTGCGCTTCTGGCATGGGAAAAAGGCTAGGTTTTGGCGCGTATGAGTCGTTGCTGCTCGCGCTGCCATTCCCGGTCTTTTTCGGTGGCGCGTTTGTCATGCTGTTTTTTACCTTTTGCCAGGCCGATTTCTAGTTTGATCCTGCCTTTTGAGTAATGCAGGTTCAGCGGGACCAGCGTATATCCGGCGCGTTCCACGCTGCCGATCAGGCGATTGATTTCCTCCGCATGCAGCAGCAGTTTGCGGGTGCGGGTCGGATCCGGCAGCACATGGGTGGAGGCTGTAGGCAGGGGACTGATGTGGCAGCCGAGCAGAAACAGTTCGGAACTGCCGACAATCACATAAGACTCTTTCAGCTGCGCGCGGCCGGCGCGTATGGCTTTTACCTCCCAGCCTTCCAAGGCGATTCCCGCCTCGTAACGCTGTTCGATAAAATAGTCATGGAACGCTTTTTTGTTTTCAACAATACTCATTGCGCAATCTGGTCATGAATAGCCGTATTTTAACCGGGCCGGGCATCGTGCTGCTGATTCCTGCATGAAGGTATCCCGTTCAGCCCTGGTTCATTACAGCGCGGCGCAGATGTTCGGCCTCGTTGACGACGTCGAGCGTTATCCGGAATTTCTTCCGTGGTGCAGCGGTACTTCGGTGACACGCCGTGATGCCTCCATGACCTGTGCAACGATCAACATCAGTTTTCGCGGCATCCGGCAGAGCTTTTCAACGGAAAATCAAAAGCATTTCCCGGAGCGGATGACCATGCGCCTTGTCGAAGGCCCGTTCAAATCGCTGGACGGCGAATGGCGCTTTATGCCGCTGGGTGAACAGGCCTGCAGGATCAATTTTGAGCTTAACTACGAGTTTTCCGGCTTTTTGCTCGAAAAACTGGTGGGCCCCGTGTTCGCCTATATCGCGGGCACCATGGTGGATGCTTTTCTCAAGCGTGCAGAGCAGATCTGCCGTGCCGGTGCAGAATGAAGGTTTCAGTCGTGTATGCCTTGCCGGACCGGCAGGTGGTCCGCGAACTGGAGTTGCCGGCAGGTGCGACCGCAGGCGCCGCGTTGCGGGAATCTGGTTTGCTTGAGGAGTTTCCGGGAACCGCGGCAGAAACAGTCATCGGGATATACGGAAAAACCGTGTCTGCGGACGCGGTGCTTGAGCCGGGCGACCGGGTGGAAATTTACCGGCCGTTGAGGGCGGAACCCAAACACGCCCGACGTTTGCGCAGCAAAAGCCGCTGAAGGATTATTTGCGGCCGCTTATTTGCAACTGCTCTCCACACCACGCTGAGCCCTGGCCATTTCCGAGGCGCGCTCATTGTCTTCCAGGAAAACGCGCTCACCGGTTGCAGGGTCAATTTTGCCGATCCGGTTGCCCGATTGCAGGCTGCTCAGATAGGAGCGGGCGGATGCGCAGTTCTGCTTTTGGTCCGCGGCCTGCTGGGTTTTTTCATCGGCTTTTTTTTCAGATTCCTGTTGATCCATCTGGCGCTTGCGGAAATCAGCGTCGCGCTCAGCAAGCGATTTTTGCGGGGTTGCGGGGGCTGCTGACGGGGCATTGCGGATGCCGGTGGATTCGGCCTTGGTGCCCGGGGGGCAGGACGCGGCAAATTCCACCCGGCCGCCGGCACCCACGCATTTCATGATCTGGGCTTGCGCCGCAAACGGAAGGGCGGCAACGGCAATGACTGCGAGATAAGTTTTCATGGTCTGCACCTGCTCGGTTTGGGCGCGGTTGTGCGGTCACGCGCAAGGCTGCCCAGAAAATAGCCAGTTTGAACGCCGGCGTCAATGGAATAACGCCGCAGTCAGTTTACCGTTTACGCCTCAACGCCTATAATTCGCGCTTTGCGAAGGACGCATCCCATGCGTGTGGTGCAGAAAGCCCTGACTTTCGACGATGTGCTGTTGATTCCGGCACATTCCTCCATCCTGCCGCGCGAAGTCAGCCTCAAAACCAAGCTTACCCGCGGCATCTCCCTCAATATCCCTCTGTTGTCGGCGGCGATGGATACCGTGACCGAATCCCGGCTGGCGATAGCCATCGCCCAGGAAGGCGGCATCGGCATCGTGCACAAGAACATGACGCCGAAAGCGCAGGCCATCGAGGTCACCAAGGTCAAGCGCTTCGAAAGCGGCATCGTCAAGGATCCGATCACCATCACCCAGGACATGACGGTGAAGGATGTGCTGGCACTGACCCGGCAGCACCGCATCTCCGGATTGCCGGTGGTCGGCGCCGACGGCAAGGTGGTGGGCATCGTCACCAACCGCGACCTCCGCTTCGAAAGCAAACTGAACCAGCCCGTCAGGAACATCATGACGCCGCGTGACCGGCTGGTGACCGTTCGTGAAGGCTCCGGTCGTGAAGAGGCCAGGGCCCTGATGCACAAACACCGGCTGGAGCGGGTGCTGGTGGTCAACAAGAATTTTGAACTGCGCGGCCTGATCACCGTCAAGGACATTCTTAAATCCTCCGAACATCCGAATGCCTGCAAGGACAGGCTGGGCCGCCTGCGGGTGGGCGCTGCTGTCGGCGTCGGCGAGGGCACGGAAGAACGTGCGGAAGCGCTGGTCGAAGCCGGCGTTGATGTCATCATTGTCGATACCGCGCACGGCCACTCCGAGGGCGTGCTGAAACGCGTGCGCTGGCTGAAACGCACTTATCCGAAGCTGCAGGTCATCGGCGGCAACATCGCCACGGCCTCCGCGGCAAAAGCGCTGGTCGACCATGGCGCCGATGGCGTCAAGGTCGGCATCGGCCCCGGCTCGATCTGCACCACGCGCATCGTTGCCGGCATCGGTGTGCCGCAAATCACTGCCGTGGACAATGTTGCCAAGGCACTGGCAAAAACCGATGTACCGCTGATTGCCGATGGTGGCATCCGTTATTCCGGCGATATCGCCAAAGCCATCGCCGCTGGCGCCTATTCGGTGATGGTCGGCAGCCTGTTTGCCGGCACCGAAGAATCGCCCGGCGAAATCGAACTGTTCCAGGGCCGTTCCTACAAGTCGTACCGCGGCATGGGTTCGCTGGGCGCGATGCAACAGGGCTCCGCTGACCGCTATTTCCAGGAACTCGATGAGCTCGACACCGAAAAACTGGTGCCCGAGGGCGTCGAGGGTCGCGTCCCGTACAAAGGCGGGGTCGCGCCGCTGATCCATCAGCTGATGGGCGGCCTGCGCGCAAGCATGGGTTATATGGGTTGCGGCAGCGTCGATGCGATCCGCCGTGAAGCCGAGTTTGTTGAAATCACCTCCGCCGGCATCCGCGAATCCCATGTGCATGACGTGCAGATCGTCAAGGAAGCACCGAATTATCGTGTCGAATGATTCGCGTTGAATGATCGCTCCGCCGGCGCCTCGTGCGCCGGCGCCTGAAAACCAGACGTAACGGTCCAGTCCGTGCACCACGAAAAAATCCTGATTCTCGATTTCGGCTCGCAATACACCCAGCTGATTGCGCGCCGTGTACGCGAACTCCACGTCTACTGCGAACTCCATCCGCACGACGTCACGGAAGATTTCATCCGGACGTTCAAACCCGACGGCGTGATCCTGTCCGGCGGCCCGGCTTCTGTGTGGGAAGACAGCACGCCACGTGCGCCGAAGCTGGTGTACGAACTGGGCGTGCCGGTGCTGGGCATCTGTTACGGCATGCAGACCATGGCGGAACAGCTCGGCGGCAAGGTCGAGATGGGCAAGGTGCGCGAATTCGGTTATGCCGAAGTGCGCGCGCGCGGCCATACCGCTTTGCTGAAGGATATCCAGGATCGTACTACCGCCGATGGCCACGGCATGCTCGATGTATGGATGAGCCACGGCGACAAGGTCATCGACATGCCGCCGGGCTTCAAGCTGATGGCCAACAACGCGACCTGTCCGATCGCCGGCATGGCCGACGAGGCGCGCAAGTTCTATGCCGTGCAGTTCCATCCCGAAGTCACGCACACGCCGCAGGGCAGGGCTCTGATCGAACGCTTTGTGCTGGGTATCTGTGGCCTCAAAGGCGACTGGAGCATGCCGAATTATGTCGAGGAAGCCGTTGCGCGCATCCGTCGCGATGTCGGCAATGAGGAAGTCATCCTCGGGCTGTCGGGTGGCGTCGACTCCTCGGTGGCCGCGGCGCTGATTCATAAAGCGATCGGCAGGCAACTGACCTGCGTATTTGTCGACAACGGCCTGCTGCGCCTGAACGAAGCCGAGCAGGTGATGGCGACGTTCGCGCAAAACCTCGGTGTCCGTGTGATCCACGTCAATGCCCGCGACCAGTTCATGGGCCATCTCGCCGGCGTCACCGACCCCGAGCAAAAACGCAAAATCATCGGCCGCGAATTCATCGAAGTGTTCCAGGCCGAATCGGCAAAACTGCCCAAGGCCAAATGGCTGGCGCAGGGCACGATCTATCCGGATGTCATCGAATCCGCCGGCGCCAAGACCAAAAAAGCCCACACCATCAAGTCGCACCACAATGTCGGCGGTCTGCCGGACACGCTGCACCTGAAGCTGCTGGAGCCGCTGCGCGAACTGTTCAAGGACGAAGTGCGCGATCTCGGTCTGGCCCTCGGCCTGCCACGCGACATGGTGTTCCGCCATCCCTTTCCGGGCCCCGGCCTGGGTGTGCGCATTCTCGGCGAGGTCAAGGCGCAGTACGCCGACCTGCTGCGTGAAGCTGACGCGATTTTTATCGAAGAACTGCGTGCCGCCGACTGGTATGACAAAACCGCGCAGGCTTTTGCCGTGTTCCTGCCGGTGAAGTCAGTGGGTGTGATGGGCGACGGTCGGACTTATGAGTATGTGGTTGCCTTGCGTGCGGTGCAGACCACGGACTTCATGACTGCACACTGGGCGGAGTTGCCGTACAGCCTGCTCGCCAAGGTGTCGAACCGCATCATCAACGAAGTACGTGGCATCAATCGTGTGGTGTACGACATTTCTGGTAAACCGCCTGCTACCATTGAGTGGGAATAACGTTTCGCAGGGCGGAGCAGGGGCCCCGCGCAGCGGGGATGCGACCCCGGAGAAACGTTGCTCGCGACACACAACAATTGGATACTTGCCACTAGCCGTGCGGAGCGAGCGTGAGCAGGGCGGAGCAGGGCCCCGCGCAGCGGGGATGCGACCCCGGAGGAACGCGGCAACGCTCTTGAACGACTCGCAGTCAGCATGAGGACCCTGATTTGACTATCACGATGTACGGCATCAAAAACTGCGATACCGTCAAAAAAGCCCGTGCCTGGCTCGATGGCCGGAAAATCGAATACGCTTTTCACGATTACAAATCCGCGGGCATCGCCGCTGAACGCCTGCAGGGCTGGTGCAAGGAGCTGGGCTGGGAAACACTGCTCAACCGCGCCGGCACCACCTTCCGCAAGCTGCCCGATGCTGACAAACAGAATCTCACTGAGCGCAAAGCCGTTGCGCTGATGCTGGCGCAACCGTCGATGATCAAACGACCGGTGCTTGACCTCGGCAGTCAACGAATGGCCGGCTTCAAACCTGAACTCTATGAGAGCGCGTTACGCGCCAGGTAACTGCGCATGAGCGATATCGCTTACATGCAGGAGGCACTGAAGCTGGCGGCGCAGGCGGCCGCTGCCGGCGAAGTGCCGGTGGGTGCGGTGGTGGTGAAAGACGGCGTCATCGTCGGCCGCGGCTACAACCAGCCCATCGCCGGCAGCGACCCGACTGCACATGCCGAAATCATGGCCCTGCGCGATGCCGGAAAAACGCTGGGCAATTACCGTCTTGCCGATTGCGATCTGTACGTGACGCTTGAGCCCTGCGTGATGTGCTCCGGCGCGATCATGCATGCACGCATCCGGCGCGTGTTTTTCGGTGCGCGTGATGCCAAGACCGGCGCCTGCGGCAGCGCCATCGATCTGTTTGCGCAAG
>CAZSIR010000003.1:11716-25088 GCA_964606765.1 uncultured Bordetella sp. | reverse complement strand
GCGCGTGATGCCAAGACCGGCGCCTGCGGCAGCGCCATCGATCTGTTTGCGCAAGCACAGCTGAACCATCACGCCGAGGTCAATGGCGGTATGCTGGCGGATGAAGCGGTGGCCTTGTTACAGGCTTTTTTTTCGCAGCGGCGCGGCAAACATTGAAAATCAACATCAACATCCAGTCGCAGATTCTGGATCTGTACGATGACCAGGGCGGCTTGCTGCAGAGTTACGCGATCTCCAGCGCGCTGAAGGGTACCGGGCAGCTGCGGGGCAGTTTCTGCACGCCGCTGGGTCGCCACATCATCCGCGCCAAAATCGGTGCAGGGCAGGCGGAAAACACCGTGTTTGTCGGCCGCCGTCCGACCGGGGAGATCTATACCCCGGCGCTGGGGGCGGCCTTCCCGGGACGGGACTGGATGCTGACGCGCATCCTCTGGCTGTCGGGCTGCGAAATCGGGCATAACCGCCTGGGCGAGGTCGACACCATGCGCCGCTATATCTATATCCATGGCAGCCCGGATTCAGTGCCCATGGGGGTGCCGGGTTCCATTGGCTGCATCCGCATGCGTAACAGCGACATTCTTGAGTTGTTTGATCGGGTTTCGACCGGCACCCCGGTGGATATTTCTGCATAAACAAACGCTTGTAGCCATTTCGCGGTTGTGCACCTAGCGCGTCAATCACTTGTCTGATACCAGTCGCGCTGCTATTTAGTGCAAAAAATTACTTTAAAATCATATATTTAATGCTTTCGTGCGCAATCGTTGTGCATCGCGTCAGAATGGGCTAAATTGTGCGCCGCAACCGTCGATGGCCGGCGGATCATCAAAAGGTAATACATGCGACTCAAAGACAAGGTAGCCATCATCACCGGCGCCGGCAGGGGTATCGGACAAGCCACCGCACTCAAATTCGCACGCGAAGGCGCCAAGGTCGTGGTCTGCGATTTATCGCCGGAGTGGATCGAGGAAACCGTCAAGCTGTGCAAGGAAAACGGCAGCGATGCGATCGGCTGTGTGGCCGATGTGCGCGACATGAAATCCCTGGATGCCATGGTCGAAGCCACGCTGGCCAAATGGGGCCGTGTGGACTGCCTGGTCAACAACGCCGGCATCGTGATGGACGCCCAGCTCAAAAACATGGGTGAAGACCAGTTCGACAAGGTCATCGACATCAATCTGAAAGGGGTATTCAACTGCACCAAGGCCGTGGTGCAGACGATGCTCAAGCAGGGCTCCGGCGTGATCCTCAACGCCTCATCGATCGTCGGCCTGTACGGCAACTTCGGCCAGACCAATTATGCCGCCAGCAAATTCGGCGTCATCGGCATGATGAAAACCTGGGCGCGCGAGCTCGGCCGCAAGGGCATCCGCGCCAATGCAATCTGCCCGGGATTCATTGCCACCGACATCCTCAAATCGATGCCGGACCGCGTGTTGAGCGCGCTGGAGGAAAAAGTCCCGATGGGACGGCTCGGCAAGCCGGAGGAGATCGCCAATACCTTTGCCTTTCTTGCATCCGACGAGGCCAGCTACATCAACGGCGCCGTCATCGAAGTCAGCGGCGGCCTGACGATCTGATCTGACCGGCCGGCGCATTGCGCGCCCGGCCCCTGCAGCGCTGCATATAATCGGCGCATGCCTTCCTTCCGCAAATTCACGGTTCATGCCGCGTCCTGGCAAAACGACCGCATTCCCCTGCAGGATCTGCGGCGGCAGGTATTCATCATCGAACAGCGGGTGCCTGAAGCGCTGGAATGGGATGCGGCTGATGCGGATTCACTGCATGCGCTGGCATTCGATGCCGAAGGGCGGGCGATCGGCACCGGCCGGTTGCTGCCGGACGGACACATCGGCCGCATGGCCGTGGTCACCGACTGGCGCGGCCACGGCGTCGGCAGTGCCCTCCTGCAATGGCTGATTGCGCAGGCCCGACAGCGGAATTTTCACGAAGTGCAGTTGCATGCGCAGACCCATGCGCTGTCGTTTTACGCCAGGCAGGGCTTCATTGCCCACGGCGACGTCTTTGACGAGGCCGGCATGCCGCACCGGAAAATGTCGCTCAGCCTGCCACCGCGCGGACAGTCTCCAGCCTGAACGCGCGCGCATCGGCGCCCTCTGGCGCACCGTGCGGACCGAAACGCTTTTCGTGGACAAACACATCCCCCGAGGCATTGACCAGCAGCACGGTGGAGGTGCGTGTGCCGTAATGCTCGCCGCTGATGAACGGCGGCGACAGTTCACGTTCGCGCTGCCGGCTGATGCCGGTGTCCGGCAATTGCGCATCCTCCGCGTTTCCGCGCCCGGCCAGCGCCGCAAACAGCAGGGCGCTGATGGCGTCGGGGTCATCCATGTCGCGCGTCGCTGCAACTGCAGCCGTGCCGGCCACGACCTTTGGCCACGGCGTATCGAGCAAATGGTTGCTCAGGCCATGCACACCAGGCGCAACCGGCGCAATGCCGGCGTTGCGGTTGGAGTAAAAACTCAGCCCATCAAGGTCGCCGGCGATCATGCTGAAGGGGTTGTATTCGTTTGCAGACTGCGCCGTCGTATAGAAAAAATCCGCTGCAGATTCATTGCCGGTCAGAAAGCCGCTGACCAGTTCGCCGCGTGAGCGCGGGGCCGGCGCGCCGGCCTGGCCCTCGCGGTAATTGGTGATCGCGGCGAACCGTCCGTTGATGTTGATGCCCATCCAGGTGCCGCCTTTTTCCAGATCGCGTCCTGCATAGACATCGGGCTGGTCAGCCCAGAATCCGGCAGCTGCGGCCGGGCGGCTGTAATGTTCGTCGCGGTTGGCGGCGACCACCAGCGGGAAATGGCGATGCGCGCGAAAGCTGAACAGGATCAGGCACATTGCCTTATTCCGAAAAACACTCGGTATGCCGCGAGCTGTCTTGCTGCAGCAAGGTCATGATGACTGATGCAGCAACGGCTTCGGCAAGTTCCCATTCGAATTTCGCTTCATCAGCCACCGGTTCGTAAATCTCCATCCACAGCAGCGGTTCGTTGCGTTTTTTCAGCACACGGCCCTCAATGCCGGTACGTTTTTGCACTGCCGACAGCAATTTCCGTACTGCAGCAGCGCAGGCGTCGGTCTTTGCGGCATCAACACGGTAATAAATATAGTACGACCAGGCCATGTTCCTCTTTCAGCTTGTTTTGTAGGGCAGGGAGGCCAGCTCCAGCACAGGCCCCTGCAAGGAGCCCAGATGCCATGCTGCCCGGGCATGCGCCACCTGCAACACGGCGAGTACATCAAAACGTCCATCGCCGGCGCCTGCGCTGTTCACGATCATGCCGCCGGACTGCTCACCCAGTTCCGCGCAGTACAGCTTGTCGCCGGGCACTGCCGGTGCAGCCACCACCGCCCGGTACATGCGCTGCTTGAGCCTGCCGAGATAGTGCGTGCGGGCAACAATTTCCTGGCCGGGATAACAGCCTTTGCTGTAACTCAAGCCGCCGATCAGGTCGAGATTGACCATCTGCGGAACAAATTCCTCCTGCGTCGCCGGCTGGATGAAGGGGATCCCGGCAGCGATATCGAGTCCGGCCCAGGCATCAGCACCATCGGGGAAGGCGGCCTGCGCCCGCGGCAGCGTGATGAGATAACGCTGCCCCGGCAGATGAATCACGCTGACGCCATCGCGCACCGCCACGCCATGCAGGCTTTCCGGCACCGGGCTGCCCAGCGCCTTGAGCTGCTGCTCGGCGGCTTCGCCAAAGATGCCGGCGCAGGACCAATCCGCCGTGCGGTCTTCTATTTTCACTTTGGAACGCAATACATACAGGCTCAGGCGCTTGCGCATGGGCTCGGCCAGCACCGAGGGCAGCAGCATCCAGAAATCGCCAGCCGTCATCCACAGCAGGAAAGTCGCCAGCAGGCGGCCCTTGGGGTTGCAATAGCCGCTGTAGCTGCTGTTGTTTTGCAATGCAGCGACATCACAGGTCAGCTGACCCTGAAGAAACGTCCGGGCATCGGTGCCGGATATGCTCAGCAGAGAAAATTGCGGCAGGACAACAGCGGTCACGACAGGCGGGCCTTGTAGTGTTGAATCAATAGTCAGCCGGATGATATCGCATCTCCCGGCCTTCACATAAAATAAATAATAAAAACAAATACTTAAGATGTCCCCCCGGGTTGATTGCAATTCGGCCGTGAATCGGCTGCAATGCATGCCGATGCATCCGCCGCCGCAGGAATTTCCGTCATCCATGCCGCTGAAGGGTTCCGGCCGTCTGGCCGTGATTCTGCTGGCGGCGCATGTCTTGCTGGCCGGATGCCTGTTGCCGCTGCCTATGCCGGCCGTGCTGCTGGCGGCGCTGCTGGCATTGCTGCTACTGAGCGCGATGCACACGGTTTATCACCAGGCCCTGCGTCAAGGCAGGCGGGCCATCATTGCACTGGCGCCGGTCGACCGCAAACATATCCGCGTGCTGTTGCGTGACGGACGCTGGCAGAGCGGGCAGGTGCTGGACAGCAGCACGGTCGGGCCCGGCCTGACCGTGCTGAATCTGCGGTTCGAGGCACAGCGCCGGCCCTGCCATCTGGTGCTTCTGGGCGACAGCATGGAGGCCGAGGATTTTCGCAGGCTGCGGGTCTGGCTGCGCTGGGGACCACAATCCAAAACAGATGCGGCACTGGATGAGATTTGATCACAACCGGGGCGGCTGGCTGGCTGCAGCCTGGCTGTTGCTGACCACGGCCGGCGCAGCTGCGCAGCAGCCTGCACCCGATCTGCTGATCATCAATCCCTATCCCGCCACCGGTGCAGTGGATATTGCCGGTACCGTGGTCATGAGCAAGGCATTGCGCAGCATGCAGAGCCATGTCACCCCTTCCACCACGGACGCATTGGTGCAGCAGTTGCAGCTTTTACTGGCCGAAGGTCTGGAAAAACCGGTTGATGTGCGGCGCCAGCCGCGAAGCGGGGGAGAAGCCGCTGCAGGGCAAATGCTCACCGCACCAGGTCCGGTTTTGTTATTTGCAGGTTCGGGCCTGGCTTCCAATGCGGCTGTTCGGACCCTGCGCAGCCTGCAACCCGTCGCGCTCACGGCACAGGTACCATCAGTACTGGTCATTCATGCCGGCGACCGGAATGATGCCCGGCAATGGATCGCAAGATCCCGGGCCAGCACGCAAGCGCCGCAATGGGGCACGGCCGGTGAGCGCAGCACGGGCAATGAATTGCTGAACCGGATGCGGCGCAGCTGGCCCGCAGGCCTGACCGCAGTGGCATTCAACGGCGGCAACGGGGCTTTGCGCGGCGTGCTGGCGCTGCAGGTGCCTGCGGCCCTGGTACCCTTGCCGGCCGCCTTGCCGTATGCAGGCAATCAACAGCTGCGCATCCTGGCCCTTGCCGCCGCCGATCGGCATCGCGCCTTGCCGGCCGTGCCGACGCTTGGCGAGTCCGGATTGCCCGGCGTCCAGGCCGGCGGCTGGCATGGCTTGTTTGCGCCCCCGGCAATGGCTGCGGATTTGATCGCGCCGGTGCAGCGCGTGCTGGCGAAGTCGCTGCAGGCAGAATCGGTGCGTCAGGCCATTGCCATGCTGGGTTATGCCGTGGACGCAGGTGATGCGGCGGCTTTGCGCATGGCGCTGGTCGATGAAGTCCGCCGCATGGCAGGCAGCGAGGCACAGGCGAACATGCAGGCGGCGGATCTCAGCGTTCGTCTTCCTCCGGCGGTTTCACCGCGCTGAACATCCTGAGCAGCGTCAGGTCGTAGGCGATTTTGAGCAGGCCGCAGATCACCAGCGGCCAGCCGAAGCTGCTGATGCCGAGCAGCGCGCCGGCCATTGACGGACTCAGCGCGCTGGCGAGGCTGCGCGGCACCGCCGTCACGCTCGCCGCCGCCGGTCGTTCACCCGGCGACACCACTGCCATCACATACGAAGTGCGCGCCGGCACATCCATCGACGACAGCGCACTGCGCAGAAACAGGAACAGCAGTGCCAGTTCCAGCGTGGGCATGAACGGCACCAGGATCAGGAACACATTCGCCGGCAGGTGGGTGAACACCATGGTGTTGATCAGGCCGAAGCGGGCGGCGATGCGCGCGGCCGCGAGATGCGAGAACGCGGTCAACAGGCCGGTCCAGAAAAATATCGTGCCCGCCGTGGCGACCGAAAGTTCGAATTTCTGGAACAGCCACAGCGCCAGCAGGGATTGGACGGCAAAACCGCCGGCAAAGGAATCGACGCTGAACAAGGCCGCCAGCGTGTAGACCATGCGCCGTGATTTGCCGAGCGGCACCGGCTGCTCGTTGGCTGGCGACTCCGGCGCCGGTGGCAGGCGCAGGTAGAGCAGGAACACGGCTGCGCCCAGCAGCGCGTAGAGCAGGAACATCCACTGGATGGCGGCAATGCGGCTGATGCCGGCGTACCCTGAATAAATATCGGGCAGTCCCGCGGCCTGCGCGCCGACGGCGGCCACCAGCGCGCCCGTCAGGCTGTAGCGCGCGAAGAGGGCGGTGCGCGACTGCGCGCTTGCGGAGCGGGTCAGCAAGGTCTGCTCCAGCGGCGAAAACAGCGTGACATCGCTTGCGGCAGGATTCAGGGTGCCGACGGCGGCGACCACCAGCAGCGGCCAGAAATCCGTCAGCAGCGAAGCGGCGATGCCGGTGACCACCATCAGGACGCTGGCGCCCAGCAGCAGGTGGCGTGTGGAATGGCGGTGCGCAATCATCCCGGTCAGCAGCGTGAGGATGCCGGAGCCGAGCAGCGTGGCGGTGACCAGCAGGCCGATCTGCAGCGCGCTGTAACCAAGCAGGGTCAGGTAGTACGGCAGCAGCAGGCTGACATAGCCGTCACCGAAGGCGCGCAGCGCACGCGCCAGCAGCAGCGTGTGCGCATCGGGCAGGGTGCCCGGCGGCAGCAGGAATTTGGGCCATGAAATCATTTTGCGCGGCACGCAGGTTAGCAGCAAAACAGGCGGCAAAGGCGGCGTTGCGGCCTGCGCTATACTCCGCGCTTTCCCGATCGATTCACAGGCGGAGGCACCATGATCGAGCTGTACAGCTGGGCGACGCCCAACGGCCACAAGATCCACATCATGCTCGAAGAAACCGGACTGCCGTACCGGGTTCATGGCGTCAATATCCGCACCGGCGACCAGTTCAAGCCCGAGTTTCTGAAAATCAGCCCCAACAACCGCATTCCGGCCATTGTCGATACCGAAGGACCCGGCGGCAAGGCGCTGTCGCTGATGGAATCCGGCGCCATTCTGCTGTACCTGGCGACAAAATCCGGGAAATTCCTTCCCGCCGATGATGCGCAGCGCTGGAGCTGCATGCAATGGCTGATGTGGCAGATGGGCGGCGTCGGTCCGATGTTCGGCCAGGCCAACCATTTCCGCCGTTACGCCAAGGACAAGATCGAATATGCCGTCGAACGCTACACCAACGAGGCGAACCGCCTGACGCATGTCCTCGACAAGCAGCTGGCACAGTCGAAATTCGTCGCCTGTGATGAATACACCATTGCCGACATGGCGATTTTCCCGTGGATGCGCGGCGCCGAGAGCCGTGGCATCGACATGAACGATTATCCCAACGCCAAAAAATGGTTTGACGCCATCAATGCCCGTCCGGCGGTGCAGAAAGCCCTGAAGACCCTGGCCGATGAATCGAGCAGCAATCCGGTGGACGACAAGGCGCGTGAAGTGATGTTCGGCAAAACGCAGTTCCAGAAACGCTGAAGCGGAATCAACGCCGCTTTTTCCCGCACCGGGAGCTTCCTTGACCGTTGAAAAGAAGAACGTCGCGCTGCTGTGCGCGGCGCAGGCGCTGCTGTTCACCAACAACACCATCCTGATCGCCATCAACGGCCTGGCCGGTTTTGCGCTGGCGGCAGACAAGTCGCTGGCCACGCTGCCGGTCACCTTTTATGTCATCGGCGCCGCGCTGACCACGCTGCCGGTATCCCAGCTGATGCGGCGCATCGGGCGCATCAACGGCTTCACCGTCGGCACTCTGATCGGCATTCTGGGCGCGCTGGTCTGTGCCTATGCGGTGTACAGCCATCAGTTCTGGCTGCTTTGCGCGGGCACCCTGGTGATGGGCATCTACAACGCCTCGGGCCAGTATTACCGTTTCGCCGCCGCCGATGTCGCCAGTGCCGAATTCAAGAGCAGGGCGATTTCACTGGTGATGGCCGGCGGCCTGGTCGGCGGTGTGCTGGGGCCGCAAACCAGCAAATGGACCAAGGATCTGCTGCCGGCGGAATTTCTTGGCAGTTATATGGTGCT
Organism: uncultured Bordetella sp.; assembly: GCA_964606765.1. Lineage (GTDB taxonomy): Bacteria > Pseudomonadota > Gammaproteobacteria > Burkholderiales > SG8-41. Next base: position 16,849 of record CAZSIR010000003.1, on the reverse strand, counting down.
GATCGGCTTTTGTGCGATTGCGCTGGTGCTGCAGCGCCTGATGAGCATTCCCCGCATGACCGAAGCCGAACAAAAAGAGCAGGGCAGGCCCCTGGCGGAGATCGCCCGCCAGCCCGCGTTCCTGGTCGCTGTGATGTCAGGCATGGTCGGTTACGGCATCATGAACCTGCTGATGACGGCGACGCCGCTGGCGATGAAATCCTGCGCGCACCCCTTCAGCGACGCGGTGTTTGTCATCCAGTGGCATGTCATCGCGATGTTTGCACCGTCATTTTTCACCGGCTCACTGATCAAGCGTTTTGGCGTGCACAACATCCTGTTCACCGGCGTGCTGCTGAGCCTGACCTGTGTCGCCATCGCGTTGTCCGGCGTCGAGGTCATGCATTTCTGGGGCGCTCTGGTGTTGATCGGCGTCGGCTGGAATTTCATGTACCTGGGCGGAACCACCTTGCTCACGGAAACCCACACCCCGGCGGAAAAAGCCAAGGTGCAGGGCGCCAACGACATGGCGATATTCATCACCATGGCGATCAGTTCAGCATCGTCCGGATGGCTGTTTTCGGCGCGCGGCTGGGAGGTCATGAACTACGGCGCCGTGCCGTTTCTGCTCGCGACCGGCATCGCCATCCTGCTCTTTGGACGCAGCCGCCGCAGCGCCCCCGCCTGAACCGGTTTTTGACAATTTGAGGTAAAATCCGGGCCATCCGGCAGAGCGGAATCCGTCCATTTCGCTTTGCCTTTGTTTTTTCATAAAAATCAACGTGTTCCGCAAGAGGAGTCCTTGATGAACCAGCCAGCGACCAAGGCGCAAGTCACGCCTGCGATGGAAAGTCCCTCCTATGTCACCCATGCAAAACTGCTGGCCTGGGTTGCCGAAGTTGCACAGCTGACCAAGCCCGAGCGCATCGTCTGGTGCGACGGCTCGCAGGAAGAATACGACCGCCTGTGCAATGAAATGGTCGCCGCCGGCACGCTGATCCGCCTGAACCAGGAAAAACGACCGGGCTGCTTCCTTGCCCGTTCGGATCCCGATGACGTGGCGCGGATGGAAGACCGCACCTTCGTCTGCAGCAAAAACAAGGACGACGCCGGCCCCAACAACAACTGGATGCCGCCGGAAGAAATGAAAGCCACCATGCGCAAGCTGTACGACGGTTGCATGCGTGGCCGCACGATGTATGTGATTCCGTTCAGCATGGGTCCGCTGGGTTCGCACATCGCGCACATCGGCGTCGAGCTGACCGACTCGCCGTACGTGGTGGTCAGCATGCGCATCATGACCCGCATCGGCCGCAAGGTGCTGGACATCCTCGGCGCCAAGGGCGAGTTCGTGCCTTGCCTGCATTCGGTGGGCATGCCGCTCGCTCCGGGTCAAAAAGATATCCCGTGGCCGAGCAACAAGGAACACAAGTTCATCACCCATTTCCCGGAAGAAAAACTGATCTGGTCCTTCGGCAGCGGCTACGGCGGCAATGCACTGCTCGGCAAAAAATGTTTTGCGCTGCGCATCGCCTCGATCATGGCGAAAGAGCAGGGTTGGCTGGCCGAACACATGCTGATCCTCGGCATCCAGCCCCCGGGTGGAAAAAAACATTACATCGCGGCGGCATTCCCCAGCGCCTGCGGCAAAACCAACCTGGCAATGCTGATTCCGCCGAAAGCGCTTGAAGGCTGGAAAGTCACCACCATCGGCGAAGACATCGCCTGGATCAAACCGGGTCCGGACGGTCGTCTGTATGCGATCAACCCGGAATACGGCGCCTTCGGTGTCGCGCCCGGCACCTCCGAAGAAACCAACGCCAACTGCCTGGCTGCGCTGAAGAAAAACACCATTTTCACCAATGTCGCGCTGACCGATGACGGCGACGTGTGGTGGGAAGGCCTGAGCAAGGAAGCGCCGAAACACCTGACCGACTGGACCGGTAAATCCTGGACGCCGGACAGCGGTCGCCTGGCTGCACATCCGAATTCACGATTCACCGTGCTGGCTTCACAGATTCCGTCGATGGATGACGACTGGGAAAACCCCGCCGGTGTGCCGATCAGCGCCTTTCTGTTCGGTGGCCGCCGCACCACCATCGTGCCGCTGGTCACCGAAGCCAAGGACTGGCAACACGGCGTGTACCTTGCCGCGACCATGGCCTCCGAAACCACCGCTGCCATCGTCGGCAAGGTCGGCGTGGTGCGCCGCGATCCGTTTGCGATGCTGCCGTTCTGCGGTTACCACTTCGGCGACTACTTCAAGCACTGGCTCAATGTCGGCGCCAAGGTCAAAGTACCGCCGAAGATTTTTGCGGTGAACTGGTTCCGTCGTGATGCCAAGGGCAGATTTATCTGGCCCGGTTTCGGCGACAACATGCGTGTGCTGAAATGGGTGGTCGAGCGCTGCGAAGGCAAGTCCGGCGCCACCGAAACCCCGATCGGCAACATGCCGCGCTACGAGGACATGGAATGGCAGGGACTCAGCGGCTTCACCCGCGAAACCTTCGACACGCTGACCCATGTCGACCATGAAGCCTGGCGCGCTGAACTGAAGGACCACGATGAACTGTTCGGCAAACTGCAATCTCGCCTGCCGGCGGAAATGACCGCGCAGCGGCAGGGTCTGGAGAAGGCGCTATAAGCCGCCTTTACGCATCGGCAGCTGCAGCGACGGCGACGGCGCGCAAGCGCTGCCGCCGTTTTATTTTTTCAGCAGGGAATTAACCGGGAGAATCGTCCATGGCGCAACCGAACTACGGATTTGCAAAACGGCAACGCGAACTGGCCAAAAAGCAGAAAAAGGAAGAAAAAAGGCTGCGCAAACTGGCAGAAAATGCGCCCAACGGTGATGGAGCTGCATCACCCGCAACGGCTGAACCGCCCTCGGACAAGCCGCAGCCCTAGAACGTCCCGCTCCTCCAGCAAAACGGAGGGCGAGATAAAGTGATTTAAAATCAATAAGTTGATTGATTTAGACTTTGTTGTGCCGGTACCCGTCCTGGTGCCAAGACCGTGAGTCCTGAAACTACAGGGGAAAGCGCCGGCAGCGTGCCTTCACCCTGTGTGCGCAACTGCTGCCTCGACGAGCACGACATCTGTCTCGGCTGCCTGCGTTCGATGCAGGAAATCATGGCCTGGGGTGCGGCGGGCGCTGAGGAGCGTCGGCGCATCCTTGAGCGCTGCCGGTCTCGCCTGGAGCAGCGCAGCGACCGGACCTCGTCCTGATCGGGGTTGATTGCCGCTATTCCGGGATTTTTCCCGGATAAACTCTGTCAATCATGGGATCACAGCGTCTGGCCGCTTCAGTGCAGGGCAGATGCATGCGCAGCAATTCCGCTGTTCTTCCGTTTCCGTCTTTTCAGGGTCGATTGATGCAATCCATTCAGCGAGTTCTTTCCAGGTCATTCCAGGAGTTTTTTGATTCCGAGAAATCGGGCGGCATGCTGCTGATCGGCTGCACGGTTTTTTCCATGCTGCTGGCGAATTCCCTGATTGGTCCGGACTATCTGGCGTTCTGGCAGCAAAAGGTTGCCGGACTCAGCATGGCGCACTGGGTCAATGATGCGTTGATGGCGGTATTTTTCCTGCTGATCGGACTTGAACTGGAACGCGAACTCTACAGCGGGGAATTATCGGATCTTCGCAATGCATTGCTGCCGATATTTGCCGCGGTGGGCGGCATCGTGACGCCGGCGCTGATCCATTTCATGCTGAATGCGGGCACAATCACGCAGCCCGGCCTCGGTATTCCGATGGCCACGGACATCGCCTTCGCGCTGGGCGTGCTGGCGATGCTCGGCAGCCGGGCCCCGGCTTCGCTGAAAGTTTTTGTGGTGGCATTTGCGGTGATTGATGATCTCTGCGCCATCATCGTGATTGCGCTGTTTTATACCGCCAATTTTTCGGCCGGCTATCTGCTGGGCGCGCTGTCGGTCTGGGCCGCCCTGATCGTCCTGAACCGGCAATTCCGGGTCATGTCGCTTCTGCCTTATCTGGCGGGAGGCGTGCTGATGTGGTTCCTGATGCTCAAGTCAGGCGTGCACGCCACGGTTGCCGGGGTCATGCTGGCGTTCGCGATACCGTACTCGCACAAGGACGATGATGAAACATCGCCCTCGCACCGGCTGGAACACCTGCTGCACAAGCCGGTGGTTTTTGCCATCCTGCCGGTGTTTGCACTGGCCAATACCGGCATCATCATCGGCGCAGACTGGCTGCAGGACATGTCGAGCAGCAACAGCCTCGGCATCATCGCCGGATTGGTGCTGGGCAAGCCGCTGGGCGTGATGCTGCTGAGTTTTGTCGCCGTTGCCTCAGGGCTGTGCCGGCTGCCGGAGGACCTGGGCTGGCGGCACATACTGGGTGCGGGCATCCTCGGCGGCATCGGTTTCACCATGTCGATATTCATCACCAACCTGGCTTTTGTCGGCGACGCTGCGACGATCAACGCGTCGAAAATGGCGATTCTCGCGGCTTCCCTCGCGGCTGGCATTTGCGGGTTTTTCTGGCTGCGCTGGGCCTGCCGCGACAAGTCCTGACCGGCGGCCAGCTCCCGGCTAAAAATAGCGGCAGACTATTAGCTGGATAATGATAATTCATTAGATCAATTCAGCGCCGGCGCCTAAGCTGGAACCCGGGCTTTCAACAGGAGTCCATTACTGAAGAAACCGCCGCGATGCACCGCCGTGGCCACTGCATGTAAACGCTCAAAGGAGAGAGACCATGACATCAGAATCCAAGTGCCCGTTCAATCACGCCGCCGGCGGCGGCACGTCGAACCGTGACTGGTGGCCGAACCAGCTCCGCGTCGACCTTCTCAACCAGCACGGCGACCGCTCCAATCCCCTCGGCGAAAAATTCGACTATGCCGAAGAATTCAAAAGACTCGACTACAAGGCCCTGAAGGCCGACCTGGCCAGGCTGATGACCGATTCGCAGCCCTGGTGGCCCGCCGACTTCGGCCATTACGGCCCGCAGATCATCCGCATGGCCTGGCACTCCGCCGGCACCTACCGCACCATCGACGGACGCGGCGGCGGCGGGCGCGGACAACAGCGTTTTGCCCCGCTGAATTCCTGGCCCGACAACGTCAACATTGACAAGACCCGGCGCCTGCTGTGGCCGATCAAGCAGAAATACGGCCAAAAGATT
>CAZSIR010000003.1:0-11706 GCA_964606765.1 uncultured Bordetella sp. | reverse complement strand
TGGGCCGGTCTGATGATCCTCGCCGGCAATGTCGCGCTGGAATCGATGGGGTTCAAGACCTTCGGTTTCGCCGGCGGCCGCGAAGACGTGTGGGAACCGGACCAGGACGTGAACTGGGGTCCGGAAATGAAATGGCTGGGCGTGGACGCGAAACGCATTGACGACGGCAAGCGCCAGCTGCAGGGACCCTTTGGCGCCTCGCACATGGGCCTGATCTACGTCAATCCCGAAGGCCCGAACGCCAGCGGCGACTACCTGCTGGCGGCAAAGGACATCCGCGAGACCTTCTACCGCATGGCGATGAACGACGAAGAGATCGTTGCCTTGATCGCCGGCGGCCATACCTTCGGCAAGGCCCACGGCGCCGCGCCGGAATCACACAAGGGGCCGGAGCCCGAGGCGGCACCGATCGAAGCCCAGGGCCTCGGCTGGAACAGCAACTTCGGCAGCGGCCACGGCAAGGACACCGTGTCCAGCGGACTGGAGGTGACCTGGACCCGCACGCCGGCGAAATGGAGCAACGACTTCTTTGAGCTCCTGTTCAAGTATGAATGGGAGATGGTGAAGTCGCCCGCCGGCGCCAAGCAGTGGGTGGCCAAGGATGCGCCGGAAATCATTCCGGACGCGCATGTGAAAGGCAGGTTCCACAAGCCGACGATGCTGACCACCGACCTGACCATGCGCTTCGATCCGGAATTCGGCAGGATATCGAAGCGCTTCCTCAAGGATCCGAAAGCCTTTGCCGATGCTTTCGCCCGCGCCTGGTACAAGCTGACCCATCGCGACATGGGACCCAAGGCCCGCTACCTCGGGCCCGAGGTGCCCAGGGAAGACATGATCTGGCAGGATCCGCTGCCGGCGGCGAAGCACAAGCCGACTGCGGCCGACATTGCCAGGCTGAAGACAAAGATTGCTGCCGCCGGCCTTTCCGTGAGTGAACTGGTGTCGGTGGCCTGGGCCTCGGCATCGACCTTCCGCAGCGGCGACAAGCGCGGCGGGGCCAATGGCGCGCGCATCCGCCTGGCGCCGCACAAGGACTGGGCCATCAACAAACCCGTGCTGAAAACCCTCGCCAGGCTGGAAGACATCCAGAAGGCGAGCGGCAAGGCCTCCCTGGCCGACGTGATCGTGCTCGCGGGCTGCGTGGGGGTGGAGCAGGCGGCGAAGGCTGCCGGGGTGACGGTGAAAGTGCCGTTCGCGCCGGGCCGGGTCGATGCGCGGCAGGACCAGACCGACGTCGAGTCCTTCGCGGTGCTGGAACCGGTGATCGACGGCTTCCGCAATTACGGCCGTGGCCGTGACGGGGCGCCGACCGAAGCCATGCTCATCGACAAGGCGCAGATGCTGACGCTGACCGCGCCGGAAATGACGGCGCTGGTGGGCGGCCTGCGTGTGCTGGGCACCAACGCCGACGGCAGCCGGCACGGCCTGTTCACCGACAAGCCCGGCGTGCTGAGCAACGACTTTTTTGTCAGGCTGCTCGACATGGGTACGGAATGGAAGGCGACCGACAGCAGCGCCGAGGTGTTCGAGGGACGTGACCGCCGGAGCGGCAAGGTGAAATACACCGGCACCCGCAACGACCTGGTCTTCGGTTCCAACTCGGTGCTGCGCGCCTATGCCGAAGTCTATGCCAGCGCCGACGGCGGGAAGAAGCTGGTCAAGGATTTCGTCGCGGCCTGGGTCAAGGTGATGAACCTCGATCGTTTCGATCTCGCCTGATTCCGCAGCATCCGTTGCGACAACAGCAGGCAGAACCCCGGTTCTGCCTGCTGTTTTTCGCTCATCGCACGACGGCGAGTTCATCCCAGCGCGTGGTATAGCGCGGCGAGCGGCGCATCGACTGCATGCGCCAGGGCTGTTCGATGCCGGCGCCGGCAAAAGTCGCGGTATTCATGCCGTAAGTCCTGTTGATCGCATCCATCGCGGTCATCAAGCGCGTGGCGCGTGCATGTGGCTCCCCGGCAAACAGGTCCGCCTGCGCGGGCGTTGCAGCCTCCAGCCCGCCGAGCATCACGCCGGCTTTTTTGTAGCGGTAACCCGGCCGGAAAATCCGCTCCAGTCCATGCAGGGCCGCGGCGCCGATCTGCCGCGTATCGTCCGCGGCGGCAGCCAGCGGCACCGTGGTGGAGGCGCTGTAATGCAGCCTGTCTGTCGTGTGCTTTCCGGTATGGACGAACACCATCACCTGTGTGCAGGCGGAATGCTGCCCGCGCAGCCGCTCGGCAGCACGGACGGCGTAACTCATCACAGCCTCACGCAGTTCCGCAATGGCGGTCACCGGACGCCCAAAGCTCCGTGTCGCCTGGATATGCGCCTTCGGCAGCGTGATGTCTTCGAGTTCAAGGCAGGACTCGCCATTCAGTTCCATCACGGTGCGCTGCATGACCACGCTGAAACGCCTGCCGATCTTCCCGGCGTCCGCGCGCTGCAGGTCGAGCACTGTCGCGATGTTCATCTGCTGCAGCAGTTGCGCCGCCAGTTTGCGGCCCACGCCCCAAACGCTGCCCGCCGGCAACTTCGCCATCAGCGCGGTCCGCGCGGAAGGGGACAGCTCCGCCCAGTCGAAGACTCCGCCGCATGTCCGGTCTTTTTTGGCCACATGGTTGGCCAGTTTGGCCAGTGTTTTGCAGGGGCCGATGCCGGTGCAGGTGGTGATGCCGAGATACTGGCGGATATGCCGGCGTATATCGCGGCCGCGGGCAGCGGCATTTCCAGGCATGCCGGTTAAATCGAGAAAACATTCATCAATCGAGTAGATTTCCTGCCGCGGCGCATGGTCGCCGAGCAGCGCCATCATGCGTGCGCTCATGTCCCCGTACAGGGCATAGTTGGAACTGAGCCAGACCAGGCCCCGGGTTTTGACGAGGTGGCGCACTTCGAAAAAAGGCACGCCCATGCGGATGCCCAGCGCCTTGGCTTCCTCGCTGCGCGACACCACGCAGCCGTCATTGTTGGAGAGCACGACGACAGGCCTGTTTTCCAGCGCGGGATTGAATACCCGTTCGCAGGACACGTAAAAATTATTGCCGTCGACCAGCGCAATGGCGCGGCTCATGGCGTATGCACCACGTGGGCGACCACGCCCCAGATCCGGAAATCATCATCGGCGCGGACGGCAATATCCGGATGGGCGGGATTTTCCGATTTCAGGATGATCCGCCCCCGGCTGCGCTGCAGGCGCTTGACCGTCAGTCCGCCGTTCAGCGCAGCCACCACCACACGGCCCGATACGGGTTCCAGCGAGCGGTCAACGATCAGCAGGTCGCCATGATGGATGCCGGCGCCGGTCATGGAATCACCCTGGGTGCGCAGAAAAAAAGTGGCCTGCGGGTGTAATACCAGGTACTCGTTGAGGTCGAGGCACTGGTCAATGTGATCGACGGCGGGGGAGGGAAATCCGGCGGCGGCCCTGGCGGCGGCGAGCGGAAATTCCTGCCGGCGGGCATCTGCCTCAGGGGCGAGCGGAATGCCGGGCTGCGGCTGGCGCAAGGCATATCCGGAGACGGGGAAATCTGGCGGCTTCATTGAACTGTAATTATATACAGTATTTGCCGCCGACTTCGGGGTCGGCATCCCTGAGAACATCCGGGTAGTGCTAGAGCCTGACGCTGTTCCCGGTCCTGATGGAAGTGATCACCGCCTCGAACGCGGCGATGGTATTGACCATTTCATCCGTGGTAATCGGATAAGGCGCGACACCCGCCACGGCATCAGCAAAGGCGTCCATTTCCGCCAGCACCGAATCGATTTTCGCGAAGTCCCTGACCTCGGTCCTGCCGCCCTTGAGGCGGATGATGGTGCGTGTTTCATCCAGCGCTTCGACCGAACCTTCGTCGCCGAATACATGCACGCGGAAATAGAGCGGGGAGGCGCGCACTGCGCCGAGAAAGCCGCTGATGTCGTTGACGAACCTGAACAGGACCGAAACCGTATCGCGCGGATCCTCGCCTGCACGGCTGCTGATGAACTGCGCGGTGATCTGTTCCGCCGGACCGGCGATGTTGGCGAAGGCGTCGAGGATGTGGATGCCGGTACCCGTCATGCCCGCGCCCGGTGTTTCCGCCGCGTCATGACGCCACGGTGCGAAGAATTTGCTCGAGTGCTCGTTGCTGTAATGGCCTTCGACGTGCAGGATGCGGCCCAGCGCGCCGCTCGCCACCACGCGCCGCAGTTCCGCCATGGACGGCCAGAAGCGCTTGTTCTGTCCGACGCCGAGCGGAACCCCGGCGGCCTTGCATGCGGCAACCGCGCGTTCGGCATCGGCGCGTATCAATGACAGCGGTTTTTCGCAGAACACCGGCTTGCCGGCCCCTGCGACCTGCACCACCTGGTCGGCATGCAGGGAATGCGGTGTCGCCAGCACCACGGCCTGCACGGCGGGATCGGCGAGGGCTTCGGCCAGCGTGGCGGACAGCCGGAAGCCCTTGCCCTGCGCATAGGCGCGTGTGGCTTCAATTTCCTGGGTGACCCCATGCACAAAGCGCAGCTTGCTGCTTTTGCCCTGCACCGCATCGGCGATGTTCTTGCCCCACCAGCCGAGTCCGACAATGGCCGCATCAATCATAATTTATTTAATAAAATCATATAGTTATATTATATTTCTCAACGTGTCTTGCAGATCTGGCAGGCATAGTCCTCCAGCGTTGCGCGGGTCACGCCGACCGCGCCGTGCTGGCGGCGGTTGTATTCCGCGCTCTCCAGTTCGGTGCGGAAAGAATCGTTGAGGCGGTTGATCATGTTGAACATGCCGGTAATCAGCGAAATTTCGACGATTTCCGCGTCGCTGAAATGCTTTTTCAGCTCATCCCAGACCTTGTTGTCGCGCTTGGCGGTGTTCAGCGTCATCGCCTCGGCCCAGGCCATCGCGGCCTTTTCCTTGTCATTGAACAGCGGGCTGCTGCGATACTCGTCGGAGCGCAGTGCGTCAAACTCTTCGTCTTTCAATCCCAGTGCTTGACCAAGCACATAGTTGTGTTCCGTTCAGTACTTGCATTCGTTGAGCGCCGAGGTCTTCAGCACGGCGAGGTTGCGCAGGCGCACATCCGACACCGCGCCGGCATTGGGCTGGCGCACGGCGGCGATGAAAGGCAGGGTCCAGCGTGCCAGGTAAGGGCTGTGCGCGAGTATGCGCATCAGGTTGGCCGTGCGCCCCAGCATTTTGTTCGAGGCCTCGAACAGATCTTTGGCCGGGCCGGTGGCTTCTTCGTCGGTAATGCCGCGGATGCGCTGGGTCATGGTTCTGCCTTTCGTGGTGGGTCAGTCTTGCGGAACGGGCTGAATCGCGGCGTACGCACCGCGGAAATAACCCAATGGGGCGCGGTCAGCGTATCTGTATTGCAGAACCTGGCCGATGAAAATGACATGGTCACCGCTGTAATGCCGTGCTTCAGTGCGGCATTCAAACTGCGCTGCGGCGCCATCGAGCAGCGGCATGCCGTGGACGCCGAAACCGTGGGCAATGCCTTCAAATTTCCGCGGCACAGGCTTCGAGAAGCGTTGTGACAGCGGAATCTGGTCATGCGCCAGCACATTCACCGCAAAGTGCGTGGCCTGGAGGAAATTCGGCAGGTTGGGGGAGCGCAGGGACAGGCTCCACAACACCAGCGGCGGTGACAGCGAGACCGAACTGAAGGAATTGCAGGTCAGGCCTATGGGTTCTCCATCCGCTGTTTTGGTGGTGACGATGGTGACGCCGGTGGCGAACAGGCCCAGTGCATTGCGGAAGTCGCGCGGATCATGTTCCGGACTGGCCGGTGCCTGGGGTGCGCCTGACATCTACAGGGTCGGCAAGTCGGCGGCGATGCCGAGCAGCGATTTGCCGGCCATCGTGGTGGCGATATCCCAGGCCAGTGCGTAGTGGCTGTTTGCGGCGTGGATGTCGCGGAATGAGCGCTGTATCACCTGCTGGTTGTAGAGAAATTCGCCGCCGCCGGCGCCGAACAGCAGATCGACGCCCTCGGTGCAGAGGTGAGCGGCATAGGCGCCGTCGCGGCGCATGCGGATTTTCTGGTCGCGGGCCGGCACGGCATTGCCGGCAGCCAGCGCCATGGCCTCCCTGCAGTTGCCGACCAGGATGCGTTCCGCGGCGGAGATTGCCGATGCCGCATGACCCAGGCGCGCCTGCGTGGTCGCGTAATCGGCAAGCAGGGTCGTGGCATAGGCGGTGATGCGGTGGCGGATGTCTGCACTGAACACTTCGATGGCGCCCTGGGCGATGCCCAGAGCGGCGCCGGCCACCACATAGGGAAACATGTCAAAGACCGGCAAGCGGTAGAGCGGGGCCGTTTCGCCGCCGGGCGCAACGCCGCCTTTCAGCTGTTCGACCGTCAGCGCGCGATGCGCCGGCACGAAGATTTCGCTGACTTCGACGTCCTTGCTGCCGGTGCCGCGCAGCCCCGCGACATGCCAGGTATCGATGACGCTGTAGTCCGACTTCGGCACGACGAACACGTAGTATTGCGGCAGTTCACCTTCGGCACTGCTGGCAATGCCGCCGAGCATGCACCAGTCGCAGGCGTCGATGCCGCTGGAGAACTTCCAGTGACCGGACAGGCGGAAACCCTTGTCCTCGCGTTCGGCATGGCCGGCGGGGAACATCAGTGCCGAGCCGATCAGCGCGTCCGGAGATTGGCCCCAGACCTCGTTCTGCGCGGCGCGAGGCCACAGCGCCATCATCCAGTGGTGGTTGGCGAGGTTGGCCAGCACCCAGGCTGTGGAGCCGCAGCCGCGGCCGATGATCGCCGACAGCTCGACAATGGCCTCGTACGACAACTCGCTGCCGCCGACGCGTTTCGGCTGCAGCATGCGGAACAGGCCGCTGGCATGGAGGTCGGCAATGCTGTCGTCGGGGATGCGCCGCAGTTCTTCGGTGCGAGTCGCGCGCTCACGCAGCACCGGCACCAGCGTCTGTGCGCGTTCGCTGAGTTCGGCGTGTGTCGGCGCAGTCTTTGTCATCAGGATTCAACGTTGACGATGGCGCCGCCGGCGGCGGATTTGAAAATGGCTTCCAGCGCGGAAATGTTGGCAATCATCTGCGACTGCGGCACCGGGTAGGGCGCGCGGCCTTCAGCGGCATCGGCAAAGGCCTCCAGATTCGCAAGCACGTTCGGCGCCGGGGCGTATTCCTTCGTTTCGCGGGTTTCTCCCGATCCATTGCTGCCACGCACGACCTTGGTGAAGGTCCATCCAGTCGGTTTTTCCGGATGGGTCTTGTCACGCACTTCAACCCAGCCTTTGCTGCCGTAGACGGCAAAACGGCCGTCAAAGGGGGTGGCCAGGATCGCACTGATCAGCGCATGGCCGCCTTGCTTGAATGTCACCATGATGGCCAGGGTATCGCCATTGACCAGTTGGCTGCCCAGCTGCTTGACGCTGGCCAGCACGCGCTCGGCTTCGCCGAACACGCCCACCGAGAGGTCGAGCAGGTGGATGCCGGTGGCGGTCATCGGACCCGCGGGGGCTTCCTTGCCGGACAAGCGCCAGTTGTCGGCGGCGAGGGTCAGGAACTTGTCCTGGCTGAAATTGGCTTCGACCTGCAGCGGCACGCCGATTTCACCGGACTTCACCACTTTCATCAAATCGATGATCGGCGGCTCAAAGCGCCGCTCGTGCCCGACGGCCAGTGCCACCTTGTTGTCGTTGACGGCCTTGATCGCGCGCAATACATCGGCGCGGGTCATCGACAGCGGTTTTTCGCAGAACACATGTTTGCCGGAATTGGCGACGGCGATGATCTGATCCGTGTGCTGGGTGTGCGGGGTGCATAGCACCACGCCCTGGATCGCCGGATCCTTCAGCACTTCATCCAGGCTGGTGACGACTTTGACGCCATGCTGTTTGGCGAAATCGGCGATGCCCGCGGCATTGATCTCGACGACGGTGCTGACATTGATTTTTTTGCTGGTCTTGAGCAGCGGGACAATGATCTTGCCCCACCAGCCCATACCGACGACTGCGACATTAAACAACGTGTTGCTCCTTCAGGTTTTTCAGGCGGCCTTGCCTTTTTTGGCGATGGCGGCATTGACGGCCGGCATCACTTTTTCAGCCATCAGTTCCATCGAACGCTTGGCCAGTTTCGGATCCATCCAGTCATGGCAGGCATAGACCAGCATGCCGAAATCACCGACCTGTTCACGGAAGGCGAGGATCTGGTCGACCACGCTGTTGACGGTGCCGGCGAGTACCAGCTTGTCGGTGACGTATTCCGGCGTGATCGCCGAGTCGGGCATGCTCTGGTCGACCTTGAACAGGTTGCCGCGGCCACTGAAACCGACCAGCTTGCGCACCAGCTGCTTGAAATAGAAATGGTAGGGGCCTTCCGCGGTCTTGCCATAACGCTGTGCTGTGGCTTCGTCATCAGCAACAAAAATGCTTTTCGCGATGCGCCAGTCGGCCGGGTTGGCGACTTCGCCGATGTTTTTCTTGCCTTCGGCGTAGTTCGGCCAGTGCGTCTTAACCCATTCCGGCATCAGGAAGTTGGCGGAGATCGGCTGCCAGCCGCGTTCGGCCATCGCGGTGACGCCCTTGGAGAAGGGCGCGACCACGGTGCCGACGATCAGCGGATGCGGTTTCTGGAAAGGCTTCAGGATGATGCCCTGGCCGATTTCCGGAATCATGGTTTTTTCCGTGGTGACCTTCCAGAACTTGCCTTCGAGCTTGTACGGCGGCTCGGATTCCCAGATCTTGAGCACCATGTTGATGCCCTCGACGAACATCGCATTGCGGTCGCGTTCGAGGTTGCCGAAGACTTCGGCGTCGGAGGCCAGACCGCCGGGGCTGATGCCCATGATGAAACGGCCTTCGAGCAGGTTGTCCATCATCGCGACCTGTGCGGCGATGGCAGCCGGATGGGAGCAGGGAATGTTGATGGTGCCGGTGCCGAGCTTGATGCGTTTGGTTTCCGAAATCAGGCTGGCGAGGAAGGTCATGCAGTGCGTGACGGTTTCCGCGGCATCGGTGACATGCTCGCCGACATAGGCCTCTTCATAGCCCAGCTTGTCGGCGAGAATGATGGCTTCGCGGTCCTCGCGCAGCGATTGCGGATAGCTCTTCCCGGGCGGGTGGAGCGGCATCATGAACGTTCCGAGTTTCATCCTTGCTTCCTTGATCGGGTTGTGCGGAAAACGCTTATTCGGTCTGGATCTTCGCGTCTTTGATGACCTTGCCGAAGCGCTCGGTCTCGGCCTTTACGAACTTCGCAAACTCTTCCGGCGACTGGCTGAGGATGGCCGGCACGCCGCCATCATTGAGTTTTTTGTTGACGCCCGGGTCCTTCATTGTTTTCTGCGTCACATCGAACAGCTTCGACACGACGGGGCGCGGCGTACCGGCCGGCACAAACACGCCCTGCCAGGAGCCGACGACCATGTCGAAACCCTGCTCCTTCATGGTCGGGGTCTCGGGATAGGCGGCATTACGTTCGGGGGCAACGACCCCCAGCATGCGCAGCCGGCCCTGCTTGGAGAAGTTCACGGTAGAGCTGAAGGTGGCGAACATGAACTGGACTTCATTGCCGAGCAGGCCGACCGTGGCCGGTCCCGCACCGCCCTTGTACGGTACTTCGGTGGCCGTGGTGCCGGTGGCCATCAGGAACATGCGAGCTTCCAGCGAGTTGGCGCTGCTGGGCGCGGGCGAACCGTAGTTGAGCTTGTTGGGATTGGCCTTCATGTAGGCGATCAGTTCCTTGACCGATTTCGCCGGCAGGGAAGGGTGCACCACCAGACTGCCCGGCACATCGACCACCTGGCTCACCGGAATCAGGTCTTTCAGCGGACGGTACGGAAACTTGGTGTAGTACACCGGGTTGATCGCCATGGTGCCGACGTTCCCGAGCAGGAAGGTGTAACCGTCAGGGCTCGCGCGCACGGCGGTTTCGACCCCGATGTTGCCCGCCGCACCGGCGCGGTTTTCGATGACCAGCTGCTGGCCCAGCGCTTCAACCATGGCCGGCTGCATGATGCGTCCGACAAAATCGGAGGCGCCGCCCGGCGCGAAAGGTACAACCATGCGTACCGGTCTGATGGGATAGGCGTCTGCGGCATAGGCACTGCTGAAGGCCAGCAGCGACAAAGCGGATGCGAAGGCGGTTCGCTTGAAGCAGGTCATGGTTTTCTCCTTTGGTTTATTGCTGAAATTCTTATAAATATTTGTTTTTATTGATATTTTAATCAGACTTTTTCATCGCCTGGCGCAATCGGCAGCTTCACCGGGCGCTTCAGTCTGGCGGACAGATCGATGGCCTTGGTCAGCATCAGACGATTATGACCTTCCGCCGCTGTCGCGTGTTGCGTCGGCACGCCCAGTGACACCCGGTTCAGCCAGGAATTGGTTTCCTCGCGCATCGGGCCGCGCAGTTCGCCCAGCGCCACGTCGCCGACCGGATAACTGGTGAGGAAATCGACATGGCGGCGTTTGTCCGGCGCGTAGCCTTCGCCCTGGATCAGGTTGGTGGCGAGCACGATGTCGCGATGCGTGTCGTCGATGGTCAGCACACCTTCCGTGCCTACTGCGCCGACTTCGAGGCTGTAGACCGCACCGGGCCAGACTTCGGGCAGCGCCCAGGAAATGACGCCGTGGTAAATCGCGCCGTCATCAAATGAAATGGTGTAACCGGTGCCGTCCACCCCTTGCCAGGTCGGGCCCAGCGCCTTGTTCACCGAACGTGCGTAGACTTCCACCGGTTTTTTCGCTTCCATCAGCCACATCACCACGTCCAGCGCATGGGTGCCGGAAATCACCATCGGCGTTACTTCGGAGCGGTTGTCGCTGCGCTTGTAGTTGTCGATCGCCACCAGGCGGTTCATGAAGGCGCGTGAGGTCACCATGGTTACGTCGCCCAGAGAACCGGTGCGGACTTTTTCCTTGGCCACCAGCCAGCGCCGGCGGAAACGCTGGGTGTAGCCGATCACCGCATCGACACCGGATTTTTCAATCGCGGCCAGCGTCATCGCCGATTCACCCAGATCGGTCGCCAGCGGTTTTTCGATCAGCATCGGCAGTTTGCGCTCCGCCGCCATGATCACCGGATCGACGTGCAGGTGCTCGTCAGTGCAGACCGCCACCGCGTTGACTTCAGGGCGGGCCAGCAATTCCTTGTAATCGGTGGTGACAAAATCACCGCCGCATTTTTCACGGACGATTTCACCACGCTCCGGATTCAGTTCCGCGATGCCGATCCAGCCCACGGAAGGGTGGCGCGCGGCAAGTTCGGCGCGGATCAGGCCGACACGACCGGCACCGATGATGGCGAGGCCGATTTTTTTCAGGTCTTTCTTCAATTTAAAGTCCAGTTCAAAAGCAAGTTCAAAGGCTTAGCCACAGAGAACACAGAGTTCACAGAGAAAAACCAACCCAGTATGCATTCACAATCCAGCGATATTGTTTATCGCTTTTGAATCCCTCTGTGTTCTCTGTGACCTCTGTGGCTAAAAAGGTTTTGGTGTTGCTTTACCGCCCAGCCGCCGCAACTCGCGGCCGCGATTCCGGCAGCGGCAAATTGACCGGCTCGTTGCGTTCGGCGGAAATGTCCGCGGCGACATAGAGCTCCATCACATTGCGCGCCTCCTCCGCAGTGACCAGCACCGGGCGGTCACAGCACACGGCTTCGATGAAATGCACGGTTTCGGCGTGCATCGGGCCGGCAAAGGCGTGGTCGACGCGTTCGCCGGGCATCGAGGACATCGGCAGCTGGATGCCGCTTTT
>CAZSIR010000002.1:32234-76232 GCA_964606765.1 uncultured Bordetella sp. | reverse complement strand
TCGATGTCCTCGAAATAACAGAAGTAGCTCCCGTCAAAACCGCCGACCGCCAGCAGATCATCAAGGCGATATAAAGCGGCTGCGGCGCAGGGGGCAAAAATCTCACCCGCTTGCTGCATGCCTGCACTGGCGCGTACCCCATGATCACGCCGCCAGGCCACTCCGCTGGCGTGATATACGTCGCCCGTACCATCGAGAAACTCCGGCGTATCCGCCAGCCGCATGCGACAACCGAAGAAATCGAATTTTGTTGCTGTGGTGGCAGCGATAAAACGCTCGAGCCAGTCCGGCGCCGCATAGGCATCCGGGTTCAGCAGTGCAATCCACTGCACGGCCCCGGCATGCTGTATCCCGAGGTTGTTGCCGGCAGCAAAGCCCAGGTTTGCACCCGCCCTGACCAGCGTCACCCGCGGATAGCGTGATTCAATGCCCTCAGCCGAACCGTCCGAACTGGCGTTATCAACCACGATGGTGTGAAAGTCGCGAAACGTCTGCTTCTCAAGCGCTTCCAGGCAACGCGCGAGCATCTCCCCGGCGTTGTAATTGACAATGATTACAGCGACAGCGCACCTGTCGGACTCGAACTGTTCCGTCATCGGTCAAGCGGCACGCCGCTTCTCATTGCGACGAACGCGTATGCGCTGAAACAGCAGATAGCCTGGAACAATCAACAACCAGATTGCGAGCGTAAGCAGCAACATCCATTGGTCAGATAAGGGAACCGCCTCTCCTGCATCACTCCCGCGCATTGCAGCCGGACCACCACCCTTGTTGTACGCATCGACAAGAATCGCTTCCGACAAAGCACTGATCCCCACCAGATCTTTTGGAGCCGATCCAGCAAGACCATTCAAATAATCAATCATTTTTTGTTGCGTTGTAGCGTTCGCAATCAAACTGACCTTGATGCGAATACGGTCCGTCAATTCACTGGGAAACAGATTGGCGAGCGGCGGCACAGCCGTCACCACCACCTTGCCAGAAGAAATCTGCGCAAGATCGACCGTTACCGGGAATGCAAGCTTTGATTCGCTTACCCCAAGATTGAGTGTAACTACTGCCTCATAGATATAAATCTGGCCTTTTTTATCCTTGTACCGCAGGGTTCCGTTACGAATCTCCAGCGCTCGGCCTCGCTCCTTCACCTGCAGCTTGCTCGACAAACTGGGACTAAGCCCATTGTTCTCAAGCGCAACACCGAAAAAACCCGGAAACGCGAGCAAGTCGGCATATCGTTCAAGAGCAGGCACCACGGGTATCTCTATGCGAATCTCGTTCGCCGCACGCGCAAAAGGAATGGCGCCACACACCATAGCGGCGAATATCACCATCACCACAATACTCAACCAATTACTTAATTTACGCATTTATCCCCTGCTCTTTTCTGAACGAGTCATAAATGAATGGCAGTGCGAGCAACGTCGCCACAGTGTAGGTAGAAAACATCATGCGTGAATCAAACGCACCCATAAAAACGGCGACGTAACTGAGTATCAAAAATCGCCCAAGAAAGTATAAGCCCACCACTATAGCCACAGCCGCGACGGGGGAAAGTGGCCTTCGTTCTATCGTCCATAACTTCCAGGCAAAAAACAAAAAAGCTACGAGCAAAAGGGTGCAAGCACCTACTTGATAGGGCTTCACAATTCGCACTCTATACTCAGCCAATGGCGAACTAAAAACTGGCGCAGCAGCGCGGTTCGCGAAACTCGTCTGGAACTGGGTATCAAAACGGTCCGTCATGGTTACTGCCTGAAACTTTCGCCCTAATTCCACATGAACATCGTAGAACAGCTGAGGGGTTCCAATCACATTCGGGTCAGGACTTATTGCTATTCCCGCAAGGCGCCACGCTTCCGCCACGTAAGCCCTGGCCCAGCGTAGCTCCATTGGCGGCACCAGCGCGCTACCACGTGATGTGCATTTGAGACGCCCGTCGAGACAGGCACGTTCGATATCAAATCTTGCCTCACGAAAATAAGCTTGTGCCGCAGGCAACGATGGGGTGAGTCCCGCTTGGTATGCCGCGTCCCGAATCCAGAATGCTATCCAGCCATTGGCCCACTCGCTGCAGACACCATGCCATTTGCAGGAGTGTGTTGAAGGACCAGGTGGCGGCAATGAATCGATCAAAGGTGCGAGGCGGGGAACTACAACACGCAATTTCTGGAGTTTCTCTTGGGACACCATTACAAGACGGTTATCCTTTGCTGAATCGATTGATCTGATTGCCGCTATAAAGCGCGGGTATTCCCCCTCGGAGTACTCATGGAGGATGGGCATGCCGTAATTACGCTCGACGAAGTTCCGTAACACTGCTTCGTACGAGAGCGCTGTTCCAATAGGGACGAACAGAACGACGATGAGCGGTAGCGCCTCAATTCCTGACCAGCCCCCCATACGTTGTCTCGCCTGCCAGGTCAAAACCGCCACGAACAATGCCAACAACCCCCACAGCAGCCGGTCATCTTCACGCAGATATAAGGAGAATGCGAAAGCCAGGGAAAAAATCATTAAATGAAACCAGATGCGTTTCCCGGAAACGATACCAGCAGTGATGTACAACATTGATGCGGTTAGGGCCGTGAATATCCCCATACTAAGCGGCTCGCGGAGTACACGCGTCCATTCAAACCCGAAAGTAATTGGATTGAAAAGAAAAAAACCGAACGCGAGAAGTGCAACCCCCCTATGCGTACCGCACCGCAGAAATGCCCCAAGCATGTACAAACCCGCAACAAGGTATGTCAAGTGGACTGAAAGCAGAAATGGCAAGCCAAGCAAACGGCCACCCGCCAACCAAAATGAAATCCCTGGATACTTTACAAGCACCTTTGAGTCATATGGGCCAAAACCATGTCCGGACAGCAGCGCAAATGCACGCTCCACATAGAGACTATCGTCATGTGGGGAATAACTGATCATTACCGACAGATCGGAAACCAGCACTAGTTTGATCCCCACCATCAATACAACAGCAAACCAAAACAGGCTGACTTGCATCCGATGCGCATCGGGCGGATGTCGTAAATTGAAATTCATACCTTATGTTTTCAGTGGGTTCGGGAGAAAAAATCAGATATAAGCGCAACCACTCGCTCCTGCTGACTAAGGGTGATCCGCGGATACAGGGGCAAACTCAAAATCCGCTCGACTTGAGTTCGCGCCCTCGGCAGCCCGTTATGCGATTGCACAAAGCTAGTAGCCGCCGGTTGTTGATCAATCGTGGTTGCATAGTGAACCAAGGCTTCGACCCCATTTTCCCGCAAATAACGCTGCAGGGCATCACGGCGGTCCACCTTCAATACGTAGGTCTGGTAGACGCAATACTCACCCACCCCTTCCGCAGGAACCTCCCCGAATGCAGCAAGCGATTGATTGTAGCGAAACGCCGCCTGCCGGCGGGCTTCAGTCTGGCTGTCAAGCTGTGGCAACTGGACGTGCACCATCGCAGCCTGCAACTCATCCAGGCGGCAGTTAAAACTGAAAAACTCGCATTGCTCGCGATCAATGAGGCCATGATTGCGTTGACGCAACAACCTCTGATAAAGCACCTCGTCGTCAGTGGTGATAACACCCCCATCGCCGTAGGCATGCAGATTCTTGAGTGGATTCAGGCTAAAACACGCAGCATTGCCAAATCCACCAACCCGTTTGCCCTCAAGGCGTGCGCCAACCGCCTGTGCAGCGTCCTCGATCACGATCAGACCATGGCGTTTGGCAATCTCGGCAATCTCCAGCATTTTTGCCGGCCGTCCGGTGAGGTGAACGGGTAGGATTGCCCGCGTATGTTCATTGATTGCGGCCTCAATGCTTGCTGGGTCAATATTGCCGTCGCCCCCGATATCGACGAACACGGGCTTCGCACCGGCGAGAACGATTGCCGCTGTTGTCGCCACGAACGAGTTGGGCACCGTAATCACCTCAGTATCCGCGGGCCAGCCAAATGCACGCAAGGTGATCACCAACGCGGCCGTCCCGCTCGAAGTGCCCACGGCAAAACGGGTGCCGCAATAATTCGCAAACTCCCTCTCGAATGCCACCAGTTCGGCGCCGAGAATATAGCGTCCAGAAAGAATCACCCGCTCGCAGGCCGCGAGCAAAGGTTCCTTGTTTGCCACCGCCTCATGAGCCAAGTCAGCGTAAGGAACGAAAAAACTCATTCGGTATACGGGAAAAGTGTCATTTCAAAGCGGGTCCGTCGGGGAGCGTAACTTAATAATTTTATTCACAAATGCTACACTAGATAGTACAAGCCCTGCTAAGCTTTTAACAATCGCTCCAACAGGAAACAATCTTGACTAATACTCCTCCCCCGCAGAATGACCATGCGCTCAATCTGCTGCGCGAAATGCTGTACATCCGTCTAGTCGAAGAGACAATGGCCACCCGCTACGCAGAACAGGAGATGCGCTGTCCGGTGCATCTCTCCATCGGCCAGGAAGCTGCAGCCGTCGGAGTCTGCCAGGCGCTGCGTCAGACTGATCGAGTATTCAGCACCCATCGCTGTCACGCCCACTATCTTGCCAAGGGCGGGAATCTCAATGCCATGCTTGCCGAAATCTACGGCAAAGAAGCGGGCTGTATCGGCGGGCGTGGTGGTTCGATGCACCTCACCGACCCCGAAAAGGGCATGATCGCCAGCGTACCCATCGTCAGCAGCTCGATACCACTGGCCGTGGGCTCCGCACTGGCCGACAAGATCGACCGCAAAGATCACTTGTCCGTCACTTTCTTCGGTGACGCCTCAATAGAGGAAGGTGTGTTCCACGAGAGCGCGAATTTCGCCAGTCTCAACAAACTGCCGGTGCTGTTCGTCTGCGAAAACAACCTTTATTCCGTTTACACCCCGCTACGCGAACGCCAGCCCGCACGCCCACTGACCGATCTCGCCAAAGCCCATGGCATGACGGCAATGATGGCGGATGGCAACGACGTCGAAGTCGTTCTGGATGTCACGCGCAAGGCGGCCGAACACGCCCGCTCCGGCAAAGGTCCGGTTTTTCTCGTCTTTGATACCTACCGCTGGCGCGAGCACTGCGGACCGAATTTCGACAATGATATTGGCTACCGCACGGAAGCCGAATACCTCGAATGGAAGCAGCGTGACCCGGTGGAACGTCTGAAGTCTAAGCTTGCGGCCATTGGTAGCCTGGATGACAAATCGCTCAAACGCATGGAAGCCGAATTGCAGCAAACCATTGATGCAGCATTCGAATTCGCAAAAAACGCACCGCTGCCTCACCCCTCGCAGGCATCCCAGTTCGTTTACGCCTGAGACCACTCATGACAACTACACGCATTACCAGCACTGGCGACGCAATTCGTGACGGACTGACCGAAGTTGCACGCAAGGATTCATCCGTCATCTTTCTCGCCGAAGGCGTAGCCGATCCGTCTTCCGTCTACGGCACGATCGCCGATCTCAAAAAACATATCGCACCGGAGCGCATCATCGAAATGCCGGTCGCCGAAAACGCCCTGACCGGCGTGGCCATTGGCGCAGCGATGATGGGCAAACGGCCAGTACTGAGTTTTCACCGCGTTGAGTTTGCCTTGCTCGCGATGGAGCAGATCGTCAACAACGCGGCCAAAGCTCACTACATCAGTCGTGGCAGGCATCAAGTGCCGATAGTAATCCGCCTTGTAGTCGGCCGTGGCTGGGGGCAAGGCCCCGAGCATTCCCAAAGTCTGGAGAGCATGTTCGCGCTGATCCCGGGGCTGAAGGTGCTCATGCCCACCTACCCGAAAGATGCAAAAGGCATGATCATTTCGGCAGTCGAAGACAACAACCCGGTGATCGTGATCGAACATCGTTGGTGCCACTACGCCCAGGGTCAGGTGCCTGATGGCTACTACACTGAACCGCTTGACGGTCCGCGCGCGATCCGGGAAGGCAAAGACCTTACCATCGTTGCCACCTCATATATGACTCTTGAGGCAATGCGAGCGGCTGAACAACTCGAAAAGCTTGGCGTGTCGGCCACGGTATTCGATCTACGCGTGATCCGCCCACTGATTCTGGACAAGGTCTTTGCATCCGTTGCACAGACCGGCCGCGTGATGACGGTGGACACCGGTTTCCGCAAATTCGGAATCGGCGCCGAAATCGTCTCCGAGGTCGTCGCCAATTGTTTTGACAAGCTCAAGGCAGCACCGGTGCGTATCGGTATGCCGGATCACCCAACCCCCAGCTCACGCGGCCTCATACCCGGCATTTATCCTGATGCTGCCCGCATTGTTCGTGAAGCTGGATCGGAACTGGGTCTCGCACAGGACAAGATTGAAAATGCGGTTGCCGAATTGATTGCTCAACGCAAAGGCTTGCCCGTAGACGTACCCGACCCCTTCTTCAAAGGACCTTTTTAAGTGCATGTACGCTACTCCCCCCTCGGCCAGCAATATGCCGATCCAGAGCCCATTTTCAATGAACTGCGCGAGCTGGTAAGTACCGGTGATTTCACCCTCGGCAAGCCGGTGCGCGAATTCGAGGAGATGTTCGCCTCGATGCTGGGCGTTAAACACGCCATCGGCGTAGGTTCCGGCACCGACGCCTGCAAGCTGCCGCTCAAGGCACTTGGTGTCGGCCCCGGTGATGAAGTAATCACCTGCGCCAATACCTTCTGGGCTACGGTAGGGGCTATCAACGAAGTGGGTGCGAAACCCGTATTCGTCGACTGTAATGACAGCTTTTGCCTCGATGTGGACCAGATCGAGGCCGCAATCACTCCGCAGACCAAAGCCATCATGCCTGTGCATTTGACCGGTGACGCGGCGGACATGCCGCGCGTGATGCAGATCGCAAAAAAACATGGCCTTCCAGTCGTCGAAGATGGCTGCCAAAGTCTGATGGGAGAATTGGACGGCAAGCGCATCGGCAGTTTCGGCGTAGCCACAGCCTTCTCGATGCACCCCCTCAAAATCATCAATGTGTGGGGCGATGCCGGCGTCATCGTTACCAATGACGACGAAATGGCCCGCCTGTGCGGCCTGTTGCGCAACCACGGTCTGAAGAACCGCGACGAAATGGAAATGTTTGGCTATAACACGCGGCTCGACTCCACGCATGCGGTAGTCGGCAAGTACATTGTGCGCCAGACTCCATGGATCGTAGAGCAGCGTGCCAAGAATGCAGCCTACTTCGATGCCGGATTCAAAAACATTCCAAGCGTGCGCATTCCCCCCCGTAATCCACGGGTGAAGCACGTTTACCTGCTCTATATCCTGTTTGCCGAACGTCGTGACGAGCTGGTCAATTACTGCATCGAAAAGGGTATCGAGGCCAAGGTTCATTACCCGATCCCGCTGTATCAACAAAAAGCACTGCAATTTCTCGGCTACAAACCCGGCACTTTTCCGGTGACCGACCGTCACGCCAAAGAATGCATCACCTTCCCGGTAGACCAGCACCTCTCAAAAGAGGAAATGGACTACGTCATTGAAACCGTTCGCAACTTCTACTCCGGAAAATAGCCATGAGCGCCTCTGTCAAAGTCCCCTTCATTGACCTCAAACAGCGTTACGAGGAAGAAAAAACCGAACTCCTGGCGTGCGTTGAACGCGTCGTCTCACAAGGCCACTTCGTACTTACCCAGGAAGTGAATGAGTTCGAAGAGCAGGCAGCGAAATACGTCGGCATCAAACACATCGTCGGCCTGAATTCAGGTACCGACGCGCTGATGATGGCGCTGTGGGCGAATGGAATCGGCAAAGGCGACGAGGTAATCACCACCCCGGTATCGTTCGTAGCCACTACCGGCTCAATTGTGCATGTGGGCGCAACGCCGGTTTATGTGGACGTTCGCGATGACCAGAATATCGACCCCGCGAAAATCGAGGCTGCTATCACGCCACGCACCAAGGCCATCATGCCGGTGCACTGGATCGGCCGCATTGCCGACATGGACGCCATCATGGCCATTGCCAAAAAGCATAACCTCCTGGTCATCGAGGATGCGGCTCAGACGATGGGCGCCTACTACGGCGGCAAACATGGCGGCAGTGTTGGCCATGCGGCAGCCTTCTCTGCACACCCACTGAAAAACCTGAACGCGCTAGGTGACGGCGGTTTCATGGGCACTAACGACGATGAAGTCGCGCGCAAGGTACGCCTGTACCGCACCCACGGCCTGGAATCGCGAGATGACTGCGTGATGTACGGCGTCAACTCCCGCCTCGACTCACTTAATGCCGAGGTTCTCAAATTCCGGCTACAGCGCCTCAAAAGTGTGGTGGATCGCCGCCGCCACAACGTTGCGCTCTACACGAAACTGATCAAGCAAGGGCCGATCATGATCCCGGCCGAAAAACCACAGGAACACAATTCGTACGTCATGTTCATTACCCAAGCCGATAACCGCGACAAGCTCAAGAGCTACTTGACTGAACACGGCATCGAATCACTGGTGTATTACGGCACTGCCCTGCACCTGCACAAGGCTGCCGCCAAACTCGGCTACAAAAGGGGCTCTCTGCCTGTCGCCGAGCGTCAATGCGACCGCGTGCTTGCCCTGCCCCACCACCAACACCTGACTGAAGACCAGATCGCCTACGTGGCTGAAAAGGTCAACAAGTTTTACGGCGGCTGATTATCGTGGGCAAGCGCGTACTGGTGATCTCGCCGCACGGACTAGACGAAGCTCTGGGGTGCGGTGGCGCGATGGCTCGCCACGCCGACGAAGGTGACGAGGTTCTAACCCTCGTCCTGTTCGGGGACGGTAGCGGGCGCGACGAGGTCCGCCGATCGAGCGCAGCCTTGGCAGCCGGCATCCTGGGCTCCCGCCCGCCACGCTTCGCGGGCTTTCCCGAGAACCGCAGCGATACCCTGCCCCTCCTTGAGATAGTCGGGGCGGTTGAAAAATGCGCCTTCGAATTCAAACCGCAGGTGGTATACGTGAGCCACGGCGGTAACTTGAACATTGACCACCAAACCGCTTTCCGCGCGGCAGCGACTGCGCTGCGCCCCGTGCCGGGCTCGAGCGTGCGCGAGTTCTACGGGTACGAAATCCTGTCTTCTACCGACTGGGCCCCCGAAGGATTCGGAGCCCAGTTTCGGCCCAACCGTTTCGTAGACATCACCGCCCAGTTGGAGCGGAAGTTGAAGGCACTGGAAACCTACGGGGACGAAATGCGCCCTTCGCCACATGCTCGCTCCCTCGCGGCCGCGAGCGCGTTGGCAAAGCTGCGAGGAGGCACCGTTGGCTACAATGCAGCCGAAGCTTACTTGGTTCTGCGTCAGGCAGGATGATGAAGGGCGATTAGCCCTTGCCGCGCTGCCAAAAATACAGATTGATGTCGAACGGGTAGAGAAAGCGCGGGAGTCGCAGCCCCGGCTTGCTAAAAATCGGCGGGAAGGTCTGGAACGGCTCCCTGCCGAAACGCGTAATCGTCAGGCTCGCGTCTTTCATTGCTAGTGAAGCAATATCCTTTATGCGCCGATCCTTCCAGAAGAACATGTCCAACCCGGGGCCAATCTTCGCCTTGGCCATATTCCAGACCAGTTCTTCAGCTATCGCGAATCCGAACCACGGGCTCATGTCGAATATCATCAGGCGCCCGGCCGGTTTGAGGACGCGCTCGAACTCGGAGAACACCTGCCGGACGATTCGCTCGTTCTCCGCCACGTTTGCCCCGGTCATGTGGTGAATCGAATAGAAACACATCACGGTATCCACGGACGCGGTGCGCAGCGGCAGCTCCGCAGCGGAGGCATAAACCCCAAGCGACACCGCCTTGTTTGCCTGAATTGAAGGAAGCGAGGCATCGACGCCAATCACGTAAGTGTCCTTTGGGTCGTACAACAGCGTCGGACCACATCCCACATCAAGCACGACCTCCCCGGGCTTAAGGAGTGTTTCCACGTAGCGGATTTGCTCGGCGTAAAAGATTTCCCAAGTTCCTTCCATCCGGTTGCCTTCCTGCATCACAGGAAAGGTCTGGTCGAAGTAAGACACCGCTTCAGTGGGCCGTGCAATCACCACGCCGTCGAGGACTCGGGTTTCCATACCACAGTCTGAGCACATCAACCGATCCTCAATGTCTGGCAGAGGTGCCCGGCATTTAGGGCAGGCAAGCAGGGCATTCCCGATGGGACAACCAGTCTTGGAATACATCGGCTAGTCCCGACCGGGTTTCGGTTTGCCCGCGACCGCGGCTTTGCGGATCTGCGAAAAGAGGTGCAACACCGTGCGAATGACGCTCAGCCAGTTGGTTAGCCGCAAGGCTACCGACCGGTTCGTCTTCTCCGCCCCGAGCACGCCGACCTCGACGTAGGTGTGGCCTGCCTTGATAAGTTTGACCAGCATTTCCGCCTGAAACCCAAAACCGCTGCTAGTCAGTTCTATGCCCTCGAGTAAGACCCTGCGGTTGACGGGGAGCCCGTTGAAGTAATTCAGTTCCAGGCCCGCGAGCCGGTTCAGGATGAAGGTATACAGGCGCGAGAGAAAGTAACGGAACGGCGTCTTGATTTCCCGCAGGTTGGTCATATAGGGAATGATGATATCAGCAGTGCCGATCTTGTCGATAATCGCCGGGAGGTTGGACGCCGGCAACCCACCGTCGCCACACAGGAGCATGATGTACTCCTTGGTGGCGACCTTGCATCCCTCCCTGAATGACCGCCCAAATCCCAAGTTCGGGCGGTTGTGAATGACCCGGACACGGGGATTGGCCGCCGCAATTGCGTCCATGATGCGCCCAGTGTTGTCGGTACTTCCGTCATCGACCAATATGATTTCGTAGTCACTGAACCGGTCTTCGATCTGCTCGATGATTTCCCGGGCGACCTCCCTGATAAGCACCTGCTCATTGAGCGCTGGGACAATAACACTGACGCTGGACCGATTTACCATGACGTATACACAAAGTCTGCCGGCTATGTCGCAGGAGTCCCGCGGGCACGCCAAGCCGAATATTCAGATGAAAGTATTTTACCCGACCCCACCCTCCCGCCGGGTAGAATATGCTACCGCCTTCTGAACTTTCGTCCGAGTAACTCTTTGCGCAAGCACCTTATTCTATTCCTCAAGATCGTTCTTTCCATTGCGCTTATCTGGTTCGCATTTCGAAAGATAGACTTGGCGGCTGCGCTGTCCCTGCTAGCCCGCATCCCCATGGGAGATCTTGCGATTGTCGTAATAATCCTCGTTGCACAGCAGTTTTTCACCAGCCTCAGGCTGCGCCAACTCGTCTTCACCCTCGGAAAATCGATATCAGTCCGGACTGCCTTGGACGCGGTGTTTATCGGCGTGTTCTTCAGCCAGACGTTCATTTCTTTTATTGGCGGCGATGCTATGCGGGTATGGCGCCTGACGACCCGAGCCGTTGACCTCAGCCTGGCCGCGAGGGCAGTCCTGCTTGACCGAGTCGCAGGATTCGTGGCCCTAATAGGGCTGATCGCCGCGTGTCTGCCGTTCCTATATTCCATTCTTCCGGACCCATCGATGCGCACCGGCCTCGGCTTGGCCCTCGCTCTAGGGTTGTTCTCGACGATCATCTTCCTCGCCCTGAGCCGCACCCCAGAATCTCTCCGTAAAGTGCGGGTATTGCGGTTACTCGCAGACGTATCGCGCCAGAGCATGGCGATCGCAAAAACCCCCTCGAACCTGTTTCCCCTGCTTTCGCTTTCGCTGGTGGTCCAGCTCATGAACGTGATTGCCATCTACGCAATAGCTCTGGGACTCAATGCCGACGTGACTTTTGCGAACCTGTTGGCGCTAATCCCCCCAGTACTTTTGCTCGCCATGTTGCCTATCTCTTTCGCAGGATGGGGCGTCCGGGAAGGCGCTATGGTTGTGGCCCTCGGTCTCGTGGGCGTTTCCGCGGAGCAGAGCGTGGCGATCTCCGTATGCTTCGGGCTCGCGCTAATCGTCATAGGCCTCCCCGGGGGGGTGCTCTGGTTTTTCCAACGCAAGCAGGCGCCCCTAAACTGACCGGACATGCGTCGCAAGCGCACCGAAGACCGCGGCGTTGTCTACGTCAACCCGTTCATGAAGATCCGCCACTCGCACGTCGAATTCGAGAAACACAGCAAGGATTACTTCGTCATTGAGTTCGGTCCGCGCGCTGGCGTCATCCTGCGCAAGCACGACAGCATACTGCTCGTGCGGCAGTACCGTTTCCTCGTCGACGAACTATCCTGGGAACTACCTGGCGGAACGGTCGACGCGGGCGAAGACCTACAGGCCGGCGCGCGCAGGGAATGCGCCGAGGAGACCGGCATCGAATGCCTGCAGCTCGAGCAGTTGCTCGTGTATTACCCAGGCTTGGACAACATAGACAATCGCACGACCATTTTTCTGTGCGATTCCTTCAACGATAGCGATGCTTTCAGCGCGTCGCCATCAGAAGTATGTGAACTGGAATGGATCCCACTAGCAGAAGCAATGCGGATGATCCGCGAGGGCCACATCCTCGACGTCATGACCATCGCCGGGCTCCAAGCCCTGAGTCTTACCGCGGGAGACCGCTCCTAGCTTTCGAGCAATCCCGGCTTACCCAAGATAGGTCGGAGCGTGGAAGGGTCGAGTCGGCGCACCGAATACATATCACTGCACGCGATTTCGCGAATATGCTCCTCGCTCCATTCCTTAAAGCGATCATAGCGTGCGGAGATGAGCTTACCGGTCAGCACCTTACCTGCGCCAAACACGAGGAAATCGATCAGTTCGCCAGTGAATGAGGCTGATATTCCGCCGTCGCCTGAGTCGCGTAGTGCCTTGATCTTTTCATACCAGGGACCGGCCTTGTCCCCCGCCAGCAGCAGTTGGTCTTGCATCGGGCTGTCTATCGCGCCAGGGAGGATGGCATTCACTTGGATCGAATGGGACTTGACCTCTTCTGCCAAGGAGTCCGTCAGACGCACCATGCCAGCTTTGGATACTGCATATGAGGAAAGGTTCTGCAGTGGGCCCGTCGAACCGCCCCCTGCAATATTAACTATGCTCCCGGCACCAAACGGTATCAGGTGCCGAAGTGTGAAATAGGTACAGTTGTAGGCACCATAAAGATTTGTTTCAAGCGCATTCTTCCATTCCACCGGCGGAACATCGCGCACGAGCCCGATGGAACCATAGCTGCCTGCCCCATTAATAAGGAGCTGAATGCGACCGGCAGACGCGGCAAACTCGACCATGTCCCGCACTTCCTCTGCATTCCTGACATCCGTTTCATGGATCAAGATCTGGCCCGCATAGGTGGGGTAGTGATCATTCAGAAGCTTTTCGAGTCGGCTAACCGACCTTGATGCGGCGACAACCCGCATGCCTCGACGGAGTAGCACACCGAGTATTTCCTTTCCGATAGTGCCGCTGGCCCCGGTCACAATCGCAACCGGCCTACTTGATATGGAGGTCAAGGGAAACTGCCTTTCCTAATAACATAAATCCATTGCCACGAGTATTCTCGAAAAGCCCGGGTAGCCTACTTGCGGGCGACCACAATTACGATTCCGCCCAGGAACTTGCTGAACCACCAATCGACGACGAGATACACGGGCAAACACCAGCGCACCAATCCGAAAATTTTCGCGTAGGGTGGCCTGCTAAAAGAAGCCACCTCGTCGCCAAAAAGCCGATTATTTTCTTCGACAGTACCATTCAACAAGTGACGTATGCGACCAAAGAAGAACGGGCGAACCATTTCCTGCAGTATCGAAGTCTGGATGACCTGGACTTCGGAAAACTTGCCGAACAATGCGAGCAAGGACTCCATTGAATAGCGTCTGTAATGCCCCACAGCACGATCCCAGTCGTTAAAAAGGGCTTCGTGCATCACTGTAACGCACATTAGCACGCCGCCCTCATCCAACGCATCATAGAGATCGGCAACATGCGGGCCGTCATTCTTCAGGTGCTCGACAACACCGTTCGAAACAATGAGATCCCATTTCTTGCCGATGGCACTTAGCACTCCGGCGCCATCGAAATCTAGCTGCAGGCTTTCGATCTCCTTCCCGGCAAGAACTTTCTGGCAATACCGTAATACCTTCTCGTTATAGTCGACGATGGTCCCGCGCTCGTAGGCATCACGAGGCCAGACACCGAATACCGGATACGTTCCGGGGCCCGTTTCCAGAACGCGCCGAAAACGGTACTTGCGAAGCAACGCAATTTGAACCAGCAACTCTACGTACCGGTACAGCGAAACAGGTTCACGCGGCAGGAGATTGCCGCTGGCTAAGGTGAGTACATCCGAAAGGGACAAAAGGCTTGTAAGTTTCATTATTTCTGCGATCGGGTTAAGGGCTCTGATGCGGAAAAAACCTCCACTTCAGTCAGCATG
Organism: uncultured Bordetella sp.; assembly: GCA_964606765.1. Taxonomy (GTDB): domain Bacteria; phylum Pseudomonadota; class Gammaproteobacteria; order Burkholderiales; family SG8-41. The sequence continues at coordinate 61,952 of CAZSIR010000002.1, read as the reverse complement.
AGGTGACGCTGATCGCTGGCTTGTATACGCAGGTATCGCCCGGAAGCACCAACAGGCACCACCACATTGCCGGCAATTTCTCCAGCAACAAAGCGCACCGCGGTTCTGGGTTTTATCCCCTCGGACAAGGGACTGCGCTGTGACATTGGATGATCAGACAGCATGATATAGGCATTCTTGAGTTCGTACTGCGGGTAGGCTTTCTTGCGCGGCGTCACGAGACGCACTGAGACAATGTCATAGGTCGCACCGAGATCAATCTGCCACCAAGGAAGGAACTGATTGCCGCTCAGGAATGCGGGAGACTTAGCCTCGTCCGCCAGCCCATCAACCACAAGGTCAGCACTCCCTGCAGCCTCACGGCCGGAGGTTGACGTCTTCGCTCCCTTTGCGACATTTCTCCCCTTCTGCAAGCCTAAGTTTTCCGCCGGGTACACTTTCAAATCCACGCCGGATATGCGCGACAGAAGGCGCTCCGGTTGTTCCTCCAGGAGCCGTCTGAACGCATTGTGCGCGGACACGGGATCAGCAGCGGCTCGAGGATCGTTGTCGAAAAGCGAATAAAGACCCACGAAACCGCAGGAAGCCAGGAAGCGTTGTGGTTTGGCAAGAACTCTTGCCAGCGCAGGACCATACAGCTCTTCCTCGATCGGCCCCCACAAAGCCCCCCTGAATCCCAATGCCTTCATCCGCTCCAGCATTACCTCGCCGGTAGACTCCCCGATCTTTCTGAATGTGCCCCAATCCCTTGGATTGAGCGCATCCATCTCCCCCGCCTGGGCAGCAGTCATTCGCTGATGTACCGTCGCAACCTGAGACCAGACCAGTGTCGGCGCTGCCTCGACTGCAATCGGGAGTTCGAAATGTCGCGGCGTCGCCACGACGAGGGGAATACCGGGAAACTTCCGCCGTACTAGATTGTTCATGCAAAAATAGTCGGCCCACGCCATAGTCAGTGGCATGAAACCAGCATTTCTTTCGTAGGCCTGTATGAAGTAGCCGTTTAGAAGCACACATACGCCTACCGCCGGGATCAACATCAACCCGATCCCGATGAAACTCAAATTCCAGGGCAGATACAGTGCAACAACGAGCAGGCCCAGAAAAGCTATGGCCATCGAGGAATGACGCTGGATTTCCGTATCGACAAGAATCCAGTTCCAAAATATGCAGGTTGCGAAAAACGCGATAACTAAAGGTTGCCTAAGCAGGCTGCGCCTGCAAAGCGCCATCCAGACCAGCAGCCCCGCAACGACTAGTCCCAGCACACCACTCGTCGATGCAATCGCCCATGGTGAATTTGTGAGCAATCCTGTCGAAACGTCGAAGGCAGGAAAAAACTTAATGCCGTAAGACCCTGATCCACCACCCGTGATGTTAGGTCGCAGGAAAGGAGCCCACAAGGGCATGCGAAGAATCAATAAGTGCAACACAAACACAGCACCGACAGCAACGGCGCAGTAACGCACAACCCTGGCCCATTCGACACTGAACGCAGCCACACGCCAGAACACCGCCAGATAAATAAATGGTAGGACCAGCATCGCAAGAACCGGGCTAAACACGGCGCCCATGCACGCAAACACGAGACTCGAACGCAACAGCACCCAAACGCTTCCAGGGGGCAGATCATCGGCCTGCACCGCCCGGTAAAGATTCTTGACTACCAGAGCGGCAAACATGAAGAAGACTGCGTGCTGGGGTGCGGTCAGAGAAACCAGCTTTAGTGAAAAGTAGCGGTAAGGCGAAGCGATCAGCGAACTCGAATCAGCTGCAAACGCAACATGCCCGAATTTGAGATAAGTCAGGCCGGCGTTGAAAATGTCCGCCTCAGTACCTGCCAGGACCACCACCAACCCGAGAAGCGGCCAGCCGCGCAGGAGTTGCGGCCGCAAGCGTAGAATCGTATCGAAAAGACAGAAGTACATCAGCAGGCCAGTTACTAGTGTCAGGGCTAGCTCACGCTTGAATATGGTGACCGCATCCGGTAGGGCAGAGAGGATCGCGGCAGCTCCATGGTGCCAAAGCACCTGGTAGACCAAGGCGCTGTCCGGAAAGAAGATCGACTGATCTTCCCTCTGGAGGCCCGCAATGATCGCAGCGTGGCGCCAATGATCGCCTGCAAACGGGGCGGCGAACCGCGAAAGGCCAGTGTCGAAGTCGAAGCCCTGTGATCGGAACACCCACCAATCGGTGGATACGGCAGCAATAGCCATGGCTAGCGCGATAAAGACCGGCCAACTCGCACTCTTTTTAAGGGTAGCGTCATCGCACCATACCAGCGACGCTCGGCTAAGGACTCCGGTGAGCGCAAGTGAAGATACCGACAACAAAAGCAAACCGACCCAACCTCGAACTGCGAAGCCGTACGTGAAGGCACTGATTGCGTGAAAGACAAAGAAATGCAGAGCGACAAAAGCCGCAACAGACTTTTCGGCTCGCCATGATCGCCTGCGAAGTGCCCATTCAAAACATAGCGGCAAAGCCAGAAGGATGATGATCCCGAGTGAGGTAGCAGCTAATTCACCCATGTATCACACATCACCATAATTTTCCGAGATTCGTGCCAACACTGTTCGCGAACACGATGGCAAGAAGCACGCAGCCCTTTCCTTTCGCGCCAACGACGCCATATTTAATAAAGTATTTCAATAAAACTTACACAAAAATTAATTAGGCCGCTCCGGCCCCCGCGATTCTTTTAGTACGCAGATGACGCCAACGGTCAATAGGTCGCTCCACGAATATAACGATGATCGCGGATGCTATGAAAGCAGCAAATAGCAATAGAAGTGGGCGCTCTTTTATCTGCGGGTACAGCATAATTATTCCAAGGTGCGTCAAATAAATCGGGTACGAAAACTCTCCCAACAGACGATCAATCTTTGAATACTTTGTGCTATTAAACAACACTGGAACGACCAAGGCAGCAATCATCCCGATAAAAACGCTATTTGCAGCGTCGAGTTCCCGCCCATAATCGTACCAACCAACATAAAGAACAATAAATGGAGAAAACAGCAACACGACAATTCCGATGGCTCGACTAGTAGTCCACGTGCTCTCATCTGCTTTCATTGCCCTATAACTCAGAATGCCCATGAGAAAGTAGACGTATTCCGTTAATAGAAAACGCTGATTCCATGGCCACGAAGGAAGGTGTGAGAGCTCGATTTGCAACCGAAGAACCACCCCAATCAAAATTAAAATAAGGAGAGCGCGCGACCGCAACATTACGAGAAACGGAGCTGCCATGTAGAACCATAGTTCCATACCTAGTGACCATGCCTGAGGAACAATCAGAAAATCATGTCCCATAGCACCGCGATTCAGGGAAATGAAGGCAGCCAAGTCCTGACCAATCAAGCATATATTTGTAACTACTAGGTAAACGAAAGCGACGGGATGCCCGTCAAAATAATGAGCACTAGGTGCCCACCATGCGACATTTTGCGGCAAAGAATTTGAAAATCCAAAGAAACTTATTGCAAGAAACGACAGCGCAACTATCCAATATGTAGGCAAAAGTCGCAGCAGCCGATTTGTATAGAAATGCGACATTGGTAAATTCGAATACGTTGTATCGAGAACCAATGCCATATAGAAACCGGAAACAACAAAAAACATTCTTACAGCGTGGACGTTGCTAACTAGGGACAGATACGGAAACTCGAATTGTCTGTCGATTCCCCCGTGAGCGAGAGCGACCGCACATGCTAGTAGCAAGCGAAAAAAACCCAAAATCCGATCCCCTTGCGGTTGTCAGCACAAAATATAATTATCAGACTCAGGGTGCGCAAAGCCTGACTTAACCCCGGACTGACTCCAGTCTACCCGTGGCCATGCGGTTTAGGTCGTGAGTATGACCTGCTCGGCTTTACCTGTTCCAAGTTGAATGTTTGTGTATTCAAATTGGACAAAGGGGCGATAGATGGCGAAAAAACAGTAACATTTTCCGTGGCAATGCGCCCCCACTTGGAGAGCATCATATTAGATGCACAGGAGCAAATTTTGGTTGTTCACAACGCGGCAGCACAGCCAGTCGTTCATCGAAACATTACCCGCACTTTGGCTGATCTCAATCGCCAAAGTTTAGGACGACTAAGCACACATATCTACTAAATGCTTGGGGCCCGCCTGAAAGTCATTCGTCGACCAAACCATCTAATATCGCCCCGAGCGCTCCCACACACGAACTCGATTTAACGCCAAGATACCCGCTCCATCCACCTGAATCCTTAGAAACCGCCCATTTGCCGATGGAGTGGCAAAGGGACGTCCGCTCGGCCAATCGCTATTCACCAAATACATGGAACGCCCCGTCTTGAAAGGATCTTCAGGCAACTTTTCGGAGAAAGGTTCAGCCGATATCAGCACAAATAAGTGCTCCGTATTCGTCAAACCGCTCCCCACAGCTCTTTCGATTTGCACCGCCGCTAAAGAATAGTGACGACCGAGATCAATTTCCCACCAGGCACCTCTCTCGGTATTTGTCAACGACCTTTCATTTGGCGATTTTTCCGAGTTGATCAACTTGACTCGAAGCGCATGCTCCGGGCCGTGAATCGCTAGTCCCGATCGAATCGAAGACTGGCGCGCAACAGCTACGCGGGCCAGATCAATTTCCTGTCCGACCTCTCCAAAAGCCGGCACCATCGGGAGCGGCGCTGACAAAAACCCTTGGTCGCAACTAGTTGCATTCTGGCGGAGCTCAACTCCCCCACCCATCATTTCACCCGCCTTAAGTTGGTCAATTGAACCACTATCGCGGAGCTTTTTCCGTATATAGGCATTGCAAGCGACCCTTTCCAGGAACGCCTGCTTATCGGTAATACTAAGATCTCCAACAATCTTGGCAGAATCTTCACGGTTATATTGAAATATACCGACCTCGCCAAACGATCTTATGAATACTGCCGTGTCGAGCAGGACCCTCCTTCCAAATACACCCCACATTGACTCTTCCACAGGCCCCCAGACCACCGTGTCAAACCCATTTCGCCGCGCAGAATTGAGCCAGCGGAGATTCAAGTCACCCGAGGGCACTCCACCCATATCCCGCATCAAAGACAGCAACTCTGCTCCCGGGCCTGAAACCCGTTGATGCGCGAGGATCGCAAGTTTCGGCGCAAGGGTTACCGCGACGTTATTTGCAATCGGCAAAACGACGCCTTCTCCCGAAGCTGCGATCACACCACCAACGTGCATCGATTGCGCAATAAACTGGTTAGCCGAGAAGTAGTCGCCCCAAGGAATATCGGCTGAAATCGTGGTTACTTTCGGGGAAGAAAAATCGTCAATGAGTCGATAGTTAAGTATCACACCTACACTGACGAGTGCCAAAACCACAATCCAACCAAACCGAGAATTCAGCTTTTCGATTACCCGTGTAGCTAATAGGCCCGTTGCCAGTGACAGCAGTACGACAAGGACCATGCTGCTATGCCGGCGTAGCTCCACATCCGTGATGATTACGTTCCAAAGTCCGAACACAATCACTGATGTTACGACCATCACTTTTGTGGCTGAGTAAAGCCTATCGGTATTCAGGTGACAAAGCTCGCGGACATGCATCAGAACAAATATTGACGCGCAAAGCCCTAAGGTCAAACCACCAATTGCAACGGGGGCCAAGAGCATTGATTGAACAGAGAAATTGAGCCCGTCCTTCCAGAGTGTCTTAAGTTGAACTGCTTCCGTACGACCAAACAAGTCAGAAGGCGGAAATCCGATAACAATCCAATGTAAGATAAAGGCTGCGAGCGCGACACCGCACAATGCCAAAAACCGACGCACGCCTACACGCCTGTCGCGACGACCATGGATGAAAGCGTCAGCTGCCGCATAAGGAGGCATCGCAAACGCTGCTAATACTGGCGATGCAACAACCGCAGCGATAGCGAATACCGCCCAGATCGGAACCCTCCAAACACCGAGCCCCGCTCGCAACTCTCGAAAATAAACGGTCGCAGCGAAAAGCACTAGAAACAGGCTGTGTTGCGGAGCAGTCAGAACGAGCAACTTGATCGAAAAATACTGAAATCCTGCCGAGCTTCCTTCCCTCCCGCTGTGCAGTGCATTCACTAATGCCTTGAAAATTCCGAGATCGTCGATGCGAGCGTCAAGTAACACAACGGCTGAAAGTAGAAGGACGATGGCGAGCACTTTCGGCACCTCTTTCGGAAGCACCCGCAGGATCATCAATAGCAGTGCGAGATAGAGCACCCACCCCATCAGCAGCGTGAGTCCTCCAACCTGAAAATAACGAATAGTTGTGTCCGGCAGCGCAGCTAATAATGTAGCCGCCCCCCGGTACCAGAGGATCTGATACAAGACCGGACTATTTGGCAGAAAAACGCTCGTATCACCTCGCAGTATCGAGGCTACGAGGTTCGTATTCCGCTGCGGATCGAGCTGCATCGGGCTCAATACATGCGGCGGTCGTCCGTCATAACCCCACGACTGTGAAAGATAGATCCACACGCAATCGACAATAGCGACCGTGGACAGCACGAGTGCGATGAAAAGTATTGTCTTGCCACTCGATACCCCCACAAGCGGGGCATCACCGTCTGGAATTCGAAGATGCTCAGCGACAATGGCGCACAGAAGGCTCGCAAGCGTTGCGCTCACGGCAAACGTCCAAACGGATGGCACTGTGAAGCGCGCGATGAGGCTAGAGATCAGGAAAAACCCGGTAATCGAAAACAGCACCAGAGGCAAGAATAGAGGAAAACCTGTCTTGTTCCTTTTCTCCATCCATAGTGCGATGGCTGCAGGCGGGCCTAGAAGAACGCCTAGTCCGAGAAGAAAACCACCAAGAATGTCATGAAGAGATTCGATCATGAAGGAGTGCGAGGCTCCGAAAACTGGATTCCGGCTAGCCGCCAGCCCCCAGCTTGAGCAATTCCTTCACCTTAAGCATTAAACTGGCACTCTTGCGACCTCTCGCCAGCAGCATGTAAGTTCCGTCTTTAGTACGGAGCAGATATCCATTCCTGCACATTGTATTCAGTCGATCCAGAAGAAATTTGTCAGAGGTAAAGCGGGCTTTGACTTCCGCTATAGGCAGGCTGCCGGCACCCTTAAACGAAAGCATCGCAAGCGTTTCGACCGACAACGAAGTGTCTACAGTGTAGTAAAACGGCATATAGAGAACGAACAGACAAGCAATTACCAAACATCCGGCAATAACTGAAAGCGTCACACTGGACGAAGCCCAAACGAGCCAATCGTCTCGGAAGAACCGAATCGACAGGATCGATACACAATGGCCCAGAAACGCCAAGACCAAAATTCTAAGAATCGTCTTAGACCGATCCTGATTTGGCTTCACACGAAACGCAGCCACATGCGCAATCATGAAAAAAAAGAACCAAATCACCCCTGATGTCACACCTGCAAGCATGGCTATTCGAGGTCCCTACTTGGTGCTAGCGCGTAAAGGCGCCGCAGGCGAATTATCAGCCTCGCGTTGCGCTCGCCTTTGAGCGAAAGCGCCAAATCATCATCCTGCCTGGAAACGAGACCAAGCCGCTCAATATCCGCCAGTCTTTTCTCATACATCCATTGAATACCCTTACCTCCACCGTAATTGCGGGAAAGACCGCCGACACTCACGACGCCGCCTGTTTCTAGCACATCAATTAGTATACGTAGCGACATGCCTCGATCCGCTAGGTTGTAGAGTTGCAACCACCCCCCAAATACTGACGCTGAGAAGGTAAACAAGGAGAATGCCCAGTCGAGAATCGCGTTTCGCTCAATGAGCCCTTCGGGAAGGATCCAGAAGTCAGCAGGCACGTAAACGAGCAGCAAAAGGAGGGGCGGGATTGAGCAGAAATACAGCTTCAGCATGAATGCCGCACGCCTTTCTGGGCGATGCCACCTAAAGGCTATTAGTACAAACGCCGCGTAAATAAGTGACACCACCGCGGCAATCAGGAATCCCCTCACTTCATATCCGCCAAAGTAGTCTGTGAGGCCGCAATACGTCTGCCCCGGGGTTGCGATCCGTAGATCCTGCGAATGCGTATGTCCCAGAAACAGCGAGCGACGGTGGTAAAAACACTGGCGATGTTCCTGATGTTGATTGCCTTGGAGATGCCCCCCTCAAGTTCCTGGATGGGCAACCCGATTTCAGCGTAGCTCATACCCCTGAAAATTGCGTGCAGCAATGCTTCGGCGGCAAAGCCGAAACCAAATGTCGTAACTGGATTAGTCTTGAGATAAGCGATCGGATAGATCGTGAGTCCGTTGAAATACCGCAGATTCAACCCATACAGCCAATTCAGCACGACTGTGTAACCTGCCGAAACAAATCGCCTTGGCAGCCCCCCTCTGCGCGCCCAAGGATTGGTCGAGTAAGAAGTAATCACGTCGGATGAACCCAAACGCCTGAAGAGTTCCATGAGGGAATCGTGTGGCCACGAATTATCGCCCGGCACAAATACGAAATGGCTCTTACGAGCAGCAGCTACAGCTGATTGATACGCAGCCCCTAAGCCCAGTCTCTTCGGATGATGTATCACACGAATAGCAGCTATTTGCGCAGCAAGACGCTCCGCGGTCTCTCCTGTCCTGTCGGTGCTGCCATCGTTCACAATCAGCAACTCAAAGTCACTAATTGTCGATTTAAGCGCATCCAAAATTGAAGAAACGGCCGCTTCAATGTCCTTTTCTTCATTTAATGCTGGCACAAAAACCGTCAACGAACTTTCTTTAGGTAAGTCACCCATCTAACCTGCCCCTTCCAAAAGCCCAAGCATTTGCCCTTATGTTGTTAAATGGGATTGCGATCGAAAACACAATCAATAAACCCGCTACTAGAATCACCGGCGCCCAAGAACTTTTGAGCACCGGCAAAAACTTTAACTCTACCTGACGCGCCCCCGATGGAACCTGCATTCCCAGCATCACGTGATTAGTAGGGAATATCGTTAGTTCTTTCCCAGCAACAATCGCACGCCAGCGTGGATGAAACATCTCGTTCACCACGAGGAATCGTTCATGTTCGGAGGCCTCAAAGTTGAGTGTTACGCCGCCCAAATGATAAGTTGCTTGTATTAGCCCATCGGTTGCATAGTGGCGGTCGGCGACCGCACCCTCCACAGAAACCGATAGCCTTGGATCCTCACCAAACATTTTTCTTAATAGCAAACCGAAAGATTCAGAGGGTTTTCCCATCAGAACTGTATCGGAGTGCGGACTTACCCCAGAGCTAAAAGTAGATTGGATGCGAACCGCATTCGCCTGAACTGGCTCATTCAAAGGCACCAAAGCGCCTCCATCTGATGCCGGCACCTCAGTCACCGGCATGAACTCTCCGTCAATTCCACGCCGGACCTCGACTTTCATGTTAATCGCGGCAGGATTCTTAGCCCAAGTAACGTATGATTTTCCTCCGTCTCTTCTAGAAATCTCGGTAATTTTTGGTGTCGCGCCAGATATCTTAGGAACGAATATATCCAACTCCTCTGAAACAAAATTCTCTCGCCCTTTCGCATCAAGCTTTCTGAGACGAAAAACATATGCCTCCCCTTCCAAGATGCCCCCCACGCGCAATCGTCCACCATCAATAGGCGGCGTGCGACCGACTGCCCGGAATGTCGATTCTTTCTTGGAGCGCAGCTGCACTTCTATTGCTCCATCTCTCATCGGAGACCACCACTCCAACTCCAATTGGCCCGGCGCCAAAATCCGAATATTTATACCGGAAATTTCAGGGATATTTCGATCGTTTTGTAACACCCGGACCGATTCTGCAAAGTAGTAACGAGGCAAGACCGGGAACGGATTTTTTAGTGCCTTTACTTCGGTAGCGGCTCCACAATCATGCCCGCTAGATGTCTTCTCAAGAGAATTAAAGTAAAGGTTATCCGATACTAAAACAGCGTACTTCACCCCAAGTATGCCAAGGAGTTCCCAGGGCAGTGCATCTGCTTGACGGAAGGTTAATGACCGCAGGTTTGCGATACCAGGGGGCCATGGAAGTTCAGCCAACCGTTTCGGTAGTCCTGGATATCCATCAAGTAGCCGCAACTGCCAAAACTGCGATAAATGTGGCCCTGTGAACGCAAAATAACGCGCCGGATCACCCAATGACACACTTCTATAGGTCTTCGATTCGAGCTGGTTGCCCAGCTGCTCGCGGCAATTCGCGGACGGCACTGAAAAAGTTCCGCCTGGCGCAGTGAAATAGTTGTAAGAGCGAAACGCAATCGGAAAAGAGCGGGTAGGTTCGCCGAAGAACCGCTCTTGGGCGTATAGGAAACTTTCGGTAATGATGGCAGAGCCAAATGCCACGTACAGCATCTGTCTTCCCACATTTCGGAACATGGCTGTTTTGGCAAACATTATCAGCACCGAAAATACTACGGCGATAATGCCTACCGTCTGCCAAACGATTCCTCGATGCAGGTTTAAATCGCGGAAGACGATCTTCCTTTCATCTAAGGGCAGCCCGTCATACCAAACAAAAACACTGTAGTGCCACGCCACAATAGCAGCGGCACCAACAAAAAAGGCGATCACAATCATCGGCTTTGATGGTTTTACAGAATGCTCCGGCCCGCGGTCTATCCCTGCAAGCATCATCGTAACAACTGCAGCAAACGGCAGCAGCGCCGCAATGATCACGCGTGCGTGTAGAAAATCAACTTTGAGAAACAAGAGGTATAACAAATTTCTCGCTGGAGGGACGAGAATAAGCGCAAGGACCGCGGCGACGGCTACGAAATGGAACGCAAATGCATCGCCAGAATTAATGGAAATAACTGCGTTTTTGGAGCGCGCCGAGCGTAGCCGAAATACCAGTACAGAAATACATACCAAAAAAGCGACTACGCCCAAGGGGCGGAGAATGTAGTAGGCGATAACAGAAAAGATGAAATAAAAAATAACAATTGAAGAAATATGACGGCGAACATTGATTAGAAACACAGCTAAAAGGACCAAACAGGTGGCGATCGTGGATGAATATAGCTGCACGCCCTCGTGCCCGTTGAACCCACGATTGCCGATTACCTCCCACGCCTCCTGAAAAGTGCGGCCAAATATTCCATCATGAAACAGTCTCAGGCCCTCGATTGCCGTAGTGCCGCTTGGGACGCTGGTTCGGAACATCAGAGAGAATTCTTCTGCAACGCCAAATAGTCTAGGGCCGGCAATAAACAACGCACCGAAAAAAGCCATCACAAAAACAATTATTGGGCGCCAGTCACGATCCTTCGCGGCCACATGCAGTGTATAAGCCCCCAGTAGCACCAACACATATGCTGTTTCTTGGAGAAACGCCATTCCCAACATGGTTGCGAGACAAAGTGAAAGGATTACACCCGATACCCTCCAGCGACTACCCCCCAGTCCTTTGACCATTAACATGGCGAGTGGTAGCAATGCGATTGTGTAGTACGCGGTATCGACTTGGGCAAGCCGGCCTAGCGATAGCGCTGAAAACCCATAAGTGCAGGCACCAACTGTGGCAGCCAAACACCGTCCCGTTATCGAATAGAGATACGCGTAGGCAAAGCACATCGCAACAAAGAGCAGCGCGAAAGTTACAAAGCCAGCATTGCGTACGAAGTTTTCTATCGGAAAAAGTGCGTGTACATAGGCATCCGGTTGCCAACCCGGTAGCGTCCAATAGAGCCCGAGCATATTGAATCCCATGAAACTGCTCGGATTCCATGCCGCGATTTCACCTTGCTCCTTCAACCCGATTACTTCGGAGAGCTTGATGTTTAGAAAGGTATTTAACCGGTCAGAGTCGCCGATGAAAACGGCATCGCCAGAAAGATGAGGGAGCGCAAGCAAAACCACCAAAGCCGCCAGCGCCAATACAGCAACAACATGCCGCCAGATCATTGTTGAGACAGCAAGCTGGCGCAATAGTCTGAGGCTCATCTGATCACTGACTTCGAAGGCCTTAGATCGTAGACTTCAAACAACGAATTCGACTGTAACAATGGGAAATTTGTCTGTAATCGCTGACGCAGTTCGATTATGCAAGTGGGCTGCTTTTCGGGACTCTCTTGAAGAAGATTTCTGAACGGGATGCATTCAGAAAACCCGGGGAATACTCGTTGATCCCAAAAGAAAATAAACACTTCGGGTTCCTGAGTGCGCCAATGGGAGGTTCGCTTCAAAAATGAGATCTTGCATTGCTTCGAATCAATTTTTCCGGCGCCACTTACAGTGTCCAGCCCGCAAACTCCAAATCCAGGTCCATCAACAAAGAAACCTACCGCAGGCATGTTGATATTGGTCATAAATAGTTTTCCATGAAGGCTCTTCAGATCTTTCATGGGATCCAAATAATTCCCTTCCTTCACGACCTTCGCGATAGACCTGCTCTCAACAAGGGTACCCTTGACTAGGGCGCACAAACAGAACACTCCAATTACAAAGAGGCAAAGTCGATAGAGTCCTCTAGGTGCCTGTGCCTGATCCGATGGTTCGTCGATTACGGCTCTATCAGGCGCCCTCGTTGCCCAAGACCACGCAAGACATGCCAAGAAGATCGCGATAAGAAGGATCTGCACTTTGATCCCCCCCCCAAGAAAAAACGGCGCGAAATGCAAAACTCCAAGCAACGCAATTAAATAGAGATATGCCCAGTGCCAGGCACCAGGGTCTTCGTTAGCAGAACTATTCAAACACAATCCACATAACTCGACGCCATGTCCCAACTCGATCGCCATCACAATTAAAGCAATCGATGGGATTCCGAGTATCAAATAGTTAATTCCATAGACCCCAAGATTGATCTCCTGAGTAAATGCCGGGAATAGCAAAATCACAGAAACTACCGTCAATCCTGCCCATACATACAAACGTATGACGTACCAAAATCGTTGGTTGAATGATTCAGGTGCTTGAATGGAATTGACTAAGGAAGATCGTTTACGTTCGAACCATGCTACAACGCCCGATCCAATTAATAATAAGAGCAAATATTGCCACTGCGGCACGAGTAGATTGCGAATTATTATCTTTAGAAATCCAGTTGGCTCCACTGGGCGAGAGCCATGATGTACAACTGCAATCGACTCATAAAACTCGCGCAATTCTTCCTTGCCCGGAATACCAATCGCGCGATTGCCAAGTGTATAAATTAATTCTTTAAAAAAGAGGTCCGGCCCAAAATACATAAAGTTTTGGAGCAAGTGCGCGAATACTCCAACTGAAATTGCGCCGATCCCAAGAGCAACATGCATAAATCTTAGTTTCGCAATTCTTAGCGCCCAAAGGAATAGGAGCCCGAAGACAATTGCAGCGACCAGCATGTATTGGACGTAGATTGAAAGTATAAAGAGACAAAGAACTGCAAGAATGAGTCTCCAACGTCCGCCCTGCCGTGCATGCTCTATCAGCCACACTAGGGGCGCGAATCCCAACAGCAAGAGGACGCTGTGTATCTGCGCTTCCATTTGGCTGATAATCACCCAAGGGCTGGCTGAAAACAGAACCAGTGATGCGCCTCGCAGGGAAATGCGATCAAACAGCAGTTGTGCAAAACGAACAAAATAATATAGTCCGGGGATTACAAACAGCGCGAAGAAGAACCGGGTCCATCTGTAATCATGTTCGGTCAACGCCAATAACACAGCTGTGGCGTTCTCGGCCCCTGCTGGCATATGGTTATAGACGTACGGATGGTCCTCCGGGGCTGAGCTTGTGGAATGATCTTGAAGGAACAGACTATTTAAATATCCAAAACGCAGGAAGTTGTTAGCGGCAATATTTGTATATGCCCACTCCTCAGAATTTGAAACCGGATTAAGATGCTCGTAACGGAATGTCAAGTAGAGGTGGGTCGCATAAATAATCCCAACGAGCAATACTGCTGCAACAACCGGAAAAGCTTTTACCATACGCGCCAACAATGCGGTCTTGGCAGAAATCATGTAATAGTCCAGTCTGGATTAATTTCAAGGATGGTCCAATAGTAGTCACCGGTATAACCTGCTTCACCAAGCAGGCGCACCCAGAACTCGGGCGTACCATGCGTAACAGCAGTTAATGCCCAATCAAGGAATAGTTTCTCCTCGGCATGATTACGATAGGCATCCACCTGCACGTAGCCTAGCGAGGCGACACGCTGCATTTCTCTGAGCGCGACAATACAGCCTGCGCGGTCCAAGTTATGAATTGTGTTGATCGAGAGAGCAACTTTAAAGCTGTTATCAGAAAATGGCAGCCTTCTTGCGTCGCCCAGGTGTAACCTTCCAACCAACTCGGGCTCACAGTTAATCAGCGCATATTCAGATACGTCGATGCCAAAGACTTCTAGCCCCGGGCATACCTTCATCAGATCCTTCACCAAGAAACCCTTGGCGCAACCGATATCGAGCACGCGGTCGCCGGCCTTAAGTCCGAAGTGGCGCACGATGTCTTCCGCAATCGGAATCCAGCGGCCGTCGTAGCGAAAACCACCGTAGCCCTGCTCGCGCGTGCCATCGAAATACTCTTTGCCGAATTTCATTGCAAGGGCGCGGTTTTCTTCCTTGTTACCCACACGCGCCGCTACGTTGCGTTTCGACTTCGGGTAGCGGGCGAGCAAATTGACCTCGGCCATCAAACAACCCCCGCGGCTTGTTTATGGCAACGCACTATGCCGTCCTGCAACAGGACAAAGCGAAGGTCCGGGAACGCCTTGATCAGGCCGGTCACATCGTAATGCCGGTGTGTGACCGGATTTGCGCGCGGGGTTTCAATGATTTCGACCGCCTTGCCGAACTGACGTGCCACCAGCGCCGCCACGTCCCGGAAAGACGTTGATATGCCGGTGGCGACATTCAATATTCCAGCCGACTGATGATTCAGGCAACGCACTGTCAGCGTTGCAACATCATCCACGTGTACATGATCCCGCATTTCCTCACCGCCGCCGAAAAGGGTGATCTTGCCGTCCTTCTGCGCCATGCGCCGGAAGCGATTCGGTCCGTAGGCGTTGTGGGTATCGTCCGCGCCGTAGACCAGCGTTGGCCGCAGCACCAGCAGTGGTGCCTTGATTCCGCCCGCCATGATTTCACGCGTGCGATGCATCGTGCCGTAGAGATCCTGAGGTGAAACCGGAACGGCTTCCGTCACTCGAGCAACCGCGTTGTCATACACGGCATCGGAACTGAAATAGACGAAGTGAGCGCAGCCCGTTTTCTCCAGCGCTGCGCAAAGGTTCTGCATCATCGCCAGGTTTTTCATCAAGGTCGCAATGTCGCGGCCCTTGTCCGGCGTGAGTGCGGAGAGCATGACCACAGCGTCTGTCGGCTTCAGCAGACCGGAGATTTGTGCAACCGACGCGGGCAAAGTGAGATCCACTTCCTTGGAAGCAAGCGCCAGCGTGGCAACACCCTCTTTCTGCAGCCTTGCCTGAATGGCCTTTCCGATAAAGCCATGCGCACCAAACAATACGACACGTTCCGGCGCACGGGGTACAGGCAAGCGGTGGGTGATCATGCTGCGACCCCCAGCGTATGGTATTCAAGCCCCGCAGCCCGGCACGCAACTCGATCAAGGACCACATAAGGGTCCAGCACGATCTTTCCCCGCAACCGGCTGGCGATGGCCGCCGGATCAAGCGAGCGAAACTGCCCCCATGGCGTCATGATTACCAGCACATCAGCGCCATCGCAGGCTTCCAGTTCGCTCGCCGCAGCGCTTCTGTGCGGATTGGGTGCGGCTGAAGCAGGAACCACAGGATCAAACAGCTGCACCCGAAACGGCAGCAGGCTTGAGAGCAGTGCGATCGAAGGTGAGTTCTTGATGGAGTGCGTATCCTGCTTGTAGGCCAGCCCGAGAACCGCGACGACAGGGTCGGCGGTTTTTGACAGAACTTCGCGATACAAGGTGCGCAGAGCCCAGTCGCGGCGGTATTGGCTGTTGCCAATCCATGCGCGGACCATATTGGCATCAGTGCCATATTGATCGGCGAAATTACACACCGTCGCCAGGTCACGCTCAAGATTTCCGCCGGCAATGCCGAGCCCCGGCGCGAGGTAGGAATGAGGGCCTATGCGTTTGTCGAGTTTCAGCGCCGGCACGATCTCGGACCAGTCGGCGCCGATTTTTTCGCACAGTTCCGCCAGGGTGTTGGCAGTAGTGACCGAGGCCACGAGGCACATATTGATTGAAATCTTCGCCAGCTCCGCACTTTCGTAGCGCATCGGCAATATCGGGCAGCCGTGCGCCTCGAGAAAAACCCTGAAAGCCGCAGGCAGCGGTTGGGCGGGATCGGCGCAACCCACGATGTAACGCTCCGGATAGAGTGCACGCTCGACAGCGCGCCCGAAAATCAGGGTCTCGACCTGATAGTAGAGTATGCGCCCCTCGCGCTGCTTGCCGCGGGTGAATCCGGGGGGCACCTGCGACAGCACAACGATGACCGCATCATTACGCGTGGCGGCGAATACCGTGTCGAGCAATGTGTTGATGGTTTGCAGATCACTCTGTCCGCGGTCGTCGGTGGCAACGTCCGGCGCCACATAGATCACATCACAGGCCTTTAGATCGGCTGCATCCGAGGAGAAGCGCAGACGTGCGGCGTTTTTGGCGACCAGCTCGTCGAGCTGCGGCTCGGATACGGGCAGATTGCCCTGGCGCAGGGCAGCGATGCGCGCAGCATCGGGATCAAAACAAACCAGCGTGAATCCCTTTTCCGTCGCGGACACCGCCGAAACCAGTCCGAGATGCGTCATCCCGGCAAATCCGATGACCGGTAACTTCATTTGCCGGCCCCCTGACGCTCCTTCTGTTGTCGGGCATGCACAGCGGCCAGGCCATCGCGCCAGCCTTTGAAACGGAATCCGGGGAAGGCCTTGAGCACAGCCGAGTTGTCGAAAGGCCGGTAGCCGTCGTGCGGCATTGGACCGCTGCGCGGTGAACCCTTGATCGGCACTGCAGGCGCAAAGGACGCTGCGGCAAACTCCGCAAGCTCGCGAAACGAGGCCACTTCGCCCGACACTGCGTTGGCAATGCCGCTGCTGCGGCTGACGATGATCAGGCGCGCCAGTTCAGCAACGTCTTCGACATCGACATGGTCGCGCCGCTCTTCGCCCTCGCCAAACAGCACAATCTCCTTGCCGGCCGCAGCGAGCCGGCGAAAGCGGTTGGGGCCATAACCGTTATGCGGATCATCAAAACCGTAGACCAGGGTCGGCCGCAGGATCGCGAGCGGCCCGGCGTATCCCTGGCGCAGTGCAACTTCACGCGTGAGATGCATTACACCGTGCAATGCGCCGGGTTCGGCACAGGATGCCTCCGTCAGCGGCTTAGGCGAGTCCTTATAGACGGCATCGGAGCTGATATAAACCACGTGCGCGACGGGTTTGTGTTTGAGTGCCATGCACACGGCTTCAGCCATGCGCGTATTCTCAATCAGCATCTGCACGTCCTTGCACGGCGCGACGGCCGAGGCAAATACGAGCGTGTCCTGCGCGTCCAGCGCTTGCGCCAGCTGATCTGCAGCGCCGGCACTTAACAAGTCCAGCGCGGGGCGACCCAGGCCGATTGCGGCTATGCCGTCAGCCTGCAAGCGGCGCAGGATGGCACCGGCGATAAACCCGCTGCCACCCAGCACCACCACCCGCTTCGGTTTTACCGGTTTCGCGTGCCCATGTATCAGCATTGCTGCGCTCCTGCGCCCTGCGCCAGTTCGTCGCTCAGCCCGCGCAGGGTATTGTTGATCCAGATGTCGTTGTCGATATTGCTCACGCCCGTTGCGCAGAGTTTGCAGAAATGGTCGTACTCGATCGCCCAGGTCGGATCGGGCTGCACCAGGGTCACCGACTCTTCATCCGGCCGGCCGCTGGGCAATTTTCGATCACGCACACTGAAAGTACTGGGGCCCCATTTGCACAGCGAGGTAATGTGCGCACTGCCCTTCTCGGCAAAAACATCGGCATAAAAGTGGTTGCGCCATGACAGCAGCGTGACTTCGAATTGCAGCACGGGGTCGGCATTCGCGCCAAAAGCGACGTGGTCATAGGCCCGGTTCTCAAAGCAATTGGCCGATTGAATGCGGAACCCGTCGACCGGCTTGCCCAGCCAGAACAGCGCAGTATCCAGCAGGTGCGAGCCGAGGTCGGGCAGTACGCCCGCGCCCTGATCGCGCCAGGCCGAGTCGCGCACCAGGCGCGCCGTGCCGTTGCCGTAGAACATGCGTACGCTGTAAATCTTGCCCAACCGCCCCGATTCAATCAGCTGCTTCATGCGCACAAAATGCGGTTCAAAGCGGTGGTTGTACGCGGTGTAACAGACTGTACGGGTTTTCTCCGCGAGCGCTTTCAGGCGCAGCAGGTCGGGCGGATTGCCGGCAAACAACGGTTTCTCGACCAGCAGATGCTTGCGCTGCGTGAGCAGGTATTCGATGACCTCGATTTTCGGTTCATCAGGGATGCACAACAACGCCGCATCGTAATCACCGACGGGAACATCCTCGATGCGCTTGTATTGCGCGTCGGGGTGAACCGGATCAACCGTGGCAACAACCTCCTTGCCGGCAACCGCCTTGCGTTTTTGCCCCTGCACACCCAGACCAGCGACTACGACTCGCATCCTTGACTCCGTATCCCGGTCTTCAGTACCGCTTTACTGATAGCGGGCAAGTTTTTCAACAGCATCGATTTTCTGCAATACCAGATCCGGCGTGACCGGCCAGTTGCCGTCATGCTCACATTCAATGCCGGCAGCCATGTTGCCGAGGATCGAGGCGATCACATCGTTGCCGGTTGCGACCAGGGCAAGCGTGGCGTAAGCCAGCAAGGCATCACCTGCGCCAACCGCATCGACCACTTTGTCGGCGAAGGTCTCGATGTTGAAAAACGCGCGGAAATCCGTCGGTGAATTGCTGCGATAGGTAATGATGCCGCGATCGCCGCACTTGAGGATCAGCGTGCCGCAGTTCGAACGTTTGTGCAGTTCCAGCGCCAGCGGCCGCACCACGGAGTCCTGGTCACCCAGTGCAAAACGCGCTTCGCGTTCGTTCGGCGTGATCAGGTCAAAGCCCTGGAATTCGAGAATATTGCCCCAGCGGCTCGCCACCTGGCTGTCGGCGACGCGGAACACGCCTTTCGGGATGGCCTCGGTCAGTTGCGGGATGGTGACCCGGTTGAACATGCCATGGCGGAAATCGCAGAACGCAACCGCCTGTGTCTTGGTGTCGGAAATCTGGCGTTTCAGCTGTTCGACGATCTTGTCCGAAATCGAGCGGTTGTCCAGGGTATCGACCTTGAGCAAGCGATAGGTGTCGGCAACAATGGCGTTCTTGTTGGTGGTCGGTCGCGTCTCGTCAATGATCGGCAGGCAGTGCACGCCAAAATTGCTGAGGTCATCAAGCACAAAACTTCGGTAATCATCATTGCCCAGCACCGTGGAGAAGGTCACCTCTGCCCCGGCAGCGCGTAGATGTTTGGCGACGATGCCTGCGCCGCCGACATAATCCACTTTTTTCTCGTAACGTACGCTCATGGTCGGCGTCTTGGTCATGCCGCCGATCATGCTGCAATAGGTATAGCTGTCGACGATGGTGTCACCGACGACATGAGTACGGATGCCCTTCAGCTTGGCAACGGCGTCGCGCAGACCCTGGAAGGTCACGCCCTCGGCTTCCATCAGCGTCATCAGCTTCTCGACGGCGATCGAAGGCGGCGCAAGCTCAATCAGCGCAGACGATGAATAGACGATATCGCCCGGCGTGAAAATCATTTCGCCGCCAAAACTGTCGAGGGTGTCGATTTCTTCCTGCGTCTTCGGATGCACCGCGCCGGCGGTGTATTCGTAACCCTTGGCGAAGAAATCCGGTTTGATCACGCCGAGATTGGTAATCGGCGTCGCATCCCGATCGACCACCACGTAATCGACCATCTCCAGCGCGGCAAGATTCACCGCGCGCAGATCTTCGGGCACGTAGGGCCGCATATTGCCCTTCTTGATGTGCTCGTCGGCGGTCAGGCTGGCGATCAGGATGTCGGCCTTGGTCTTGGCATAGAGCATGTGCCGGATGTGTCCGGGATGCACCACGTCAAAAGTGCCGTGGCACATGATGACCTTCTTCTTGCGCGGCCGCGGACCGATGGCTTCGGCGATCTGCGCGGCAGTCTTGATCTTGTGGGAAAACAGAAGTTTGCTTGCCGGATCCATCATTTACTTCCTTGCGGAGTCATGAATTCGAACCAGGTCCGGGTCGCCTTGGCGATTGAATCCGGATCCCAGAGCGGCGCGTTGCGCCAGTAATCAATATTGGCGACGATTTTCGCGACGCCCTCTTCGAAGCTGATCTGGGGTTTCCAGCCCAGTTCCGCATTGATGCGGCTGATGTCGGCCCAGGTGCAGTCCGGTTCTCCCGGACGTTTGGGGATATGGGTCTTCTCGCCGCCGAGCAGTTCGATCAACCGGTTGACGGATTGCGGTTTGCCCGCTCCGAGGTTGTAGACACGACCAACACGATCAGTCTCGGCAGCCGCCATAAAGGCGCGCGCAACGTCAGTGACGTAGAGAAAGTCCCGTGTCTGCGTGCCATCACCCACCACGGTATACGGTTTGCCGGCAATTTTCTGGCGCAGGAACACGCCAAACACCGCGCCATAAGCCCCGGAAGTGCGTGAACGTGTACCGTAGGCGTTGAAAATGCGGATCGAATTTACCGGCAGCTTGTACACCTCGTGCCAGTGGAAAGCGGCCTGCTCCCCCTGATACTTCGACAGCGCATACGGGTACAGCGGCACGATCGGGTGATCTTCCCTGGTCGGCGTCTTGGCGAGTCCGTAACAGGACGACGATGCCGCATAGACAAACTTCTGCACGCCGGCGTTGCGCGCGCATTCGAGCATGTGCACGGTGCCCTGCACATTGGCCGACATGTATTCCATCGGCCTTTCGATCGAGGGAACGATGTCGCCGATACCGGCAAAGTGAATCACATACTTCACGCCGCGGAACAGCGGATCATCCGGCGCATAACTGCGGATGTCCCGCTGTTCAAGAACCACATCGGGATTGCTGCGGTGCTGGGCGAGATTTTCTTCGCGGCCGCCGACCATGTTGTCGATGACCCGCACTGCGTACCCGCGCTCGACCAGACAGTCGACCATGTGACCACCGATGAAGCCGGCGCCACCGGTGACTACCGCAACAGGCTTTGCGCTCATTTCGCGCCAATCGCCTTCATGGTGCGGACATTGAAGTACTTGTTGTCGTCAAAACTGTTGGGCAGCTTGCCTTCGCGGAAAGCCTTGCACAGATCGCGGACCGCTTCTTCGATCGAATGTTTCGGCTGGAAACCGAGCACCCGTTTGATCTTGCCCGAATTGATGTGGTACGAGCGCGGATCGTCGGACGAGGTCACCACGATGGGGATTTCTCCCTTTTCGGGGAACAGTTCTTCGACCACTTTTTTCACGGTCTTCGCGATGTCCATGATGCTCATGTTCTGGAAACCGCAGTTGAATACCTGGTTCGCGATTTTTTCGTCGGGCGCCGTCAGCAGCAGTTTGCACAGATCGGTGTAATCCTGGACATGCAGGTTGGGGCGCAGTTGATCGCCGCCGAACACGGTGATCTTGCCCTTGTTCACTGCGTGATTGGTCAGGATGTTCACCGACAGATCGAGGCGCTGGCGCGGTGCATAACCGCATACAGTGGCCGGGCGGAAAATCACGCCGACAAAATCCTTGTCCGTATGCTTGAGCAGCAGCGGCTCGCACATGCCCTTGTACTTGTTGTACAGCGTCAGCGGTACCAGCGGATGGTCTTCGGTGACATCCGGTTTGTCCGATACGCCATAGACCGAGCTCGAAGACGCAAAAACGAAACGTTTGACGCCGGCCTTTTTGGCGGCAATCACCAGCGGCTCGAAAGAATCCAGATTGACTGAAGTGGACAGTTTTTCATCGAGCTCAAAGCTGGCATCGTTGGAAATGCAGGACAGGTGCAGCACATATTGCTGCCCGGCCAGCGCTTCCGTCACTTTGGCGCTCTCGCGGACATCGCCCTGGACGAGGCGGAGTTTCGGGCTCTTGGGCAAATGATCGGTGCCATACCAGAAGGTGTCGAACACCGTGACATCCCAGCCCTCGTTAACCAGTTGCGGAACCACCACACTGCCGCAATAACCGCCACCGCCAAAAACAACCACTTTTTTCATGACACCACTCCTGTAGATTTCAATCTGAATGCTTGTGATCAACCAACGCCAGAGAGCGCATCAGGTTTTGATATCAAAACCGGCGGCTTGGGCGTCCTTGCAGAACATTTCGACGGTCTCAAGTGAATAAGCCGTCAGATCTTTCCCGACCAGGGACAGTTTTTTGAGGATGTCGTTGGTTGCCGTAATGATGTGGCAGCCGACGTCATCGGCCTGGAAAATGTTGAGCAGTTCGCGCGGGCTGGCCCAGATCAGTTCGGCCTTCGGTTTGGATTTGAGGATGCGAACCGCTTCCGCCATGACCGGCACTGGATCGCGACCCGTGTCGGCGATACGTCCTGCAAATACAGAAACGATGGCCGGGGTCTGCGGCGCAAGCTGGTCGACAATCCGCTGCACTTGATCCAGCGTCATCACGGCGGTGATATTGAGTTGCACCCCGGCCTCGGAAAGCCGTTTCACCAGCGGACCGCAAAACTCACCCTTGGTATTGGTGACCGGAATCTTGACATTGACATGTTTTCCCCAGGAGGCGATTTCCATCGCCTGTCGCTCCATCGTCGGGAAATCATCGGCAAATACTTCGAAGGACACCGGCCGGTTCGGCACCACTTTCAGCACTTCCAGCGCAAACGCCTTGTAATCAACCACACCGGCCTTGCGCATCAGCGTGGGGTTCGTCGTAAAGCCGGCAATGGCCGGATTTGCAGCCATTTCCTTGATACCAGCCAGGTCGGCGCCATCCGCGAACAGCTTGACCTTCAGCTTATTTGCATCGCTCATCAATTCATCTCCATGACTGCGTTCACTATCTGAAATTTGCGGCAAGAAACAAGCACCGCTGATGCCGGCTTAATTTGCATCCCCCAGGATCAATCCCACTGAATTTTCGAGGGATTTTACTACAGTGAAAGGCTGTTCCGGCCCTTTTTCAGTGTATCCATAGTCTATGAAAAAGCAGGATTTGCAGCCGGCATGCTGACCAGCCGCGATATCGCGCCAGCGGTCGCCCACCATGAAGCTGTTACCGAGATCGATATTGAATTCCTGTGCAGCCTCAAGCAACAAACCGGGCTTCGGCTTGCGGCAGGCGCAGTCATCAGCATCGACATGACAACAAACCTTGATCGCGTCTATGGCCAATTCGGTTTTCAATCGCTGATGCAAGGCATCAAGATCTTCACGGCGCTGCTTGCCGGTCGCGATATCGGGTTGATTGGTAACAACGATGTTGAGAAATCCGTGCTGGCGCAAACGGCTCAGCGCGGCGGCTACGCCGGGCAGCAATTCAAATTCTGAAGCCCGGGTTGGTGCGTAGGGTTTGCCTGCGCGCACCAGCGAACGGTTGATGACGCCGTCGCGATCGAGGAATACAGCACGCCGCATTGGAATTTGCCCGGCTTTCAAGGCGCACCCGGATCAAAAGCCCGGTCATTCCAGTGTGCAGTCGAGCAATCTGTCAGCGGACTTGGGCAAAACGACAGGGCGCCCGCTCCACCTGAACAACCCATCAAGGGCGAGGACTGCAGCCGCTCACCACTTCGTCGCAAGTTGTTGCAGGACAGGGTGTGATACCAGGCAATGCCAGACAACCGCCTGAAAGGCTTCCGAGTGCGGGGTAACGCGGCCCGCGTCAACCGTAGGCACCACCACCACGCAATCACCCACTTTTTTGGTGTAGCCGCCATCGCGGCCGACCACCCCGAAAACTTTCAGGCCGCGCTCTTTGGCCAGCTTCAAACCCTCAACAATGTTCGGGCTGACGTTCTTTTCCAGATTGCCGCCGCCAACGGAGAACACCAGCACTGCGTCGTTATCCTTTGCCTTGCTGACCTTGAGCCATCCGGAGAATACGGTTTCCCAACCTTCGTCGTTGGTGCGCGCGGTCAGTTCGGACACATTGTCGACCGGGGCATAAGCCTCAATGCCGCAGAGCTTGCGGAAATCGTTGACTGCATGGCTGCAATTGCCCGCGCTTCCGCCGACACCGAGGATAAAAAGCCGGCCTCCCCGTTCACGCAGCGCGGCGAGTTCGTGTGCCAGCTTTTCGATGGCTGCAATGTCGATGCTTTGTGCAACTTTTACGACTTCTTGAAAGTAGGTTTCGGTATGCATGTTGTCGCAATCATTAAAAAAAGATTGTAGCGTTCCTGTTGTCATCAGGGCAACTGACAGGGGCCGGTTCCCTGATAAAAATGGGTTGATCAGATTGAACTAACCATTCCATGAACTCAGCCGGGCTTTAACGAAGTTCCAAAAAATTCCGCGGCGCATGACGGCTTCATCTCCATTAGCTGCCTTGGCACGGACAAACAGGTCATTTCGTGATTCAGGGAGTCGTTATTGGTTCATATTTCCCGCAACAGCCCACATCCTGGCGAATCGCCGTGATACCCGTTGAATCAAGTACTTAACACGACCCCGCGGTGGTATCATCAAACAACAAAACCAATAGTACACACCCTATTCAAGCATATCGTGTGGCCGGCCATTTTCATTTCCCTGATTTCATTTTTTATTGCCGCGCTGGCTGTGGCCTGGCTCGCACGCAGTCGCGCAGCACGGATCGCGCTGGATGAACCCAATGCCCGGTCGCTGCATGACACTCCGGTACCTCGCAGCGGCGGTATCGGCCTGCTGCTCGGCGTGGCTGCCGGATGGGCGTACGCCGCAGCGCAACTGCCCTGGGTTTTCTGGACTGCATTGCTGTTGCTGATCATGGTTTCGCTGCTTGATGATCTGCGCGGCCTGTCCGCCGGCGTACGTCTGGCTACTCACCTGCTCGCTGCGGCGCTGGTCGCGCCGGCGTTGATCAGCGGATACGAATCCATGCTGCTGCTTGCGATGGTCGTGTTCGCCATCGGCTGGATGTGCAATCTCTACAATTTCATGGATGGCTCCGACGGACTGGCTGGCGGCATGGCGGTCTCCGGTTTCCTGGTGTATGCAACAGCCGCATGGCTCGCTGGCAGCACACAGTTCGCGCTGCTGAATCTGGCCGTGGCCGCAGCAGCGGCCGGATTTTTGCTGCACAACTTTCATCCGGCGCGCATATTCCTCGGCGATGCAGGTGCGGTGCCGCTGGGTTTTCTCGCCGCAACATTCGGCATCACCGGCTGGCTGCAGCAGGACTGGACCTGGTGGTTTCCGCTGCTGGTGTTTTCGCCATTCATTGTCGATGCCAGCGTGACGCTGGCGCGGCGATTGTTTTCAGGGACCCGCTTCTGGGAGGCCCACCGCGATCATTATTACCAGCGACTGGTACAGCTCGGGCTGGGCCATCGCAGCACGGCGCTTGCCGAATACGCATTGATGGTCCTTTGCGGGATCGTCGCGCTGTGGGCGATGACTCTCAGCACAACCCTGCAATATGCCATGCTTGCCGGAATCGGCGCACTGTACTTGTCATTAATCGTGATCATCGAACGCGCATGGCGCAGGCAAGGGATAGCCCATGCTTAACATCCGCTCCCTGCTGGCCATCGTCCACGACCTTACGGCCGTGGCTGTGGCGTGGCTGCTGGCGTTCTGGCTGCGTTTCAACCTGGAACTGCCCGAGCCGTACAGCGAACAGGCCTGGCAATCCGTGCAGTGGGTAGTACCGCTGTACGCATTCTTTTTCCTGACATTCGGTCTCTACCGCGGCATCTGGCGCTTTGCCAGCCTGCCCGACCTGCAACGCATCATCATCGCCATCAGCGGCGGCGCGCTGGCCGTCGCTGCGGCGTTGTTCATGCTGCAATTTGCCGTGCCTCGCTCAGTGCTGGTGATGAGCCCGGTATTGCTGGTGATGATCATGGGCGGCAGCCGGCTGGCGTACCGCGGCTGGAAAGAACGCCGCCTGGGTGCGTTGATCCCGGCGGACAGTGAACCGGTAATTGTGCTCGGCGCCACGGAAGCCGCCGCGGGCCTGATCAAGGATCTCGCACGCAGTCCGCAATGGAGGGTGGTCGGCGTATTTGATGATAACCGCACGCATCACGGCCACCAAATCCATGGTGCGACGGTATACGGCGCCATCAGCGATGTACCTGGCTTTCAACGCCGGTTGAATGCGCGGCACGCCATCATCGCGATGCCGGAGGTCAATCACGGTGAACGTCGGCGCGCGGTGGAAATCGCTCAAGCCGCCGGACTGCAGGTGCTCACCGTGCCGTCCTTCGACGACCTGATGACTGGTCGTGTCACGGTGTCGCAGATTCGCAATGTCGAACTCGACGATCTGCTTGGACGCGACCCGGTCAAACTGGACACTGCCGGGCTGCGCGAATGGCTGGGCGCACGCACTGTGCTGGTCTCGGGGGCCGGCGGCTCGATCGGCGCCGAGCTCTGCCGCCAGGTTGCGCGTTATCAGCCACAACGCATCGTGTTGCTGGAAAGCAGCGAGTTTCCGCTGTACCAGATCGAGCAGGAATTCCGGCGCGAAATGCCCGGCATCACGATCAGCCCGGTGATCGGCGATGTGAAGGATGCGCGGCGCATGCAGCAACTGCTGTCGACCCTGAAACCCACGGTCGTCTTCCATGCCGCGGCTTACAAACATGTGCCGCTGATGGAAAATGAAAACGCCTGGCAGGCCGTGCTCAACAACGTGCTCGGCACACGCGTGCTCGCCGAGACCGCGATCGCAAACGGTGTCGAAAAGTTTGTGCTGATTTCCACCGACAAGGCTGTCAATCCCACCAACGTGATGGGCGCGACCAAACGGCTGGCAGAACTCATCTGCCAGTCGCTGCAACAGCGCCGCGCAACGAGTTTTGTCATCGTACGCTTTGGCAACGTACTGGGTTCCACAGGCAGCGTGATTCCCAAGTTTCGTGAGCAGATCGCCGCGGGTGGCCCGGTGACCGTGACCCATCCGGAGATCACCCGCTTTTTCATGTCGATCCCGGAGGCGGTGCAACTGGTGATGCAGGCCGGGCTGATGGGCGCCGGCGGCGAAATTTTTGTGCTCGACATGGGCGAGCCGGTCAAAATCGCCGATCTGGCGCGCGACATGATCAGGCTCTCCGGATTCGGCGAAAACGACATCAAGGTCGTTTACACCGGTCTTCGCCCGGGCGAAAAACTCTATGAAGAAGTACTGGCTGCAGATGAAAACTCGCTGCCGACACCACACCCGAAACTGCGCATCGCCAGAGCCCGTCCCGCACCTGCTGATTTGCCGGACCAGCTCGCACCCTGGCTGGCTCGAACGGCCCTGCCCGATGACGCAACGGTGCGCGCAGAACTGGTGAACTGGATTCCGGAGTACCAGCCGCAATGAGCATTACCGGTGCATTGCAGCGCTTGACTGAGGGCGCCGGTGTGTTCGGACGCTGGAGCGCCATTGCCATCGGCGTTTCGATCCCGGTTTCTATTGCACTGGATAACGCCTTGCTGGCCGTGGTTCTGCTCGCCTGGCTGGTCGGGGCGCAGTACCGGGACAAATTGATCCTTGCCTGGGCCAATCCCGTATTCCGCGCAGCCCTGCTGTTATTCACCCTGCTGCTCGTAGGCACCCTGTACGGCAATGCGGCACCGGTCGATGCAAAACTTTATCTGCTGAAATACCTCGACCTCGCATCGCTTCCGCTGTTGGCCTGGGCTTTCATCTCCGCATCCAGTCGCGAACGGGGTTTGCGTGCGCTGGCCTGCGGCCTGGGATTGGTACTGCTGATTTCCTATGCGTTAAAAATCGGCTTGATCCCCCCCGAGCCATGGCTGCGAGGCACGGCGGAATCATTGCTGCGTGGCGCACCGGAATACCCCGTTGCGTTCAAACATCGCCTGACCCATAACATCCTGATTGCATTTTCCGGTTTTCTGTTTGCATGGTTATGCTGTAGTGCCAGGACAGATATCGAAAAAATCGCCTGGGGCATCATGAGCCTGCTGGCTGTGGCCAACACCATGCTGATCGTCGAAGGCGCAACCGGTTACGTCGTGCTGATTGGATTGGCGCTGTTGTTTGGCTGGCAAAAAACAGGCTTTCGCGGAATCACCATTGCGATCGTTTCGTTATTCTGCCTGGTTACATTGCTCAGCCTGGTTCCCGGCCCCTTCCAAAAACGGGTGCAGAACATTGTCCAGGAACTGCATAGCGAGCGAGCCGGCCATCCAGCGTCCACGTCCAGCGGCTACCGCATGGAGTTTTACCGCAACACCCTGGCCCTGATCCAGAAACAGCCGCTGCTCGGCTACGGCACCGGCGGTTTCCCCGGCGCCTATGCGGAGCGGGTCAAAGACAGCGGCCAGAAACTGTCGCGCAACCCGCACAATGAATTCATGCTGATTACCGTGCAAATCGGGCTGGTCGGGCTTGCGGCATTTCTCTGGCTGCTCTGGCAGCAGTGGCGCCTGGCGCCCTTGCTGCCCACGCCCATGGAGCGCGGACTGGCGCAGGGGCTGGTGGTGATGATGGCCATCATCTGCATGCTCAACTCCGCGCTGCTCGACCACACCGAAGGCCTGCTGTATGCCTGGCTGACGGCGCTGCTGTACGCCGGACTCCCGCGTCAACAGACTGCCGCTGCGACCGCATGAAAGTCTCCGCCATCATCATCACCAAAAACGGTGAAGCCACCATCCGCCGCTGCGTTGAATCGGTGGCCTGGGCGGATGAAATCGTGGTCGTCGATTCCGGCAGCACCGACCGCACCGAGGCAATCTGCGCCGAATTCAATGTGCGCTTTTACCGCACGCCCGATTTCCCCGGCCATGGTCCGCAGAAAAACCGCGCGCTGGACAAGGCGCAGGGCGAATGGATCGTGTCGCTCGATTCCGATGAATGGATGCCGGCGGAACTGCGCGCCGAAGTCGCCGCCACGCTGGCTGATCCCGGCAAACATGCCGCTTTCGCGATCCCGCGCCGCTCCAGTTTCTGCGGGCGTTTCATGAAACATTCCGGCTGGTGGCCGGATTACGTCGTGCGCCTGTTTCGCCGCGACGCGAGCCGTTTCTCCGAAGACCACGCCCATGACCGGCTGGTCATCAAGGGCAGCACCGGCAGGCTGCGGCAGCCGATCATGCACGAAGCGATCAATGACCTGGAACAGGTGATCGGCAAGATGAACCTGTACTCCACCTCTTCCGCGCGGATACTGCACGGGCAGGGCCGCCGCGCCTCGATCTGGACGGCGCTGCTGCATGGCGGCTGGGCCTTCTTCCGCACCTACTTCCTGCGCCTGGGTTTTCTCGACGGGCGCGAAGGGTTCATGCTGGCCGTGGCCAATGCCGAGGGTTCCTATTACCGCTACGTCAAGCTGATGCTGCGCGGAGATTCACCACATTGAAGATTGCCGTCGTCATCGCCACCTACAACCGGCCCGATGCGCTGGCGGCGCTGCTGGAAGGCTATCTGCACCAGGACAGTGGGGATTTCGAACTGATCGTCGCCGATGACGGTTCGAAGGACGATGTGCGGCTGCTGACGGAACATTTCGCGCAGCGCGCTCCGTTCCCGGTCACGCATCTTTGGCATGAAGACCGCGGTTTCCGCGCCACCGTGATGCGCAATCGCGGACTGGCTGCAACGCACGCCGATTATGTGGTGTACACCGACGCCGACTGCGTTCCGGCGCCGGACTTCATCCGCC
>CAZSIR010000002.1:3016-32134 GCA_964606765.1 uncultured Bordetella sp. | reverse complement strand
GATTATGTGGTGTACACCGACGCCGACTGCGTTCCGGCGCCGGACTTCATCCGCCGCCACCGCGAGCTCGCCGAGCCCGGTTTTTTTCTGTCCGGCAACCGCGTACTGCTGAATGAAGAGCTGACCCAGCGTGCGCTGCGCGACAAGCTGCCGCTGCACCAGTGGACTCTCGCGCGCTGGGCACTGGCCCGGCTGCAGGGTGACATCAACCGCCTGCTGCCGTTGCTGCGCCTGCCCGACGGCGCATTCCGCCGTCGCAACCCCGAGCGCTGGCAGGGCGTCAAAACCTGCAATTTTTCCGCCTGGCGGGCCGACCTGATTGCCGTCAACGGTTTCGACGAGGCCTATGCCGGGCGCTGGGGACTGGAGGATTCAGACCTCGCCATCCGGCTGATCCATGCCGGCATCAAGCACAAGAACGCCCGCTTCGGCGCCTCGGTATTTCATTTGTGGCATCGAGAGGCGGACAAACGCGGCTTCGAAGAAAACCAGCGCCTGCTCGATGACCTGATTGCGTCCGGCCGCAGCCGCGCCCGGCTCGGCGTCGACCAGTACCGATGAGCGCCGCACCCCGCCGCGTGCTGGTGGTGGTAACCCGCCGCATCGGTGACGTGCTGCTGGCCACACCGCTGATCCGCTCACTGAAACAGGCCTGGCCGGACGCGCAGATCGAAGCGCTGGTGTTTGCCGGGACGCAGGGCGTCATCACCGCGAATCCCGATTTGCATGCAGTGCACACCGTGCCGGAGCGGCCCGGACTGGCTACGCATCTGGCCTTGCTCGGACGCCTGTTCCGGCGTTACGACCTCGCCTTGTCCCTGGTGCCCGGCGACCGGCCGACGCTGTATGCCTGGCTCGCCGGCAAACGCCGCATCGGCCTGCTGTTGGATCAGGACGGGCAACGCTGGAAGCAGTATTTACTCGATGAATGGATCGCTTACGATGCCGCCGGCACGCATACCCTGCGCCTGCATCTGCGGCTGGCGGACGCGCTGGGCATACCGGCCAAAGCCGAAACCGTGGTTTCCTGGCGCGCGGAAGACGATGCCGCGGTTGATGCGCTGCTCGGCAAATCCTGCGCGCCCTTCGCGGTATTGCATCCCTGTCCGAAATTCCGCTACAAGATGTGGCATGAACAGGGCTGGATTGATGTCGCGCAATGGCTGCTCGGCAATGACATCGCCGTGGTGCTGACCGGCGGGCAGGCTGCGGATGAACGCGCGTATGTCGACGCGATTGCCCGCCGATTGCCCGGCAGCGTGATCAATGCCGCAGGACAACTCACCTTGGGCGGAACAGCGGCGCTGATCGCGCGCGCGCAGTTTTATGTCGGACCGGACACCGCCATCACGCACATCGCGGCAGCGACCGGCGTGCCGACCATCGCCTTGTTCGGTCCCACGGATCCGGTGAAATGGGGCCCCTGGCCCAAAAATCATCCTGCGGCCACCAATCCCTGGCGCGGTCACGGCGACCAGCGGCTCGGCAATGTCCGGCTGATCCAGGGGCGCGCCAGCTGTGTGCCCTGCGGCCACGAAGGTTGCGAGCGACGCATCGACAGCACCAGCGACTGCCTGCTGGCCATCCCGGCCTCTGTAGTAATTAATCGTTTAAAATCAAATACTTATGATAAAAGCCGCGATGTCCTCTGACGCACCACCCTATGTATCAGCCTGCCCGGTGGGTTGCAACACCCCCCTCATCGACACTGGGTGGATCGTCGGCGAAGGCGCCCTGCGCCGCTGTTCCGGCTGCGGCCAGTTGCTGAGCCGCGCCAGCGAAGCGCGTTACTGGGAAACCATGGCGCAATTCGATGCCGGGGAATTCAACCGCATCGACGGCGACGCGCTCGCGCGCCGTGACGCCGTTGCGCAACGCCGGCTTGCCGCCATCGCGAGGCTCCTCGGCAAACCGGCGCCTGAGATCCGCGTCTGCGATGTCGGCTGTTCGCGCGGCCAGTTTGTCGCGGCGGCCATTGCCGCCGGTTATGCCGCGGAAGGCGTGGAACCGGCACCGCACATCGCTGAAACGGCGCGCGC
This sequence comes from uncultured Bordetella sp., assembly GCA_964606765.1. Lineage (GTDB taxonomy): Bacteria > Pseudomonadota > Gammaproteobacteria > Burkholderiales > SG8-41. The sequence goes on along the minus strand of CAZSIR010000002.1, from coordinate 30,095 downwards.
CGCGGGATTGCCGGTGCGCACCGGCCTGCTTGAGGAACAGCGGTTTGCGGACGCGATATTTGATGCGCTGACGCTGTTCGAAGTGGTCGAGCACCTGCGTGCGCCGCTGCCGCTGCTGGCCGAGTGCCGGCGCGTGCTGAAACCCGGCGGCATCCTGCTGATCAGCACCGGCAATGCCGCGAGCTGGACCACCGCGGCGCTGGGCGCGCAATGGGACTATTTCGACATGGCGCGCGACGGCGGCCACATCAGTTTTTTCAATCCGCGATCCATGAAGCTCCTGGCTGCCAATGCCGGCTTTGAAGTCGCGCGCATCCACACGGCCCGCGTCAAATTTGCCGAGCGGGAAAACACGCCGCGCTGGCGCTATGCGCTGGGAAAGATCGCCGCGGAAATGCTCAACCTGCCGGCGCGCCTCAGCGGGCGCGGGCACGACCTGCTTGCCTATTTGCGCAAACCCGCTGGCGGCTGATCGGCACAGGCGGTGCCGCGGCACAGCAGAAACAGGGTGTTGCCGCCGAGGCGGTACTGTACGGCAACCTGGCCCAGCTGCGGATCCGCTTCATAGGCAATCACGAATCCGTCACTCCACTCCGCCGGCGTCCAGGTCAGGGCCGGCAAGGGCAGCCGCATCACATCGATGCTGGCGACCACCGCCAGGCCGCTGGCACTGACATTCACCGTATAGAGTTTGTGGCCCGCGCTGCGTGCGACGATGTCCTGCGCCGCGCTTTCAAAACCCGCGCCACGATACTGGGCCTGATACAGGGGAAACAGCACGGCCACGAACAGCAGCTTGAGTGCGACCATGACCCACATCAAACGATAAGCGAGGATACGCAATGCCGTGCCGCCCTGCAGGATCAGCCCGGCACACACGATGGCAGCCAGCGGCACGATCGGCAGCAGATAGCGGAAATGGCTGTGCGGCGCGAGCCAGTACGGCAGGAAGCCGATCAGGGCCATCAGTGCCGCGGTCCAGCCGATGCTGCCGCGCTGCAATGCGCTCCGCGCCGCGGGAAATTTCAGCCAGGCATACAGCGCGAGGCCGCTCGCCGGCAGCAGGCGCAGCAGTGTTTCCAGCGGGTACGACAGCAGTTTCAGCACCCAGCCGCCCGCATCCGGCGGCACCAGCTTGGCGCCGATTTCGCCGGCAAAACGCGCCGCCTGCGCATCACCGGACTGCACGCCATACAGCCACAACAGCGGCAACACCAGTGCGATGGCCGCGACGGCCAATGCCAGGGGCCGCAGCAATGTCCGGCGCGTTTCGCCCGTCATCAGCAGGACCAGCCCGGCACTGCCGACAAAAACATAAGCCGTCAGACCCTTGGTCAGAAAGGCGGCGAATCCGAGCACTGCGGCAGCGGCCATCCATCGCCAGGATGACGCCCGGGCGCCGATCCACAAAGACGCGATGGCGGCGAACACCAGCAGGCCGAACAGCGGATCACGATAGGCCAGCCAGCCGCGGTAAATCAGCAGATCGGCAAAAGTCAGATAAACCACGGCTGCCAGCAGCGCGAATTCCCGGTCACGCCCGAGCCGCCGCAACAGGCCGTAGACGACCAGCCCGGTCAGCAGCGTGGACAGCACCATCACGGCGCGCGCCACCGGCAACACATATTCCCATCCAATCGCCGCGGCAACGGGAATGATCAGCCAGTTGGCAAACACGCCGTGCATGGCGTCGCCGCCGTACATCCACAGGCGCAGCCAGTTCCCGCGCTGCCACATTTCCAGCGAGGTGATGGTGAGGATGCCTTCCTCACCGACGTAATGGAATGCCAGCGGACCCAAAGCGGTCAGCACCAGCACCGCCAGCAGCAGCCGTTCGCGCTGCGGCAGGTGACTCATGGCCGCAGCAGTCCCGCTGGCGCACGACCGGCCGCAAGCGCACGGAAATAAAAGTCCAGCACACGGCGATGGCATTCCGGAAACGCATGATGCTCGTCGAGAAACTCGCCGGCGGTGCAGCCGTAACGCTCCGACTGGCCGGCATCAATGACCGTCACCTGATACTGCTGCGCCCATTGCGCCAGCGTGGTTTGGGTCCGTTCGAGGCAGGCGCGGTTGGCGGGATCCTCGGCCATGGCCAGTTCCATGCCGGGAATCATCGGCGGCAGCAGGAACACCATGCGACCGCCCAGCTGCGCCATGCGCTGCGCGGCCTGACCAAAACGGCGCAGGTACTCGGCATTCGGCGCGCCTTCGCTCTGGCAGAGGAAATGCGAAAACTTGGAACTCGGCGCCGCCGCAGCGCGCGCCAGCACGGCCGCCCGCGCCGGTGACAGGCGTTTTTCCCCGCCGAAGGTCCAACTGCCGTCGTAGCGGAAGCCGAGGCAGATGCCGCGATTGACCACGTCGAAATCGCGGGCGGTATCGCCGTCGGCGCAGGGGTAGGGCGCGCTGGCGATGTCAAAAAAGGTATGGCGGAAACTTTCCACCGGATGGCCGGAACGGATCACGCTGCGCAGCGCCTTCAGCAGGTTTTCCACTTTCGGATAGGACAGGGCGTCGACTATTTTGCGCTGCAGGGCCACCGGCGGGTGGGATTCGGACGACAGCGCAGAGCGGGGAGACAGGTCGATGCCCGCCGGCGGCGTCGCGTAATAAATCATGCCGATCGACCAGTCGAGCCCGACCAGCATGAAACGCAGGCGGTCGGCATGCTGCGCCAGCAGGTATTCCGCCTCGCCCACCAGGTTGAACGTCGGGTTGGCGGTGGATGTGAAGTTATAGACCCGTGATGGCTGGGGAAACAGCTCCGAACGCACGCCCATGAGCGTGGAAGAGCCGAGCACAATCGCATCGATGCCGGCGATGCGATCGGCCAGGCGCAGCGCCTTGAATGGCCGGGTGCGCGTGGTCGGCGGCGCGTACGTCACGCCCCTGCTCTGCTGCTGCCATTCACTCGCGAGTCGCGTCACTTCCGGGCTGCCGAGGGCGCGTTCGCCCAGCGGCAAATTCAGTCCAAGGATCAGGACCAGCAGCAGGCCGGTGATGGTCAGCAGAACGCAGCAATATCGGGCGCCGGCGCTCATCTCAGAACTGGAAGTAGAGAAACTCGGACTGCTTGTGCAGATTGACGATGCACAGCACCAGCAGCATCGCTGCCGGCACGGCCAGCCACAGCGCCGGCCGCCACAGCAGGCGGCCCTGGTACGGCGAATCCTTCGGCACGCCCAGCGCGGGCCGCGCGCGACCCAGGATCTGCTGGCTGTTTGGCGCCAGCCAGACGATGGCGAGCAGGATGATGATCCAGTTGATCAGCCCGGTGCGGACCAGTCCGCGGCTGTCATTGAAGCTCACGCCCTGCTGCGCCAGCCACTGGCCGAAGGCGCCCCATTTCGCCAGCCACACATCCGGCAGCGTGAAGCCGTTCAGGCCCGCCATGCCCGAAAGCATGTTCAGCGCCGCCGGCACCGATTCCGCGCGAAAAACCACCCATCCGGCGACCACGGCGGCAAACGTCAGCACACAGCCGAAGCGGCGCCCCCAGGGCGTGCCGTGGTGGCGATCCTGGCCCAGGCTGCGCCGCAGGCCCAGCCAGGCGTGGTTGATCACCAGGTACAGGCCGTGCAGCGCGCCCCACAGCACGAAGGTCCAGCCGGCGCCGTGCCATAAACCCCCCAACACCATCGTGACCATCAGGTTGATGTAGCGCCGCATCTTGCTTTTGCGGTTGCCGCCCAGCGGCACATACAGGTAATCGCGCAAAAAGCGCGACAGGGTCATGTGCCAGCGCCGCCAGAAGTCGATGATGTTCACCGCCTTGTACGGCGAATGGAAATTCACCGGCAGGCGCACGCCGAACAGCAGCGACAGGCCGACGGCCATGTCCGAATAACCGGAGAAATCAAAATACAGCTGGAAGGTGTAGGCCAGCGCGCCGCACCAGGCCTCGATGAATGTCAACGCCACGCCGCCCTGCGCCGCCTCGAAAAACGGCGTGCCGTAGGGACCGATCTCGTCGGCAATCATCACCTTCTTGAACAGGCCGATCAGGAACATCGTCGCTCCCGCGGCCAGGTTGTCCCAATCCGCACTGTAAATTTCCCGACGGCCGAACTGCGGCATCATTTCACCGTGGTGCAGGATGGGCCCGGCAATCAGGTGCGGGAAATAGGTGACGAACAGGCCGTAATGCACCAGGTTGAATTCGCGCGCCTTGCCCTGGTGGGCGTCGACGAGGAAGGCTATCTGGGTGAAGGTGAAAAATGAAATGCCCAGCGGCAGGATGATCTCGCCGAAACTGAGGCTGCCGCCGGTCAGCGCATTGATGTTGTCGAGGAAAAAATTCGCGTACTTGTAGTAGGCCAGCAGCGCGAGGTTGGCGATGACGGCCAGCGTCAGCAGGCGTTTGCCGCGCCGCTTTTCCCCGGCCAGAGCGGCACGAGCGATGGCCAGTCCGGCGTTGTAGTTGAACAGGATGGAGCCCGCGAGCAGCAAGACATATTTCGGACTCCACCAGCCGTAGAACACGAAAGAGGCCAGTGCCAGCCAGCCCGCAGCGGCCAGCCGGTTGAACCGGCCAAGCACGAAGAACCCGATCAGCACGACCGGCAGGAAGAGGAATATGAACGGCAGCGAATTGAACAGCATCGACGATCAGGACCTGTTGCTCATTGTTTCCAGGCGTTGCAGGCGGCGATCACCCTGTCGGCATCGGCGTCCGGCAGCACCGGGCTGATCGGCAGGCTCAGCACCTCGGCGTGGATGTGTTCGGTGACAGGATAGGCGCGATCTTTCCATGCCGCGTAGGCGCGCTGATGGTGTGGCGGGATCGGATAATGGATCAGGGTGCCGATGCCCTGCTGCTGCAGATGCCGCTGCAGGCCGGCGCGGTCCGGCGTGCGCACCACGAACACATGCCATACCGCCTCATTGCCGGGCGCCACCACCGGCAGCGTGATCGCCGGATGACGGATGCCTTCCAGATAACGTTGTGCCAGTTCCCGGCGCCGCGCGTTGTCGGCGCTGATCCGCTTCAGCTTGACCCGCAGCAGCGCAGCCTGCAGTTCGTCGAGCCGGCTGTTGACGCCCTGATGGTCGTTGACGTATTTCTCGCGCGAACCGTAATTGCGCAGCGCGCGCAGCACGTCGGCCAGCTCCGCATCGTTGGTGGTCACCGCGCCGGCATCCCCCAGCGCGCCGAAATTCTTGCTCGGAAAAAAACTGTGGCCGGAGGCATCGCCCAGCGCACCGGCACAGACGCCGCCATGGCGTGCGCCATGGGCCTGCGCGCTGTCTTCGATGACGAGCAGGCCGTGCCTGCGCGCCACGGCATTGATGCCCGTCATGTCCGCAGTCTGGCCGTAGAGATGCACCGGCAGGATCGCCTTTGTGCGTGGCGTCAGCGCCGCTTCGATCAATGCGGCATCAAGGTTGTAGGTGGCGGGATCCGGTTCGACCAGCACCGGTGTCAGGCCGTTTTCACTGATCGCGAGGATGGTGGCGATGTACGTGTTTGCCGGCACCACGACTGCATCGCCGGCCTTGAGGCGGCCAAGTTCGCGGTACGCGCGCAGGCTCAGCGTCAGCGCGTCCAGGCCGTTGCCGACACCGACCGCAAACCGGGTGCCGCAAAACTGCGCGTATTCGCGCTCAAAGGCGGCGACTTCCTCCCCCAGGATGTACCAGCCCGAATCGAGCACACGGGTGAATGCGGCAATCAGCGCTTCGCGCTCGCGGGCATTGATGGCCTTCAGGTCGAGAAAGGGGATTGGATGCGGAATCACGGCCGGGTCTCGTCTCGCGACTCAGGGCGCCTTGCCGGCAACCCGTGCCGGATTGCCGCGCACAATGGTGCCCGGCGCCACATCGCGGGTCACCACGCTGCCGGCGCCGACGATGGCGCCCTCGCCAATGGTCACGCCACCGAGGATCGTGGCATTGGCGCCGATCGAGGCACCGCGTTTCAGCACGATGCGCTGGAAATTTTCAGGTTTGCGCCGCGAACGCGGAAACTTGTCGTTGGTGAAGGTCGCATTGGGGCCGATGAATACATCGTCTTCGACCGTGATGCCGTCCCACAGGAACACGCCGGATTTCAGCGTGACGCGGTTGCCGATCACCACGTCATTCTCGACCAGGCAATGCGCATTCAGGTTGCAGTCGTGCCCGATGCGCGCGCCCGGCAGCACCACGGTGTACTGCCAGATCTGCGTACCTTCGCCGACTGCGGTGGTCTGCACATCCGCGCTGGGGTGGATTTTTTTGATTGCGCTCATGGGCACAGCGCCTTGAACGCGGCGTAATCACGGATGTAATCGGCTTCGTCGTACCAGGCATCGGCAAGAACGATCAGTACGCAGCCCGGTGAAAAATCATACATCTCGTGCCAGATCATCGGTTCCAGCACCAGACCTTCGGTATTGCCGGTGAGGCGCACTTCTTCGCGCCGGCGACCGTCATCGAGCAGGATGGTGCAGGCGCCGTTGAGGCAGACCAGCACCTGGCGCAGCTTGTGGTGCGCGTGGCGCCCGCGATGCACGCCGGGACGGGTGCCGTAGATGTAATAGACGCGGCGCACCGGGAAGGGAATGTTGCGCTCCGCCTCGAGTGCCACCAGCCAGCCCTGGTCGTCACCCAGCTCTTTGAATTTGATGATATTTTTAAGCATTATCGGTGCCGATCATTTTGCCGGCGCGCGCAGGCAGAAGCGCGAACCCAGGTAGTTCACCGGCAGCATCAGTGCAATCGTGATGAACACCGCCAGCCGGGCCGCCACGCCGAGCATTTCGATCAGCATCGCATTGAGCAGCGTACCCACGGCCAGGCTCAACAGGTAAAACACGGCAAAAGCGGCAAAACGCGCGGTGCCCAGCGGCGCATCAAACACCTGCCGCGAATACAGCACATAAGCCATCACGATGCCGGCGAGATAGGCCAGCACATAGGCAGGCGCATGCGGCATCACGAACAGCGCGGCCTGGTACACCAGCACCGACAGTCCGCTGTTGACTGCGCCGGCCAGCACGAAACGCAGCAGGCGTTGCGCTTCGCTGCGCGGAGGCAGTGGAACGGGATCGGCGTCAGTCATCGCGTGCATGACCCGCACCCGGAAACTCGCGCTGCGCGCGGATGATGCCCAGCGGGCGCTGTTTGGTGTTTTCATAGGCGCGCCAGACATAATTGCCGACGATGCCGAGGCCAAGCAGGATCAGCGAGGCCGAAAACAGGATCGTCACCATGATCGCGGTATAACCCTGCACCTCGATCATGCCCGCCATGCGCAGCACCAGCAGCACCGCACCCAGCACCAGGAACAGGAAGGTGCCGGCAAAGCCGATCAGGGTCAGCACGGTGATCGGAATGTCGGTGAAGGAAAACAGGCTGTCGAACAGGTAACGCAGTTTTTTGCGCAGGGTCCAGCCGCTTTCGCCGTGCGTGCGCGCACGCCGCGCATAAGGCACCTCGACCCGGTCAAAACCGATCCACAACAGCTGCGCCACCAGCGAACTGTGCGATTCATCGAGACGCAGCAGGGCATCGCGCGCCTTGCGCGTGACGGCAAACATGTCAATGCCGGCCACCGGCATGTCCGGCTGCACGAAGCGGCGGTAAATGCGCCAGAACAGGCCCGAGGCCATTTTCCCCGCCAGCGGATCGTCGCGACTGGCGCGGGTGCCGAGCGCAACATCCTGCTGCCCGCCGGCCAGCGCCCTGAAAAAATCCGTCACCAGTTCCGGCGGCTCCTGCAGATCAGCCGCCATCACCGCGATGTACTCGCCGCGCGCCTGTGCCAGCCCGACGCGGATTGCGGCAAATGATCCGAAATTGCGCGACAGCGCCAGCAGTTGCGCCGGCACTGCATATCGCGGCAAGCGGGTCAGCAGCCATTCCTCGCAACGGTCCGGGCTGCCGTCGATGACAAAAACCACTTCCATGACACCGGACACCCCGGCCGCAATGGCTTCCACCGCCTTCAGCAATTCCGGCAAAAAAGCCTCGTTGCGGTACACCGGAATCACCAGCGAGTGCGTGATCCTGTCGGCTGCGGCATTGCCGTTCATGCGGCCTCCGCCTGGAACTGGTTGCGGTAAAGCTTCGCGTAAATTCCTTCTCGCGCCAGCAATTCGGCGTGGCTGCCGCTTTCCGCGATGCGTCCGGCATCGAGCACGACGATGCGATGGGCCTTTTCGATCGTCGACAGCCGGTGGGCGATGACCAGCGTGGTGCGCCCGCGCATCAGTTCTTCCAGCGCGGCCTGGACATGGCGCTCGGATTCGGTGTCGAGCGCGGAAGTGGCCTCATCCAGAATCAGCACCGGCGCATTCTTCAGCAGGGCGCGCGCGATCGCGAGGCGCTGGCGCTGGCCGCCCGAAAGCTTGACGCCGTTCTCGCCGACCATGGTGTCGAGCCCCTGCGGCATTGCGCGGATGAATTCCATCGCATGCGCGGCTTCGGCTGCGGCGACGATGTCGGCCTGCGCCGTCCTGTGCAGCGCGCCATAGGCAATATTGGCGGCAACGGTGTCATTGAACAGCACCACATCCTGGCTGACCAGCGCGATATTGGCGCGCAGGCCGGACAGCTTCAGGCTGGCGATATCCACGCCGTCGAGCAGGATGCGTCCGCCGCCCGGCAGATAAAAGCGCGGCACGAGATTGGCCAGCGTGGTCTTGCCGCTGCCCGAAGCGCCGACAAGGGCGACGGTTTCGCCGGGCGCGATGGCGAGGTTGATGTCGGACAGCGCCGCCCGGCCGTCGGCGGCATAGGTGAAGGAGACCTGTTCAAAACGGATCTCGCCGAGCGCGCGCTCCGGATCAACCGTTCCGGAATCCGGCTCGCCGGGCTGGTCGATCAGCGCAAACACGCTTTCCGCCGCGGCCAGTCCGCGCTGCAGGGGTTCATTGACGCTGGTCACCCGCTTCAGCGGGGCCGTCAGCATCAGCATCGCCGTGATGAAGGATACAAAACCGCCGACGGTGACTTCGGCGGCATTCGACTGCTGGGTCGCGAGGTACACGATCACGGCCAGCGCCAGCGCCGCGACGAACTGCACGATGGGCACGCTCGCCGCGGAAGCAGCCACCTGTTTCATCAGCTGGCGGCGCACGCTGTCGGCCTGCGCATCAAAGCGGCGCTGTTCGTAATCCTGCCCGCCGAACAGCTTGACCACGCGGTGGCCTTCAATCGTCTCCTGGATCACCTGGGTCATGTCGCCCATCTGCTGCTGCACCTGGCGGCTGGAATTGCGCAGCTTGATGCTGATCACGCGCACCACCAGCACGATGACAGGCGTCATCACCAGCGACAGCAGCGTCAGTTTCCAGTTGAGCCAGAGCATCCAGCCGAGCAGACCGACGATCACCAGCGCGTCCTTGAACACGGCGGTCAGCACGCTGGTCGCCGCGGTGGTCACCTGCATCACGTCAAAGGTCAGCTTGGAAATCAGGTTGCCCGAGGCCTGGTCGTCGTAATAACGCGCCGGCAGCGTCAGCAGCTTGCGGAACATCACCCCGCGCAGGTCCATCACCAGCCGGTTGCCGACCCAGGACAGCGCGAACTGCGCCAGATATTCAGCGAGGCCGCGAATCACGAACAGGCCGATGATGAACACCGGCGTCCAGCGGATCACGGCTTCGTTTTTTTCCACGAATACGCCGTCCAGCAAGGGCTTCAGCAGCGCCGGCAAGGCCGGCTCGGTGGCGGCGACGATGATGATGCCCAGCACGCCCAGCGCAAAAATGCGCCAGTACGGCCGCACATGGCGCAGCAGACGCAAATACAGCTCGGTTCCGGACATCGATTTCACAGGGCGAACGATAGCAAACTTTTGATAACAAAGGGAAAGCTGCGCCGATGCGCCCGGCGTGCCGCAACAAAAAAAGCCGCGCGGGGCGCGGCTTTGAAAGCGGCGGTTCGGGCCGGCTAACGGAAGGTATAGCGCGCCGTCACAAAAATGGCGCGCTCCGGCGCCGGCAATGCCGAGTACGTCGGAAATCCGGTGAACACGCCATAGGAAAAATAATGCTCGTTGAACAGGTTCAGCACGCCGGCGGCGAAGCGCCAGTCGCCCTGATCGTGACCCAGCTTCAGATCGACGACGGTATACGCCGGCATTTTCTGGTTGAAGGCGTTCAGCTCGTCGCCGTCGTAGCGCTGCTCGCCGGTGTAACGCAGCGCAGCATCGATGCGTGTGCGCGCCGCAAACTTCCAGCCCGCGCCCAGGCTCAGGGCATGGCGCGGCACCAGCGGCACGTCATTGCCGGCAATCGGCGTGCCGCCGAAACTGCCGGAACGGAATTCGGCTTCGGCATAGGTATAGCCCGCGGACAGGTCAACCCCGCTCACCGGCTGCCAGCGCGCTTCGGCCTCGACCCCGCGCCGCCGCGTCGGCGGCAGGTTGCGGTTGGTGAATGTCACGGGGTCCAGCAGGATTTCGTTCTCCAGTTCGATTTCGTACATGGCGACGCGGTAGCGCGATGCGCCGCGTTGGGCTTCCACCCCCAGCTCGCGGTCGCGCGCGGTCTGCGGCTCCAGCAGGTTCACCGTGGCCGTGAACAGGCTGTAGTTGTCATTGACATTGGGCACGCGGAAACTGCTGCCGATTTTTCCGTAGATCGACCAGCCGCCGCCCAGCGGCTGGCGCAGCGCCAGCTCGTAGGCGTCGAGGTTGCGCTTGCGCTCCGCCAAGGCGGCGGCATTCGCCGGATCCGCGACGCTGTAAGTCACCCTTTGGCCGCGCGCGCCGATGGCCAGCGCAGTGCCGCTGCCGAACACCGTCGTATGCTGTGCATAGAGCGCATCACTGCGCTGCGTGGCCTGGGGACGGCCCACGGTGGACGGACCGGCATTACCCTGGAAATCCCAGTCTTCGAGGTCAACACCGGCCACCAGCGTGTTGCTCCATCCGCCAAGCTGATGGGGAATTTTCACCCGCGGCGTGAACAGCAGTTGCCGTGTATGGGTCTGCACATTGTTGCGGAACGGCGAAGCCACGAAAAACGACGAGTCCGTGTCTTTTTCCCGGTAGGAGAGATTGGCCGCCACTTCGCTTTGCCCGAGCCGGTACGTGCCGCCGAGATTGAGATACCCTCCGCGCAGGTCGGCAAAATCGCCGGGCAACGCGGCCTGCCGGCGATTGGCCGCAATCTGCGCCTCGCTGATCGACCCCGGCAATTCGGAGTGCTGGTCATCCGCGCCCGCCTTCAGCGAGATGCCGCCATCGTCACCGGTATAACGCCAGTCGAGCTGCGCGCTGTCGATGCGCAGCTTGTTGTTGTCCCGATAGTTGTCGCTTTCACGGCGCGCCATGGTCAGGCGCAGGCCGGTGCGTTCGCCGGCAATGTTGGCGCCGATGCGCGCATCACGGGTGCGATAGCTGCCGATGCCGCCTTCGATGAACCCATCCCTGGCGCCCGGCTTCGGCGCCTTGGTGATGATGTTGATGGTGCCGCCGGTGGCGCCGGCGCCGTAGAGCACCGCGCCGCTGCCGCGCATCACCTCGATGCGTTCGATGGCGTCGAGCGGAATCGATGCCCAGTTCACCGTGAGCTGTTCGTTTTCACTGATGCGCTGGCCGTCGAGCAGCACCAGCGTGTTCTGGTCGCCGAAAATGCCGAAACCGCGCAGATCGACCTGCAGGTTGGGCGTGCCGGACAGATCGCGCGTCTGCACCCCCGGCACCATGCGCAGCAGTTCAGGCACCGTGCTGGCCGTGCTGTTGCGGATGTCTTCCGCGGTGATCACCGTGACGCCGACCGGAAACCGGCGCTGGTCGTCGGGAAAACGCGTGGCGGTCACCACCACCGTGGACAACTCGCTGACCGGAACCGCGGGTTCGGCCGCATGGCCGGAAACGGAAGCCGCACATAACGCTGCGGCAATGGGATAAACACTCTTCATGCTGATTTCCTTGATTGCGCGTGCCCGCCGCACGCTGTGTGCCACACAAAGGAATCGCCGTGAGAGCAGACCGGTAGGAAGTGCGCCCGTCATGAACATGACGTGCATATCCGGTTGGCCGCCCTGCGCGACTGTTCCTGACGACGTGACAGGCCGGTCTCCGGGCTCACGAATCTGCAATGTCGCCTTCCCATGTCCGCTTCGACACAGTGGCTGCTGACAGGCAGCGCATCCGCTGTTCTGGATGCCGATCGCTTACCGTTGCGGGGGCAGCACAGGCTTGGGTGATGAAACCGCACCTGTTTCCCGTTTAACCAGCTTTCCCGAAGGAAAGCCGGCACCTGAAACGCGTCCAGAACCATCCGCTTGCGGTCGCGGCCGTCCTGGACAGGGCGGATTGTAGCGTATGCCGGGCGAATAATCGGCCTCCGCAGCAAGTTATTTATTGAATAAAAACAAATGGTTATCAGGTTGGCCGGGGAGCGCAAGCAAACACCAATGCGGTCTTCTGCTCCGGCGTTGCCGATTTACCACCGAATGTCTCAAGTTACTTTCAAAACCCCCCGTTAACTGTTGACCCTTCAGGATTTTCCCCACTATAGTGCGCGCATGGAAGCCGAACTCAAGGCACTGGAGGACAAACTCGCGCAATTTGTCGAGATCAACCAGCGCCTGCGCGACGATACGCAGCGACTGCGCCAGGAACTGGCTTCGACCCTCCATCGCAACAAGCAGCTCGAAGAAAAAATCACTGCCGCCAGCGACCGGCTGGAGCAGATCGTCCGGCAGATCCCCGCTGAGGAAACATGAGCGCCGACCCAAAGGGTTTGCAGATCAACATCATGGGGCGCGAATTTCGCGTCGCTTGTGCGGAGCATGAGCAGAAAGGTCTGCTCGAAGCCGTTGAGTACCTGAACGCAAAAATGCAGGAAATCCGTGATCGCGGCAAAGTCATCGGCCTCGAGCGCGTCGCCATCATGGCGGCGCTCAACATCACCCACGAATTTCTCTCGATGAAAGTCGGCGGCAACTTTGACATCGCGGAAACCAAGCGTAGAATCCAGCGCATGGAAACGACCATCGATCAGGCGATGGCGGAGCAGGCAAAGCTGTTCTAGTTGTGGTTTTTTGCTGTGGTGTTCTGCCGCGCTTTTCCGCCGGATTCTCCTGATCCTGAGTCGTGCAACGTTTCCCCTGCGGTGTTTGTCCGGGCCATATACTCTTTGAGCCAATAACATCGCTTTGGTCGCCGACCACAGCAGTTTCGGTGTGCACATCCCACGTCGGATGCGCCTGAAGAAACTCGGAAGGTGGCCGCCTTGAACCTCAGGTTCAGGATGCTGGTCTGCGACGGCACATGCGGGGGACCCCATCAGGGCCTGATGCGGCACAGCCGCATTTTTTTTGTGCGCGACAAACAACCAAACAACAACTTCAGCCACAGAGGTCACAGAGAACACAGAGGGGTCTCAAGAGTTGCCCGTGCCTGCCTCACTTATTGGCGTCAATGCATGTGAAAATGCATCGCGTCCCGATTTTCTCCGTGAACTCTGTGCCCTCTGTGGCTAACGCTTTTTCGTGCTCCTTCACAAAAACATGCGCTACTGGCTGATCAAATCCGAACCCGATGCCTACAGCATCGATGACCTCGCCCGCGACAAAACCACGCCCTGGACCGGCATCCGCAATTACCAGGCGCGCAATTTCATGCGCGACCAGATGAAACCCGGCGACCAGGCGTTTTTCTATCACTCCAACTGCGAAGAACCGGCCATCGTCGGCATCGCCGAAGTCGGCAAAACGGCCTACCCCGACGCCACGCAGTTCGACCGCAAGAGCAAATATTTCGACGACAAGGCGACGCCCGACAATCCGCGCTGGCTGCACGTCGATTTCCGCTTTGTCAAAAAAACAAAGCCGGTGACCCTGACCGCCCTCCGCGGACACAAGGCCCTGGCCAAAATGCGCCTGCTGGCCAAAGGCAACCGGCTGTCGATCACCCCGGTCGACCCCGATGAATGGAAGTACATCCTCGGCCTGCTGAAATAGCCGGGATGCCTGATCCTCATGTTTGAATGGTGGTGGGCCTACCTCGCCCTCGGCGCCTTTGTCGGTTTTTTTGCCGGACTGCTGGGCATCGGCGGCGGCGCGGCGATGGTGCCGGTGCTGGCCTTTGTCTATGCCGCCAAGGGTTTTGCCGCGAACCAGGTCGTGCACCTCGCGCTGGGCACCTCGATGGCGACCATACTCTTCACTTCGGTATCCAGCGTGCGCGCGCATCACCTGCACCGTGCCGTGAACTGGGACATGGTGAAACAGATGGCGCCGGGCATTGTCGTCGGTACTTTCGGCGGCGCGCTGCTGGCCAGCGTGCTCGACGTGCGGCTGCTGACCGTGGTGTTCACACTGCTGATCTACTATATTTCGGCGCAGATGCTGTTCGGCAAAAAACCGCAGCCAGGTGCGGCCCCGCTGTCGGTGATCGGCATGAACCTGCGCGCCGGCATGATCGGCGTCATATCCAGCCTCACCGCCACCGGCGGCGCGGCGCTGGTGGTCGCCTATCTGGCAAAACGCGGCATCCGCATCCATGAGGCCATCGGCACGGCGGCCGCCATCGGCTGGCCGCTGGCCGCAGCCGGCACCGCCGGCTATGTCGTCACCGGGCTGGGTCAGCCGGACATTCCGGAATACAGCCTGGGGTTTGTCTACCTGCCCGGGCTCGCCGGCATCGTCATCGCCAGCATGCTGCTGGCGCCGGTCGGCGCAAAACTGGCCCACCGCACGCCCGGCGCCACGCTGAAAAAAATCTTTGCCCTGCTGCTGTTTCTGCTGGCGACAAAAATGCTGGTCAGCTTTTTTTAGGCGCTCCGGACGACGCCCGGCTTAAACCGCGCCGGCCGCTTTCAATGCGGCGATTTCCGCGTCGTTTTTGCCGAGCACCTTGCGCAGGATTTCGTCGGTGTGCTGCCCCACCACGGGCGGCGGCATGTCGTGCTTCAGCGGTGTGCCGGAAAACCGCATCGGGCTTGCGACCAGGGATACCTTCCCCGCGGCCGCGTGCGGCAACTCGAATTTCAAGCCGCGCGCAATCACCTGCGGCTCCTCGAACACTTCCTTGATGCTGTTGATCGGCCCGTTGGCCACACCCGCATCATCCAGCAGCTTGACCCATTCCTTGGTCGTGCGTTTTGCAAACACTTCATTGAGCAGACGCGTGATCTCGACGCGGTTTTTCACGCGCTCGGCATTGGTGGCGAATCGTGCATCCTTCGGCAGCTCGGCGCAGCCGGCGGCGTCACAGAACTTGTTGAACAGATTATCGTTGCCGCAGGCGAGGATGATGGCGCCGTCACTGGTCTTGAAAGTCTGGTACGGCACGATGTTCGGATGCGCGTTGCCGATGCGCGCCGGCGACTCGCCGGTGGCAAAGTAGTTCATCGCCTGGTTGGCGAGGAAGGCGACGCAGCTGTCGAGCAGCGCAACATCAATCCACTGCCCCTTGCCGGTGACCGCGCGGTTGGCCAGCGCAGCACAGATCGCGATGCTGGCGTACATGCCGGTGGTCATGTCGATGATCGGAATGCCGACACGCTGCGGACCGCCGCCCGGCAGGCCGTCGGCTTCGCCGGTGATGCTCATCAGCCCGCCCATGCCCTGTGCCATGAAATCGTAACCGGGACGATCCTTGTACGGACCGGTCTGGCCGAAACCCGTGACCGAGCAGTAGATCAGGCCGGGATTCAGTTTGGAAAGCTCGTCATAGCCAAGCCCATAACGGGCCAGATCACCCACCTTGTAGTTCTCCACCAGCACGTCGACGCCTTTCGCCAGTTCGCGCACCAGCTGCTGGCCCTCGGGCTTGCTCAGGTTCACCGTGATCGATTTCTTGCCGCGGTTCGCTGCGCAGAAATAGGCGCCCTCTTTCGTCTCCCGACCCTGTTCGTCTTTGAGGAATGGCGGGGCATAACCGCGCGAATCATCGCCCTTGCCGGGACGCTCCACCTTGATGACTTCAGCGCCGAGGTCGGCGAGGTTCTGTGCGGTCCAGGGTCCCGCGAGTACGCGTGAGAGATCCAGTACTTTGATATGCGACAAGGGTCCGGCCATGATGATTCCTGAAAAGTGAAAAGAGAAAGTAGAAAGAAAATTCAGCGCCCCGTGAAACGGGGCTTCTGCTTGTGGATGAAGGCATCGTAACCGATGCGGTAATCCTCGGTATTGAAGTAATCGAAGTTGGCATCGACTTCCGCTGCGCTCAGCGGCGCCGGCTGCGGCGTCAGCCTGCGGATGAACTGTTTGTGCCAGCGCGCCACCAGCGGCGCGCCGGCGCAGATGCGCTGCACCGTCGCCGCGGTCTCCGCAGCCAGTTTTTCATCTTCCACCAGACGCGTCAGCAGCCCCTTGGCTTCGGCTTCCGCCGCCGTCCACATGCGCCCTTCAACGAGGATTTCCAGTGCCACCGCACGCCCGACCAATGGCAACAGCGCAGCGAGTTCATCGTAGGCAATCGCGAAACCGAGGCGGTTGATCGGCACGCCGAAACGCGCGCTGTGGCCGGCGAGACGAAAATCGCACTGGCAGGCCAGTTCCAGGCCGCCGCCGGCGCAGGCGCCATGGATCATCGCCACCGTGGGATGCCGGCATTCGCCGACGGCACGCAGTGCGCCATAGACCAGTTCGCGGTGATAGGCCTTGCCCTGCTCAAAAGTGTTGCGTTCGGTCGCGAATTCGGCAATGTCGGCGCCGGCGGCAAAGGCTTCCGTGCCTGCACCGCGCAGCACCGCGCAGCGCAGATCGTCTTCGTCGGACAGCCGTCGCATCACGGCTGCCAGCTCGCGCCACATCGCGACGGTCAGTGCGTTCAGTTTCGGGGGGTTGGACAGCGTGACCGTCGCCACCGGGCCATCGCGCGTCAGCAGAATTTCACCGCTCATGGCGCAATTTTAATGGATGACGCCCCGCACATAGCCGGCCGCAATGAAAAACGCGACGCCGCTGACCAGCCCGGCGAACATGTTGCGGCGGGCCAGGCGATAGGCGACAAAAGCCACCGCGCAGGCCAGCAGGCGATCCGTCAGCGCGGTCTGCGCCAGCAGTCCCGAGGGCGCAACGATGATGCGCGCGATCAGTCCCGCAACCAGCGCATAGGCCACGCAGGACACCCATTCGAACAATGCGCTGTGCGGATTGAGCCGGCCCGACAGCAATACGCCAAGCCCGCGCCACAGCCAGGTCGCTGCGCCGCAGGCCAGCATCAGCCCCCACAGTTCAGCGGCGTTGTGCATGTCGCTGCAACAGCCAGGCGGCCGTGCCGCCGATGAATCCGGCGCCGAGCAGGCTCCAGCCCGGCGCCACCACGTGCAGCCCCAGCGCCGTCGCCGCGCCGCAAACCAGTGCCGTGATCGAGGAACGGTTGCGCGCTTCACCGACCAGCGTGACGAAAAAATACAGCGGCGTCAGCAGCGCGAGGCCGTAACGCGCCAGCGGCGGCAAGGCGCCGATCAGCAGCTGGCCGATGGTCGCGCACACTGCGGCCGATCCGATGCACACCGCGGAAAAGCCGAGGAAATACTGCCAGCGGGATTCCGCTTTACCAAGATCGCTTTCGCCGAAGCGGCGCATCGCCACCGCCCAGGTGGTCATCGATATCAGCTGCGCGGCCAGCAGGAACTGCCACAGGCGGCGCGGCCGGCTGCCGTCGCGCATCAGCGGCAGCAGGGTCAGCGTCATCGGAAAAAAACGCGCGGCGCTCAGCGATACCGCCAGCACGGTGGCAGCCGCGGCTGCGCCCCCTGCCTGCATTTCCATCAGCACCAATTGTCCGGGCAGGGCCCAGATGGCGAAAGTGGCCGCCAGCGTGAGCCACACGGAATAACCGGCGTCAGACGCCAGCGAACCATAACCGAGGAATCCGGCGCCCAGCACTGCGGCAGGCACACCTAGCGCTTCACGCGCGCCGGTGCGGAACGCAGCGCGAACGCGCGGACCGGTCAACGCCGCGGATCCCGCGGCTTGGGTTGGGTGCGCGGCGCGTACGTGGTCACGCCGGAGTCAAGGAATGCCGTCAGTTTCGCCAGCTGTGCCGAAGACTGTTTGCGCGCCGCTTCAACATCACAACCCGCCCAGTCATAAAACCCCTTGCCCGCCGCGGCGCCGGTTTCACCGTCCTTGACCATGGATTGCAGCATCGGATTGGCAATGCCGTTGTGGAACAGCTCGGGCACGATGGAGGCCTGCGCACCGGCGTGGATGCCGAGGCCGCTGATGTCCTTCTGCTCGATCAGGCCGGTGATGCACATGCGCGGCGCCAGCATGCGGCGCGCGGCGTGGTCGATGTCGGCGGCGCTGGCAACGCCGTTTTCAATCAGGTAGTACGCCTCATGCAGGATCGCATGCTGCAGGCGGTTCACCAGAAATCCGACGATGGGTTTGTACAGCACCACCGGCTCCTTGCCGGTGCGGCGCAGCGCCTCCGCCGCGACATCCACCAGCGCAGGCGGCGTCTGCGGTCCGGCCATCACTTCCACCACCAGCGCCTGATCAGCGGGCATGAAATAGTGCAGGCCAAGAAAACGTTCCGGGTGTTTCAGCGGTTTGGCCAGTTCGACCAGGTCCAGTCCGGAAGTACCGGTGGCAATCAGGTAATCCGCGCCCGGCCACGCGGCTTCGATTTCCCGGTAAACCGCCTGCTTGGTGGCGACGTCTTCCGGCACCAGCTCCAGCACCAGGTCCGGCGGCGTCGCCGGCAGTTTGTCGACGGCCTTCACGCCGGCCGGCAGATCCTTCAGCGATGCGGCGCGGCTGCTGCGCACCGTGGTGTCGATGCCGTGTTTGGCAAAAGTGCTGGCCACACCGCGGCCCATCACGCCGTAGCCATAGATCAGTATCGAATTTATTGTTTTGGTCATGCCCGGAAAATCCTGAAGTTTGTCATGCACATTCAATCATGTGACCTGCCTGACTAGGCTAACCAAGTTGCATCTTGTTGCCAACTGCGCTGACCGCTGCAGCGAAGGGTTTTGATTGCATCGCTGATATCGAGTTGACACTATGTGGATATGGGGTTAACGTTTTCTGCAACAACAATAAATCATCAGGGAACGCATCCGGCGTTTCCCGCCAATCATCCTGGAGGAGCAACCCAATGAAACGACTGCTGCTTGCTGTTGCCTGCACTCTGGCCGCGTCCGCTGCACAGGCGCAGAATTTCCCGAGCAAGGCGATGACCGTCGTCGTGCCCAATCCGCCGGGCGGCATGAACCAGATTCACGCCCAGCCCCTGTCCGCGGTGATCGAACGGCTGACCAAACAACCCGCGCCGGTCGTCAATCGCGCCGGCGGCACCGCCGCCGTGGGCACCGCCTACGTCGCCAACCAGCCGGCCGACGGCCACACGCTGCTGGTGACCACGCCGAACATCTACCTGGTCATCGAAAAAGACAAGCTCTATGGCATCAAGTCGCCGTACACGCTGGCGCAGATCCAGCCGGTGGCGCTGATGAGCGCGGATCCGCTGATCATGGTCGTGCATCCCTCGGTGCCGGCAAAAAACGGCAAGGAGTTTGCCGCCATCGTCAAAAAAGCCAACGGCACCAGCACCTTTTCATCCTCGGGTCCGTACGGCATCACCCATGTGCCGTTTGAAATCTTCATCGATGCAATGGGCCTGAAGATGCGCCATGTGCCGACCACCGGCGGCGGCCCGGCCATCACGCAACTGCTGGGCGGCCACGTCGATGCCACCGCCAGCGGCCCGGCCGCGGTGCATCCGCATGTCGTGTCCGGCAAACTCAAGCCCATCGGCAATTCCGGCCTGAAACGGCATCCCTCCTTCCCCGACACCGCCACCTTCAAGGAACAGGGCATCGAACTCGAAGCCTATCTGTGGGTGGGCCTGTTCACCGCCGCCGGCATTCCGCCGGCAACCCTGAACCAGTTGCGCGACCTGGTGCGCAAGGCGGCCGCGGATTCGGCTTTCAAGGATGCGCTGGAAAAAGTGCAGGTGGTTCCGGATTACCGCGACACTGATGACTTCAAGGCCTTCTTTGAAGCGGACTACAAACGCATGGCCAAAGCGGTGCAGAAGATCGGCAAAATCTGACTTCCCTCTGCAGAAACATGTAAGTATTTGATTTGACTGATATTTTTATGCGGCGCTGCGGCGCCGCTTTTTCTGTCTCCTTTGTAGAATCAACCATGCACATCAAAAAAATCCAGGCCATCGCCGTCAGCCTGCCGATGATCAAGCCGGTAAAGATGTCGTTCGAGCAGATACTCCATGCCGAAAACATCCTCGCGCGCATTGAAACCAGCGACGGCATCATCGGCTGGGGCGAAGCCGCGTCGGCGCCGACGATGACCGGCGAAACCCTCGGCAGCATGGTCGCTGCAGTGCGTTATCTCGCCGACAAACTGGAAGGCATGCCCGCTGATGACATCGCGGCAGCAATGCATCGTGCCGGGCAATATCTCTACGGCAACAACGGCGCCAAGGCCGCGATCGAAATGGCCCTGTTCGACGCGCTGGGCCAGGCCAAAGGCAAACCGGTGTACGAACTGCTCGGCGGCGCACGCCGCATGCGCATTCCCGCGCTGCGCCTGATTGGCACCGGCAGCACCGAAGGCGACATCGCGGAAACGAAAAAGCGTATCGACGAAGGTTATGTCGCGATCAAGATCAAGGTCGGCGTCAGCACGCCGGAAGCCGATGCCGAACGCGCACGTGCGGTCGCCGCATCGGTCAGCAAGAACGACATCCTGATCTGCGCCGACGCCAACCAGGCCTGGACGCCGGATGAAGCCATCCGCTTTGTAAAAGGCATCGCCGACACGCGCATCGAATTTTTCGAACAGCCCGTCGCCGCGCACGATGTCGCCGGCATGGCGCGCGTCGCCGCAGCCAGCCGTGTCAGGATCGGTGTCGATGAAGGCCTGCACAGCCTGGATGACCTGCAGCGCCACCACGACCTGAAAGCCGCGCACGGCGCCAGCCTGAAAACCATCAAACTCGGCGGCCTGCAGGTCGTACACGATGCCGCGATGCTCTGCGAAAAACTCGATATGAAGGTCAACCTCGCCTGCAAAATCGCCGAAGCCGGTATTGCCTGCGCAGGCCTCTTGCATCTGGCGGCGGCGATCCCGTCACTGGATTGGGGGGTCAGCCTGTCCAGCCCTTATCTGTCGGACGATCTGGTTGCTGATCCGATTGCGCTCGATGGCGGGTTCGTCAATGTACCGACCGGACCGGGGCTGGGAATACGGGTGGATGAGGCGAAGGTAAGGCGCTACACGAGGGAAATCTGATCAGTTTTCGAAAATATTTCTTAGCGCCTAACAGATTAAAAGTTGAGGTCCGTCGTTATTTAGCATTGAACTTGGCACGCCCACACCCGCCAAGACTTATACATTTCCCCTACTTATCCAGTGCGCGGACAGGCAAGTGATGTGTGACCGATTTCGAACTATTGAGGGCACAGCAGAAGCAACCCGCAGCACTACTGCCGCCAAATTACCGCGTTGGGGATGAGTGATCCATGTTGTCGCAATCAAGCTGTCGCAATCAAGCTGAACCATAATGGACATGCTTTGGGTAGTTACGTAGAGTAATCAATCTTGATTACACTTTTCTGTTTTATAAAATCTGATGCTAAATGATATTTTAAGGACGCGATAATGAATGCAGATAAAGCTCCCAAGCCGCTAAACGAAGGCGCGATCAAGGCTGGTCACGGCGATTACATTTTCAAAATGACCGAGCTGGCGCGCATGGAAGCCGGACGCGGCGTTTCCACCGGCGAAGGTCCGGTGGTTGAGGGTGAGCGCATGCAGATCGGCTTGATCAAAAAGAAGCGCGGCACCGGTGCACGAGCGCACACCCATCCCAACGAGCAATGGACTTATATTCTTAAAGGCACGCTGCGCGTGATGATTGACGGCCAACCCGAGCAGTTGTGTGGCCCAGGCACTTTGCTCTATCTGCCGGCCAATATCCCGCATCACACCATCGCCACTGATGACGATGATGTTGAGTTTTTTACCGTCAAGGACCTGAGTTACGGCATCCATGGCAAACCAGTCGATGGCAAGATGACTGGTGGTTACATTGAAGGCGGCCACGACAAAAAATGAGCAGCCGGCCCGGCACTCGGGCCAGTTGTCGCACTGTGCAGAAAGCTATGAAGGAGGGCCGTCATGCGATTCAAGAAGTATTCTCGCATTGCAGTGCTGGCGAGTACGCTGTTTGCTGCTGGTGCTGCGGCGCAGGGTTATCCAGCGAAACCGGTTCGTGTCGTGGTCACGTTTGGCGCAGGATCGGCAGGTGATACGCTGTCGAGGATTGTGGGCAAACATTTGTCCGATGCGCTTGGGCAGCAGTTTCTGGTTGATAACCGTCCAGGCGCAAACGGCCTGGTCGGCACTCTCACTGCGACCACGGCGCCGGCCGATGGTTATACGTTGTTATTCAGCAATGGTGGTGTGGTCATCAATCCAATGCTGCTGCGCAAACCGCCGTATGACGTGGCTGCCGATTTAGTGCCGATTACCATCGCAGCGACCATTCCTTTCGTGCTGGCTGCACATCCTTCATTGCCGGTGACTTCAGTCAAGGGATTGATTGCGTTCGCCAAGGCGCGCCCGGGAGAGGTTAACTACGCCACCGGCGGTAGCGCACAGCGCGTAGCGATGGAAATGTTTACCGGCGCGGCCAGCATCAAGCTCACCCATGTCAGCTACAAGGGTACAGGCCAGGCATTCAGTGACGTACTGGCGGGGCAGGTGCCGATAATGTTCTCGGGCGTGGCAAACGCCGTGCCTTACGCGAAAAGCGACCGCCTGCGGCTGCTTGCAGTGAGCAGTGCCAGTAGATCAATTGCCCTGCCTGATGTGCCGACAATGGCTGAAGCAGCGTTACCCGGTTATCACTATGTCGTGTGGCTGGGCTATCTGGCTCGTTCGGGTACCCCCGGTGATGTTATCGCCCGTCTGCACGCCGAGGTCGTGCGCATCATCCGCCTCAATGAAGTCCGGCAGGATTTTGCTCGTTTCGGATTTGAGGCAATGGGCAACACACCCGAAGAGTTCGCCGCACTGATTCGCAACGAGCGTGTTCAGGTAGCCAAATTTGTCCGGGATGCGGGAATCGCACTCCAGTAAGAAAGCCAGATGCCGATGGAACAGACGCTGACGGTTTACAAATGCGGCGCTGAACTGCTCAAGTAGTGTCAGTCGCAACTTCAGGATGCCCGGCAGCAGGTGAAAATCCTCGAAAGCGGCGTGCTGAAAACTTGGGCGCGGCCGGCCGTGGTGCACAAGCTGTATATCATCTTTCCAGCGCGCGGATTCAGTGCATGCTGATACGTGCATGATGCGGATTGCAACGACGCCAAGGGATTATCCGCATCGATGTTTACCAGACAGTTCAATTCGGACTCTGCCAATGCCGGACATGGCGATATGGATTTCTCGCCATCTTCGCGCCGCGGTTCCGGCTGCATACTTATCAGAATGAAGTATGGGTCCGTGCAGCGGAGCTACCTCAGTTCGATGCCTGATTCGCGCGCAACTTTGCGGAAAGCCGTAGTTTCACGTCTGATTAGCGCGGCGAGCTCAACGGGTTGCTGGTAGTGCGGGTGAGCGCCGATACCGGCAAAGCGCGTTCGCACTTTCTCCCGCTCGACGGTTTTCCCGATCTCTGAACTGATCTGCGTGAGCAATATTGCGGGCGTTTTTGCCGGAGCAAACATGCTGAACCACTGCATGAATTCATAGCCTGGCAGGCCCGCTTCGGCGGCAGTGGGAATTTCCGGCATGAATGGTGTGCGCTGGTGCGAGGCGACCGCCATTGCGCGGAGCTTGCCCGAATTGATTAGCGGTTTGGCATTGACCAGTGTGGTGACCTGCATTTGCACCTCATTACCCATGAGCGCGACGATACCCAATGATCCCCCCCTATACGGCACGTGCAGCAGTTCCACCCCTGTCATGGAGGCAAATATGGCGCTCATCAGATGCGAACTGCTGGCAATACCGCCGGAGCCGTATCGGTATTTGCCGGGGCTGGCCTTGAACAAGGCAATCAATTCTCTGAGATTTTTCGCCGGTAGCGATGGATTAACGACAATGACACTGTCGATCAGTGCGACGATTCCTAGCGGCGCCAGATCCCGCGCGAGGTCGTAGGGCGGCTTTGTACTAACCGCCGGGAGGATAAGCTGGTTGTTGCCGAACACGCCGATGGTATGGCCATCGGGATCTGCTTGTGCCAGCAAATTGACGCCGATGGTGCCGCTCGCACCGATGCGGTTGTCAACGATAAACGGCTGTCCCAACGATTCATTGAGTGCTTCCCCGATCACCCGGCTGACGGTGTCGTATGATGATCCCGGTGGGTAAGGTACGATGATGCGCACCGGCTTGATGGGGTACGGTTGCGCGTAAATTCCGCCACCGGCCGTGATGCAGGCTGCAGCGAGTATCGCCGCGATGATCTTCGTGTAAATGATGATTCTCCTCTGGCGGGCGGATGGTTGTTTTAAAGTTTTTTTGCTATTCGGAACATTATTGCCTTGGTTAGCGAAATGTCAACGAGGTTATCTCTCGCTTACCTGCTTGAGAACTTGCAAAAGTCCCGCGGTTTTCTGGAATTTTTCGCTTCGCAGCGACTGATCCCTCCCAATCTGCCTACCTAAACAAATACACGGGCAACAGTGCCGTATTTTGTGGGCCAATCTGGCTTAGCGACTACCTTAACTAAACGTCTGCTTATGCTCCGACTGCGGACGTTGGTAAAAAAATTATGGGCGAGTTTTCTTCGCTTCCGGAGAAAGTTTTTGATCGACGGTAGAAATTTTCAGATTAAAAGTCCGCTGGTTCCGACAGCTTCACGCAAGCCGCGTAATGCCCCGGCCTGATTTCACGCATCGGCGGCACGCTTTCCCCGCACTCCGCAGTCGCCCGCGGACAGCGCGCCTGGAATACACAGCCTGACGAAACAACCGGCTTGCCCGGCACTTCACCACCGGCCAACTCCCGCACCCGCTTTGCCTCCAATGCCGGATCCGGGATCGGCACTACAGCCAGCAGCAACTGCGTATACGGATGCAGAGGCTCCGCATACAGCGCGTCGCGGTCGGCAATCTCCATGACCTTGCCCAGATACATCACCATCACACGGTCGGCAATGTGGCGCACCACCGCGAGGTCGTGCGCGATAAAGAGATAACTCAGCCCTAGTTTCTGCTGTAGATCTTCCAGCAGGTTGATGATCTGCGCCTGGATCGACACATCCAATGCCGACACCGGTTCATCGCAGATGATGAATGACGGCTCCAAGGCAAGCGCCCGTGCAATGCCGACGCGCTGACGCTGACCGCCGGACAGCTGGTGCGGATAACGTTCGGCCATGTAATCGAAGAGGCCGACCTGTTGCAGCAGTTCGCGTACCCGCGCCTGTGCCGTGACCGCATCCGGCCGCAGTTTATGCACCAGCAAGGGTTCGGCAATGATTTGACCGATGGTCATGCGCGGATTCAGCGAACTGTATGGGTCCTGGAAAATCACCTGTACCTGGCGGCGGTAATGCTGGAGTTCTTCCCCGGTGGCCTGCGTCACTTCGATGCCGTCGAACAGGATCTGTCCGGCCGTCGCCTGCTCCAGTTTCAGCAATGTGCGACCAACCGTGGTTTTGCCGCAGCCCGACTCACCGACCAGGCCCAGGGTTTCGCCGCGAACAATGTCGAAGGACAGGTCATCGACTGCGCGCAACGGGGGCAGGCCGGCGCCGATATCAAAATACGTTTTGAGTCCGCGTACCTGCAGCAGCGGTGCACTGTAATCCAGTGCTTTACTGATGCCAGCCGTGCCAGGCGACACATTGGCCACTGTCTGCTGCAACAATTCGGGCGCACGGATGCAGGCGGACCAGCGCTGCGGCGCCACTTCCAGCAGTTCCGGCATCGCCTGCACGCAGGCATCCATACGCAACGCGCAGCGTGGTGCAAAACGGCAGCCGGGGGGCGGGTCGAGCAAATCCGGCGGCGCTCCGTCGATCGTTTCCAGCCTTGCGCCGCGTGGCCGGTCGAGACGCGGCACCGAACGCAGCAGGCCCGCTGTGTAGGGATGCAAAGGCTGCACGAATAAATCCGCCGACGACGCCTGCTCCGCCATGCGCGCCGCATACATCACGCTGACGCGATCGGCATAACGCGCAACAACGCCGAGATTGTGGGTGATGATCACCAGCGCGATGCCCATTTCGCGCGACAGCTCCTGCATCAGGCCCAGAATCTGCGCCTGGATGGTGACGTCGAGCGCAGTGGTCGGTTCGTCGGCAATGATCAGCCGCGGATTGCAGGCCAGCGCAATGGCGATCATCACGCGCTGGCGCATGCCGCCGGAGAACTGGTGGGGATACTGATCGAGGCGCCGCGCCGCTTCGGGAATGCCCACCCGCTGCAGCAATTCGATCGACCGTTCACGCGCAGCTTTCGTATTCATGCCGAGATGAAT
This sequence comes from uncultured Bordetella sp., assembly GCA_964606765.1. Taxonomy (GTDB): domain Bacteria; phylum Pseudomonadota; class Gammaproteobacteria; order Burkholderiales; family SG8-41. The sequence goes on along the minus strand of CAZSIR010000002.1, from coordinate 3,728 downwards.
GCGCAGCGGTTCGGCCATCTGGTAACCGATATCCAGTACCGGATTCAGCGAACTCATCGGGTCCTGGAACACCATCGCAATGTCGCGACCGCGGATTTTGCGCATCTCCGCATCGGGCAGCGCCAGCAGATCGCGATTGTCAAAGCGGATATGCCCGCTAATCTCAGCATTCGGCGCCAGCAGGCGCATCACCGCCAGTGCCGACACCGATTTGCCGCAACCGGATTCACCGACCAGCGCCAGCACTTCGCCGGCGCTGACCTGCCAGGAAACGCCCTGCACCGCGCGCACCGTGCCGCGCGGCGTGGCGAACTGCACCTGCAGATTTTCTACATCGAGCAACAATCCCGCGGGCATCAGGCCAGCGCAGCCGCCAGCACTCGCGCGACATGCACCGCTTCGCGTGCGGCACCGTCGTGGATCTGGTGGCGGCAGCTGGTGCCGTCGGCCACGATCAGCGTGTGCTCCCCGGCTTCGCGCACCTTGGGCAGCAGTGACAGTTCAGCCATGCGCATCGAGGCATCGTAGTGTCTGGCTTCATAACCGAAACTGCCGGCCATGCCGCAGCAGCTCGATTCGATCAGCTCGACATTCAGGTCCGGCACCAGTCCCAGCACCTTGCGCACCGCCGGCATCACGGCAAAAGCCTTCTGGTGGCAATGGCCATGCAGCAGGGCTTTCACCTGCGGCAGGGCTTTGAGTTTCGGTTTGA
>CAZSIR010000002.1:0-2916 GCA_964606765.1 uncultured Bordetella sp. | reverse complement strand
CAATGGCCATGCAGCAGGGCTTTCACCTGCGGCAGGGCTTTGAGTTTCGGTTTGAAGCGTCCGGCGTCATGTTCGCGGGCGATGAATTCCTCGAACAGCAAAGCCTGCTGCGCCAGTGCGGATGCTTCAGCCCCCGGCAACAGCGACAAAAATTCATCGCGCAGTGAAAACAGGCAGGACGGCTCCAGCCCGACCACCGGCAAGCCGCGTTCGATGTAAGGCTTCAGCGTCGCGATCATGCGTTGCGCTTCGGCGCGTGCTTCATGCACCAAACCTCCGGCGAGGAAAGTCCGGCCGCAGCACAAAGGCCGCTCTTCACCGTCTGGGCGCGGCATGTGCACGGTATATCCCGCAGCTTCCAGCACCTTGACGGCAGCACGGGCATTTTCCGGCTCGAAGTACGTATTGAAGGTATCTACGAACAGCACCACTTCACGGCCGCCGGCCGCGGTCGCTGCAGGCGCAACAAAAGCGTCGCTGCGCCAGGCTGGCAGCGAGCGTTGCGCGGCAAAACCCAGCAGCGGTTTTGCCAGGCGCTGCATGACATTCGTTACCGGCGCCAGCCGCGCCGCCCAGGGTGCATAACGCGGCAGCCAGGCAATCAACCGCTCCTTCAAAGTCAGCCCGTGATGGCGGTGCCAGTGGTGCAGGAACTCGACTTTCATCTTGGCCATGTCGACGCCGGTCGGGCATTCGCGCTTGCAGCCCTTGCAGGATACGCAGAGTTCCATCGCCTCGCGCACCGGCTGTGAAGTCAGCGCATCCGGGCCGAGTTGGCCGGACAGCGCGAGACGCAGGGTGTTGGCGCGGCCGCGCGTCAGGTGTTGTTCTTCGCGCGTCACGCGGTACGACGGACACATGGTGCCGGCATCGAACTTGCGGCAATGGCCGTTGTTGTTGCACATCTCGACGGCTTTAGCGAAGCCGCCCCCCCGATGCTCCGCGTCGGTTTCCCACTCTGACCAGTCGAGCACCGTCGCCGGGGGCTGAGCCGCATAGTCCGGCTTGAAGCGGAACAGACTGCGGTCATCCTGCTTCGACGGCCGCACGATCTTGCCCGGGTTCATCAAACCTTTCGGGTCGAAGATGTCCTTGATCTCCTCGAAGGCGCCGGTCAGCTTGGGCCCGAAGAAGGGCACGATCCATTCCGAACGCACCAGTCCGTCACCATGCTCGCCGGAGTAGGAACCTTTGTACTGTTTCACCAGCGCCGCGGCCTCTTCGGCAATCGCGCGCATTTTCTGCGCGCCATCTCGGCGCATGTCGAGGATCGGCCGCACATGCAGGCAGCCCACCGAGGCATGCGCATACCAGGTGCCCTTGGTGCCGTGCTTGTGGAAGACCTGGGTCAGGCGGTCGGTGTATTCGGCGAGGTGCTCCAGCGGCACCGCACAGTCTTCGATGAAGGACACCGGTTTGCCGTCGCCTTTCATCGACATCATGATGTTCAGTCCGGCCTTGCGCACTTCCCAGAATTCCTTCTGCACGACGGGATCGATGACTTCGACCACACTGCCGGGGAGGCCGCGTTCACCCATCAGTTCGACCAGCTGTTTCAGGCGGCGGATCTGTTCGTCGCGGTCTTCGCCGGCAAACTCCACCAGCAGGATCGCTGCGGGTTCGCCCTTCACGCATTGATCGACGATGGGCCGGAACGCGGGATTGCTGCGCGCCAGTTCGATCATCGTGTTGTCGACCAGCTCGACCGCCGCGGGCTTCAGCTTGACGATGTGCTGCGGCGCCTCCATCGACTGGTAAAACGTCGGGAAATGGCAGACGCCCAGAGTCTTGTGTTTCGGCAGCGCCGACAGCCGCAGCTCGACGCGGCGCGAGAAGGCCAACGTGCCCTCGGAGCCGACCAGCAGATGCGCCATGTTCACACCGGGTGGCAGCATCATGTCGAGGTTGTAACCGCCGACTCGGCGCAATACCTTCGGATAACGGTGTTCGATTTCCTCGGCTTCGCGGCGCGCAATGCCGGTGATGCGTTCCACGAGGTCGCGGTACGCGCGCGGGCCGTCGAGTTCGGCCAGGTCCTGCGGCAACGCGCCGAAGCGATACTGCGCACCGTCCGCCAGCCAGGCATCGATGCCCAGCACGTTGTGCACCATGTTGCCGTATTCGATGGAGCGCGAGCCGCAGGAATTGTTGCCGGTCATGCCGCCGATGGTGGCCTGCGCGCTGGTCGAGACATCCACCGGGAACCACAGGCCGTAGGGTTTCAGCCAGGCATTCAGGTGGTCGAGCACCATGCCCGGCTGCACGGTGACTGTACGTGCGTCCTTGTCGAAGGCGGTGATCTTGTTCAGGTGTTTTGATACATCCAGCACCAGCGCTGCGCCGACCGTCTGGCCGCATTGCGAAGTGCCGCCGCCGCGCGGCAGCAGGGGCACACCCTGCTCCACTGCAATCTGCAGCGCGGCCAGTGCATCGTTTTCATCCCGCGGCACCACCACGCCGACCGGTTCGATCTGGTAGATCGACGCATCGGTGGAATAGCGGCCGCGCGATGCGGCGTCAAAGAGCACTTCCCCGCGCAGTTCGCGGCGCAGGCGCTGCGCCAGCCTGCTGCGGTCGGGCGAAGAGCGCACCAGGTGCACGGGCTGTACGGGCGCGTTCATCGAGCGGCCTCCGTGCTTTTGGCATCAAGGGCCTCCATGACCATCACCAGCTTGTTGGCCAGGTGGTCGCGCAGCAGCGTCTGCAGCCGCGCGCCGTCGCGTTTGACCAGCGCGTCGACCATCTCCTCGTGTTCCCTGACCGCCTTGTCCCAGCGTTCGCGCGACAGGTTGGCCATATAGCGGGCACGCTTCACATGTGCATTGAGCCCGCGATAGGTCTGCGCCAACGTCGCATTGCCCGCACATTCCATGAACTTGATGTGGATCTGCTGGTTGTAGCGGAAGTACTGCGCCA
>CAZSIR010000001.1:0-78449 GCA_964606765.1 uncultured Bordetella sp. | reverse complement strand
CCGACGTAAAGCGCCTTGCGGCCGTTGACCGGGTTGGCGCGGACCAGCGGGTGGGTGACGACATGGCGTTTCTTGTCTTCGTCCTTGTAGCCTTTGTCGTTGGCCGCATCCCGCAGCGTCATGCGGTGCAGAGCGGTCAGACCTTCCAGCGCGGCTTTGCGCTCTGCAGGGAGGTCCGCATACGCCGCGCGGGCGCTGGCGAAATCGGTGTTGCCTCCGGCCGGGGGCACGATGCGCGATGACAGCAGCGACGCCAGGGCCGCCACCGGCTTGAAGGAGCTGTCGCTGTGCCAGTCCTCGTTGCGCGCCCTGTGCTGCATCGCCGGATGGTCCAGCGGCAGAAATTTGCCGTCCTTGCCGAGATTGGTCATCACCGAGATGTGCCCGGGGTTCCAGTCATTGCCGGGGTGGGCGATCATGGTTTCCAGTTCGCCGAAATGGCGGCTGAAGGCGATCTGCGATGCGTCGTCAAAGCGCTGGTCGCGGAAGACGAGGATCTGGTGCTCGTTGAACGCATCCCAGATCGCACGGAAATCCCCGCGCGGCAGGGGCGCCGTCAGATCGACGCCTGTCACTTCGGCGACGAACAGCGGATGCAGGCGCTTGATGGTGATACCTGATTCGGTAATGCGTGATTCGGTGGACTGCATGGCTCCTCCTCTGACTGACAGGGTACAGCGCCCGTGATTTAACGCAACCGCTGCCGCCGTTCTGGCACCGCAACATTCCAATCCGCGTGCAGGCAAATTCCACATCATGCGCTGCGACTTGAATTGAATTCACCGGGCTCCGTGTCGCTTCTCAATCAAAGTTACACTGCCTGCTGACTTTTACCGTTCAACAAGGATGGCCATGACCGCCCCTTTCGATTTCTCCCCGTTGCTCCCCGTCGGCCTGCCGCCCGCAGCCGCGCGCTGGGCCGGTCGCGTCAAATTCGATTTCACCGGCGGCAACAATGATCCGGACGCGCTGCCGCTCGATGGCCTGATCGCGGCGGCCGATGCGGTGCTGCGACGCGAGGGGCGCACGCTGTCGACCTACGGCCTCAACAGCGGCCCGCAGGGTTATCGCGCGCTGCGCGATTTTCTGGTGGCGAAGCTGAAGCACGATGCCTCCATTACCTGCAGCGCCGACGACATCCTGATCACCTCGGGCTCGCTGCAGGCGCTGGACCTGGTGAACCTCACGCTGCTCACGCGCGGCGACACCGTGCTCATCGAGGAGGACTGCTACCAGGGCTCGATCAACCGCCTGCTGAAGCTCGGCGTGACGCCGGTGGGCATTCCGCTCGACCGCGACGGCCTGCGCATAGCTGCGCTGGAAGCCGCATTAAAAGATTTAAAAACCAAAGGAATACGGCCAAAATACATCTACACCATACCGACGGTGCAGAACCCCAGCGCCACGATCCTGCCGCTGGAACGGCGGCAGGCGCTGCTGAAGCTCGCTGCTGAATACGGCGTGCCGGTGTTCGAGGACGACTGCTACGCCGATCTGATCTGGTCCGGCGAACGCCCGCCCGCAATTCATGCACTGAGCGACGCCGGCAATGTGATTTACATCGGCTCCTTCTCCAAGACCATCGCGCCGGCCCTGCGCGTGGGTTACATCGTCGCGCCGTGGTCCATCCTGTCGCGCATGCTGGCGCTGAAGACCGATGCCGGTTCCGGCGCGCTGGAACAGATGGTCCTCGCCGAATACTGCACCGCGCATTTCACCAGGCATGTCCCGGCGCTGCGCAAGAGCCTGCGCGCGAAGCTGGTGACGCTGATGGAGGCGCTGCGCGAGCAGTTCGGCGCGGCGGCGGAGTTCGACGACCCCAAGGGCGGCATCTTCCTGTGGGTGAAGCTGCCGGACGGCGTGGATACGCTGAAATTATTTCCGCTGGCGCAGGCCGCGGGCGTCGCGATCAATCCCGGCCCGGAATGGTCGGTGAACAAGACGCACGCCAAGAGCCGCCTGCGGCTTTGCTTTGCCAGCCTGAGTCACGAGGAAATCAGCCAGGGCGTTGCGAAGCTGGCGGAGATCTGCCGTCGCGAATTCGGCGTGCCGGGCTGAAGTAACCGTAGCGTAAGAAGCGCGAAAGACCGGCGTCCGTTTGCGGGTCTTTCGCGCTGCCGTTTGGCCCGGTCAGGGCCGGCGGTCACTCGGTCTTGATATGCGCCTTCTCGACGATCTTCGCGTACGCCGCGGTGTCGTTGCGGATGAATTCCGCGAGGCCTTCAGGCGTCGTCGGCGCGGGCAGGCCGCCGTCGTTGGCGAGGCGCTTGATCACATTGGGATCGGTGAGCGCGTTGCGAACGGCGGCATTGAGCGTCGCAATGATTTCGGGCGGCGTGCGCGCCGGCGCAAGCATCGCGTACCACTGCGTGAGCTCGAAACCGGGGAAACCCGCCTCGGCCATCGTCGCCACATCGGGATAGACGTCGAGCCGCTTGTTTGAAGTCACGGCCAGCGCCTTCAGCCGGCCGGTCTCGGTGAAGGGCACCGTCGTCAGCGGACTCGCGAAACCGTAATCCACCTGTCCGGCAACGAGGTCGACGGCGAACAGCGCCGTGCCGCGGTACGGGATGTGTACGACGTCGATGCCCGCCACCGACTTGAACAACTCGCCGGCGAGGTGCGGCGCGCCGCCGGTGCCGGCCGACGCGAAATTCATCTTGCCGGGATTTTTCTTCGCCAGCGCGACCAGCCCTTTGACGTCGCGCACCGGCACCGAGGGATGCACCACCAGCACCCAGGATACTTTTGCGCCGAGGCTGATCGGCGCGAAATCGCGCTGCGGGTCGTACGGCAGTTTCTTTTTCAGCGCCGGCATGATCGCGAGCCCGGACGAGGTGCCCCACAGCAGCGTGTAGCCGTCAGGCGCCGCGCGCGCGACGAAGTTGGTGCCGATGACGCCGGCCGCGCCGTCGCGGTTCATCACCACGACCTGCTGCTTGAGGTCCTGCGACATGCGCTGGGCAATGAGCCGGCCGAAGGCGTCGGTCGAAGCCCCGGGCGGGAATGGAATCACCAGCGTGACCGGCCGTTCCGGGAATTTCTGCGCGTGGGCCCCCGTGAACAAGCAGGCCGTGGCGAGCAACACGGCAGCCCGTTTCAGATTTTTCATGCGATTTCTCCTTGGTTTTTCTTCAGTTGCCGTTGCGCGGCACACGCTCCTCGAAGTCGCGTTCGAACACGCGTTTCTTGCCCTCGTAGGCTTCAATCCGTGCACGGATGACAAAATCTTTTTTCGTGCAGGACACCTGGGTGCGGGTTTCGGTGCGGATGTGCCAGTCGCCGCGCTCGAATGCCCAGGTCCAGGTCACTTCGGCGGTCGCGGACAGCGGATCGCTGTCCACGACGCGGTAACGCTCGGTCGAGCGCGCCTCGGCGACCAGGTCGATTTCATCGTAGCGGTTGCGGCCGCTGCTGTCGGTGACGTCGACGATGGTCTCGCCCGAGCCGAGATCGCTGTGGATGGTGCGGGTGCGTCCGCCCGGGGTCAGCGCAGTCCGCGGGAAAGCCGGCGCGGATTCCGGCGGCTTGAATTTCGGCGGCTTGTCGTCGCGCTTCGTGCGCGGACGCACCGGCAGCGACAGCGCGCTCTTGCCGGCGACCAGCGTCAGCGTGACGGGTTCCGGCGACGGCCAGATCAGCGGCCAGTAAGTCGTCGACACCGCGACACGGATGCGGTGGCCCCTGGCGAAGGAATAGGCGGCGTCGATGAGCGGGAAATGGATCTTGTATTCAGTGCCGGGCTGCAGCTTTTTCGGTTTGGCGGCGCCGTCGCGGTGCGTGAGGTTGAACACGCCGTAGGTGACGCGCGTCGATGCGCCGTCGGGCGCGACGTCGCAGACGCGCACGCAGATGAAGGCCGTCGGCCGGTCGACGGCGAGTGTCAGTTCGGCATTCGTGGTGCCGAGAATTTCCAGATCCTGCGCCAGCGGCGCGCTGTCGAAGCACAGCGACTGGCCGTCATCCATGCGCTGGTCACCGGGGAGCTCGGGGCTCGCGCCGTGCTGGAACCACGGCATCAGCTCACCGCAGGCGAGGCCCAAAGTCTGCGGCGACTTCCAGCTGCGCTTCACTGCGCGTCCGCCCTTGGCGGCGAGCGTGCCGTCGGCGGCGAGGAAAAAGCGGCGCGGCTTGATGCGCGGCGACGGCCACTGGTCTTCGGCAACCCAGCGCCCGGGCGATTCGGCGTAGAAGGCCTTCGCCGGCACCGAACGCGGCATCCATGCGATCAGTTTCGGCTCATCCATGATGCCGGTGTCCTTGCCGCGCATCCACTGGTCGTACCAGCGCAGCGCTTCCTGCAACAGTCCGATGGCCGGCCCTGGCATGCCGAGGTGGCCGTAGCGGTGCCCCCAGGGACCGATGAGTCCTTTGGCCGGCGTGGAAAGCTTGCTGAGGGTTTCGTCCACCGCACTGACATAGGCGCCGTCGGCCCAGCCGCTCAGCGCATAGAACGGCGCCTTGATGTTGCGGAAATCGACGGCGCGCTCGCTCCAGTAGCGGTCAAAGCCCTGGTGCTGCAGCGCTGCGACGATCTGCGGCGTGTCGTTTTCGAGACGCGCCATCCACATGTCGCGCCATTTGGCGCCGACCAGCAGTGGATCGGGGGCGCGCGACTTGTAGCCGAAGAGCTGGCTCGACCAGCGGATGGAGCGCAGCAGCACGCAGCCGCCGCGGTAGACCTGGCTGTAGCGGTAACGGTCGGGCGCGAAGGATTGCGCGATCACGGCCTTCAGCTGCTTCGGCGCGCGGTTCGCCGTCTGTATGCCCTGGAAGCCGCCCCAGGAAATGCCGAACATCCCCACCTGGCCGTCGCTCCATGGTTGCTGTTCAATCCATTTCAGCGCTTCCACCGTATCGTCCGCCTCGCCGCCGATGGAAAACACGCCCTGGATGCCGTCCGAATCGCCCGATCCGCGCATGTCGATGCGCATGGAGGCGTAGCCGTGGCCGGCGAAGTAGCGGTGGTGCATGGCGTCGCGCGGCGCGTAGATGTCGCGCTTGCGGTAGGGAATGACCTCGATGATCGTCGGCACACGCTTGGTCTGTGCAATATCCGGCAGCCACAGCTTGGCGGCGAGCTTGATGCCGTCCGGCATCGGGATCCAGCAGTCTTCGGTTTCGGTGTACGAGTGCGGGAAACGGGTGATGGTCTTCAAAGCGGTTTTCCTGGGGTCAGTGATGTCGCGCCGGACAAGGCGTGTGTAAAGCAAGACTCAGGTCATTCTAGGAGCACACCCGGATGCGTCAACCAGCTGACCGTATGCTGGACGGAATGGCTGCATAAACCCGGGGCAGATATGAAAGCCAGGACCTGCGGGATTTCGATCCGCAGAAAAACAGGTCGGCGCAGTATTCGTCTGACGTACCCGCTGATTGCAGCTGCGCACCGCAGATCAGCGGCCGCAAACTCCCGCGGCGCCACATCAAACCGCCAAAGCTGCTGCGGCAGCCCCTTCCATTAGTTCAATTTAATGAACTGCTTAGGCAATACTCCCCGGCGGCGCGCAAAGGCCGCTGCGCGCCGCATGTCGCTTGACGCTGTGATGGCCGCAGCGTAATTTGCAGCCACGTGGAATCCCACCCTGCGTGAGCAGCCAGCATAAGGCTGCCACCCCTCAGCCTTCGTGGCAGTGGCCCGGCGCTTCATTGCGCTGCAAGAGCCATGTTCCCTGCAATACCCGATATGCGGGCTCGCGCCTGCGTTCCTGACACTGAATGAGGGGAGATCATGATCAAAAGACTGACACTGCTTGCCACCGCCACCCTGCTGTCCCTGCTGGCGCCCGCCGCGGGGGCTGCGGATCCCTTGCCGCGCATCGATCCGGCGAAGGCCGGGTTCTCGGAAAGCGCATTGCAAAGAATCGACCGCTTTTTTGCCGACGAGATCAGCCGCGACCGCATCCCCGGCGCGGTCGTCGCGGTCGCGCGCGGCGGCAAGCTGGTCTACTACAAGGCCATCGGCTTTCAGGACAAGGGCGCCAACACGCCGATGAAGACCGACGCCATTTTTGCGCTGGCCTCAATGACCAAGCCGATGGTGGTGGTGGGCGCGCTGACCCTGTACGAGGAAGGCAGGCTGCCGCTGAAGTCGCCGCTCTCGGCGTACTACCCGCAGTTTGCGGCGATGCAGGTCGGCGTGGTGGACGGCAACGGCCAGGTCAGCACGGTGCCGGCAAAAAATCCGATTTTCATCCAGGACCTGATGCGCCATACCTCGGGCATTACTTACGGCGGCCGCGGCAACACGCCCATCCACAAGCTGTGGCCGGCGTCTTCGACGGCAACCGCGTACGCCATGACCGGCGCGGAGTTCATGGAGGCGCTGCCGAAGATTCCGCTGCTCTACCAGCCGGGAACGACCTGGGATTACAGCCTTTCCATCGACGTGCTGGGCATGGTCGTTGAAAAAGTCAGCGGCAAACGGCTCTCCGAAGCGCTGGCGGAACGCATCTGGTCCAAGGTCGGCATGCCGGATACAAGCTTCGCGGTACCCGCCGACAAGCGCAGCCGGCTTGCGCAGCCCCTGCCCATCGATCCCATCACCGGCAAACCGCAGAGCGTGCGGCTGCTGCGTGAAACGCCCAAGCTCGAATGCGGCGGCGGTTGTGCTCTGGGCACTGCAGCGGATTACATCCGTTTCGGCCAGATGCTGCTCAATGGCGGCGAGATCGACGGCAAGCGCGTGTTGAGCCCGAAGACCGTGCAGTTCATGACTTCGGACCATCTCGGCAAGGACATCAAGAACAATGTCGCCGGCACTGAAGCGGGCCGCGCCGGTTACGGCTTCGGCCTCGGCGTCGCGGTCAGGACCGAGCCGGGCATCGCCGCCACCAACGGCAATGTCGGCGATTATTCCTGGAACGGCGCCAACGGCACGATTTTCTGGGTGGACCCGAAAGAGCAACTGGTCGTGGTGACCATGACCGTCGGCCCCGGCGAAATCCGCAAGTACTATCGCGAGCAGATGGCGGCGCTGGTCTACGGCGCGATGGAAAAATAATTCCTGAAAACACTCAAGGAGCCGCACAACATGAAAAAGAATCTGCTTTATTCCGTGGCGATGCTGGCGCTCGCGTGGGCGATGGCGGGCTGCACATCGATGACTGCTTCCCAAGGCTGGACGACGCTGATCGACGGCGCCGCCGGCCTGGACAACTTCACCGTGTCGGGCAGCACCGCCAACTGGCGCGCGGAAGACGGCGCGATCCAGGCGGACAAGCTCACCGCGGGCAAGGGCGCGAGCGTGCTGATCACCAAAAAGAATTACCGCGACCTCGAGGTCTATGCCGAATTCTGGGCGGCTGACGACACCAACAGCGGCATCTACGTGCGTGCGCCGGACCCGGCCAACGTGAACACGGCTTCCGGCGCCTACGAAGTCCAGATCTGGGACAAGAACCCGGCGCGGCAGTACAGCACGGGGAGCCTCGTCAACGTCGCCTCGGTGGAACCGATCTACAAGGCCGGCGGGCGCTGGAACACCTGCGAGGTCTACGTGAAGGGCACCGAGATCACGGTCAAGCTGAACGGCGTGGTCACTTCCGGCACCGCGTACGCCAAAACCCACGAAGGACGCATCGGTCTGCAGTTCAACGCCGGACCGATCAAGTTCCGCAAGCTGCTGGTGCGGGAGCTGTAAGCGGATATACGCCGCTGCCGAACCGCCCGGCGCAAACCGGGGCCACTCAAACGCCATGGAGGTATCGATCATGTTTCGACGCATCAGCCTATCGATGATTGCAGTCTGTGCCGCCGCGCTGGCGGCGCCGTCCGCCTGGGCCCAGTCCGCGCCCGAAGTGACGCTCTCGCGCCTCGAATGCGGCACGGGCGGCGCGAGAACCGTCAACGACCGCTTCTCCGATACTTATGCTTACGGCGACCGCAAGGTCGATTTTGTCTACAGCTGCTATCTGATAAAGCACGGCAGCGAATACATGCTGTGGGATACCGGGCATTCGATGAGCGCCGCCGCGGATGTGCGGCCCAAGGTGAGCGTGGTGGATCAACTGGCGCAGGTCAATGTCACGCCCGAACAGATCAAGTACGTCGGCATCAGCCATTACCACGGCGACCATACCGGACAGGTCGGCTCGTTCCCGGGTGCAACAGTGCTGATCGGCAGGGATGACTGGGCGGCGATCAGCAGTCCCAAGCCGGCGCCGGGCGTGAACTTCAAGACTTTCACCCACTGGATCAGCGGCGGCGGCAAGGTTGAACCCCTGGCCGCCGACAAGGACGTGTTCGGCGACGGCAGCGTGCTGATCATGAACACGCCGGGACACACGCCGGGACATCGCAGCCTGCTGGTGAAGCTGAAGGACAAGGGCCCCGTCATCCTCGTCGGCGACGCGGCGCATTTCCACGAAAATTACGAATCGAACGGCGTGCCGACCTTCAACTTCAACCGCGCCGACACGATCGCCTCGCTCGACCGCATCAAAAAACTCGCGGCCAACCTCAAGGCGACCGTCATCATCCAGCACGATGCGCGCGACGTGGGCAAGCTGCCGGCGTTTCCCGCCGCTGCGCGCTAGCGGGATTGCGGGCCGCAAACCGCCGCCGCCTGTTTGAGTGCGGCGGCGGTTTGCAGCGAGGCAGAACCATCCACCCGGAAAAAGGTCTACTATTCCTCAAGCACGGCAAACCCCATGGGGCATCAGACCCTGCGCTTTCATCACGCCGTGCCCATAACGAGGAGAAATAATGAACCGCAACACACTGGGCAACTGCCTTCTGGCTTCAGCCGCCATTGTTTTTGGCGCCATCAGCACCGCCTTCGCACAGCAATACCCCGACAAACCGGTCCGGTTCATCGTGCCCTTCGCCACCGGCGGCGGCACCGACCTGCAGGGTCGCCTGATCGCCGACAAGCTGCGCCAGGGACTGGGCCAGCCCTTCATCGTTGAGAACCGCACAGGTGCCGGCGGCCTGATCGGCGCAGAAGCAGTCGTCAAGGCCGCGCCCGACGGCTACACGGTGCTGATGACCACGGCATCGATTTCACTGAACGCGGTGCTGCAGAAAAAAAGCATCCGCTTCGACCTGCTGAAGGATCTGGTTCCGGTGACCTGGGTCAGCAACACGGCGCTGGTGCTCGCGGTACACAGCAGCGTTCCCGCGCGGTCGATCAAGGAACTGGTCGCCCTTTCGAAGCAGGCGCCGCAGGGACTCAACATCGCGGCCAACGGCGCGGGCACGACCAGCCACCTGTCGGCCGAGATGTTCAAGCAGTTCACCAAGGCCAAAAGCGTGATCGTGCAGTACAAGGGCGGCGGACCGTCGGCGCTGGGACTGGCCACCGGTGAAGCCGACATGATTTTCAACACGCCCACTTCCCTGCTGACGCACCTCAACGCAAAACGCATCCGCGCGCTCGCAGTCACCACCGAAAAACCGACGGCCTGGGATCCGAAACTGCCGACGATGAATTCGGTGTATCCCGGTTTTGTCACGGACCAGTGGTATGCCGTATTCCTGCCGGCGAAATCGCCGCAGAACGTGGTGACCACGCTGCATGCGCAGATCAAGAAAGCGCTGGACACCAAGGAAGTGCGCGAGTTTTACGAACAGCAGGCGCTGGATCCCATCGTCAGCAGCCCCGAGGATCTGACCAAGCTGCTGAAAAGCGAGATCGCGAAATACACCGAGGTCGTGACCAAGGCCGGCATCCAGACCAATTAAAAGCCCGCGAAAATATCGTAACTATATGATTTAATTGATATTTTTTGCAAAAGCGGGAGTCGCGCTATTGTTGAGGGGCCGGAGAACAAAAACCCGGCCCCTTGTTTTTTGCGTCGCATGCTGTGGGAGGAGAACCACGATGACTGCTGCCCCTGACCCGTTGCGTCTGGCTTTGCTGGCTTGCGCTGTATCCTTCGCTGCCTTTTTCGCGACGCCGGCTGCTGCGCAGAAATATCCCGAACGCAATGTGCGCGTGATCGTGGCCTTCCCCACCGGCGCTTCGCAGATCCTCGGGCTGCTGGTGGCGGAAAAACTCACTGCGGCGCTCGGACATACGGTGATCGCCGATTTCCGCCCCGGCGCGGGCGGCAACCTCGCGGCTGAACTCGCGGCCAAATCGCCGCCCGACGGCCACACCTTTCTGCTGACCAGTCCTTCGCTGGCGATCAGCCCCAGCCTGTACAAAAAACTCAACTACGACACGCTGCGCGATTTCAGCGCCATCACGCAGCTGTCGACCGTGCCCAATGTGTTTGTGCTGCATCCATCGGTGCCGGCAAAAAACATTGGCGAACTGGTGCGGCTGGCGAAGGCGCATCCGGGCAAGCTGAGTTTCGGTTCCGGCGGCGTGGGTTCTTCGAACCACCTCGCGGGCGAACTGTTCAAGTCGCTGGCCAAGGTCAACATCCTGCATGTACCGTACAAGGGCGCGAGCATCGCGCTCACCCACATCCTCGGCGGCGAGGCCGAGATGGTGATGGTGACGGTGCCCGCGACCATCCCCTTCATCAACAGCGGCCGCCTGCGCGGGCTGGCGGTGCTGGTGCCGGAACGGGTGCCGACCATTCCCAAGGTGCCGACCACCGCCGAGGCCGGCATGCCGGAACTGGTCATCAACACCTGGTACGGTCTGTTTGCGCCGGCAGGCGTGAAGCCGGAGATCATCCAGCGCGTCAATACTGAAGTGGTGAAGTTCATGCAGAGCCCGGAAGTGAAGGGCCAACTCGCCAAATCCGGGCTCGATGTCGCCACCAGCTCCCCGGCCGAGTTTGGCGCCTTCCTGCGCGCCGACCTGGAGAAATGGGCGCGCGTGATCAGGGAAGCCGATATCCGCGTACAGTAACGTGCAGTACACTGGCGGCACGATGACTGACCCCGCTTTTTCCGCCACCTGGATCGGCATGGCCGCTGCGGTGCTGACGACCGCGGCTTTCGCGCCGCAGGCGATCAAGGCCTGGCGCTCGCGTTCGACGCGTGATGTCTCGCTCGCGATGTTCGCCCTGATGGTGTCGGGCATCACGCTGTGGCTGGCCTACGGCATCCTGATTGACGACCTGCCGCTGATCCTCGCCAATGCCGTGACACTGCTGCTGGCCGGATCGATCCTGGTGGCGAAGATCCGCTTTCGCTGACGGAAACCCGGTCGGCGGGAGAATTCCCGAGAATTAATATGAATCCGGCCCATCAAAGCGGGTCTGACAGGCTATATTCCCCGACCCGAGCCCTGATTGAAGCCGGCCTTTCAGGCCGTCGTCCGGGCAACCCCATGGCGGCAAGGCAGCAGTGCATTGATAAACGACCGGATCGACGAGTTCCGCAGCAGGCGCGATGGCGTGGTGATCCCCCGGATCTGGGTGGCCGTCGCGCTGTCGATACTGCTGCATCTCGCCGCCCTGTGGGAGCTGCCGCCGATTTCGGTACAGTTGCCCAAGACCAGCGGCGATCTGGATACGCCTCCGACACTGTCCCTGCGGCTGGCCCCGCCGGGACCGCCCCTGCTGCCTTCACAGCCTGCGGCGCCCGCCCAGCCGCGACCGGCGCCTGAGCCGGCGCCGCGCGCGCCGCGCGCCAAGGCCGTACCGCGTCCGCCGCCCACGCCGCCGGTCATTGCGCTGAAGGAACCGAAACCCGAGGCGCCGCCGGTGGCGCCAGCACCCAAGTCCGCACCCGTCGTCGGCGACATGGCCTCGTATATCGAAGCGCGGCGCCGCGCGCGCGGCGAAACCGCGGTGAACGCGCAGCCGCAGGTGACGCAGGTGGATGAGGCCGAAGCGCGCAGGCAGCGCATCATCGCCGGCAACCTCGGCTCGGCGAACCAGCGCACCTTCGGCTACGATCCGAACAAGAGCGGCGGCGTGTTCGACATCCAGAGCATAAGCCTGGATTACGCGGAATTCCTGTTCTACGGCTGGAACAAGAACGTCAACCGCAACACCAAGCAGCTGATCGAGGTGCGCAGGGGCAACAACAGCGACATCCGCATAGCGGTGGTGCGCAAGATGATTTCCATCATCCGCGAATTCGAAAACGAGGATTTTCTCTGGGAATCACAGCGCCTGGGGCGTTACATTACGCTTTCGGCGCGCGCGCGCGACAATTCCGGGCTGGAAGCCTTCATGATGAATGAATTTTTCCCGGACCGTGCAGCGGCGCAACGCTGAGCCGGCAACAATGCCAGTCTGGCCAAAGCCAACGAGAGGAGAACATTTTGAGCATTCTGCAACGCACCGCATCCATCCTGCGCATGTCCCTGCTGCTGTTGCCGGCATTGGCCGCCACTGCACCGCTGCATGCACAGACCTGGCCGGCCAAGACCCTGCGCATCATTTCGCCGTTCGCACCCGGCGGCGGCAACGACACGCTGTCGCGGCTGATCGCCGCTTCACTCAGCGCCCCGACGCGCCTCGGCCAGCAGGTGATCGTCGAAAACCGGCCGGGGGCCAACACCATCCTCGGCACCGAGTATGTGGTGAAATCACCGCCCGACGGCTACACCCTGATCGTGCTGCCGAATGCGATCACCATCAATCCCCACCTCTACCGCAAGCTGCCGTTTGACGTCAGCAAGGACCTCGCGCCGGTCACGCAGATCGGCACCAGCCCGCTGATCCTGGTCGTGCATCCGTCGTTCCCGGCCCGCAACACCAAGGAACTGCTCGCCGTGGCGCGCGCGCGTCCCAATGAAATCACCAACGGCTCCTCCGGCAGCGGCTCGCTCGGACACCTGGTGGGCGCATTGATGGACATCACGGCGGGCACGAAGCTGGTGCATGTGCCGTACAAGGGCACGGCGCTGGCGGTGACGGAACTGCTGGGCGGCCAGATTGTGCTGTCCTTCGCTTCGGCGATCACGGTGATGCCGCACATCCGCTCGGGACGTCTGCGCGCCATCGCGGTGACGGGACCGAAACGTTCGCCGGCGCTGCCGCAGATTCCGGCGATTGCCGAAACCGTGCCCGGTTTTTCAGCCGAGCTGTGGTACGCGATGTTCGCGCCGGCGAACACCCCCGCCGACATCATCAACCGCCTGAACCGCGAAGTGGGCCAGGTGCTGAACCAGCCGGATATCCGCGAAAAACTCTCGGTTCAGGGCGTAGAGACGCAGACCAGCACGCCGCAGGACATGAGCAGGCTGATTGCGGACGACATCCGCAAATGGGAAAAAGTGGTCAAGGTCACCGGCGCGCACATCGACTGAGCGCGCGGATTGCCGCCCCGGAAAATCAGCCGCTGCGCGGCGGCCACACCGGCTGGCTGTGGCCCAGCGGCACCATGGTGCGCGCCCAGCGGGTCGGGGTCTCTGACATCTGCAGCACCGGTGCAAGGTGCTGCAGCCGTCCCACCGGAGTTTCACTGATCATCGACCAGCGCTGCAGTTCTTCCGGGGTGAAATCCTTCGCAATGTTTTTCAGTTCTGCTTCCGGCACCTGGCCGCGGCTGACCAGCCAGCGTCCGACCTGCGCCAGCGAAATCCGCACATGCCAGCTGCCGCCTTCGCGCGCGCGGCGGCCCAGCGCCACCATGGTGCCGAAGGCCATCAGGTAACCGGTGAGAAAATCGATCGCGGACACCGGATAAAACTGCGGTCCGGGTGCGGCGCCGGGAAATACTTCGCCCTGGCGCGTGGTGATGCCACTGACCGTCTGGATCACCGTATCAAAGCCGCGGCGTGAGGCCCAGGGCCCGACATGACTGAAGGCCGACAGCGAAACCACGACCATGCCGGGACGGATTTCAGCCAGCGCCTCGGGCGAGAACCCGCGTCCGGCCAGTGTGCCCGGGCGATAGCCCTGCGAAAACACATCGGCTTCGCGTGCAAGGTGGCGCAGGATTTCCTTCTGTTTGTCGTCGCGCAGATCAAGATGCGCCGAGAGTTTGCCGTGGCCGGTGTCGTATTCCTGGCGGCCGAGGCTGGGCAGGTGTTCGGCGCTGATCTTCAGCACATCGGCGCCGTGCTCGGCCAAGGTACGGCCGCAGGTCGGCCCGGCGATGACGCGCGTCAGGTCCAGTACGCGGATGCCCGACAGCGGCCGGTCGCCGGCCGGCAGCGGTTCTGCCGGACTGTCGCCGATCCTGGTGATTTCCATCAGCGGCAGCGTCGCCACCGCGATGCCCTGCGGATGTTTGGCCCACTCCTCCATCGAACGCACCATGCCGCCCGCGCCCTTGGCGGCGATGATGGCTTCTTCGAGTTCGAGCGCGTCCCACTGCGCAACGGCCTTGCGCACGGCTTCGCGATCCTCCGCCACGCCGAGCACCTTCAGCGCGGCGGCGCGGTGATTGGGAAAATTGCAGTGCAGATAACTCCAGCGGCCGTTTTTTGCCGGATAGGTGCCCATCACCGCGTTCGGCGCCGGTGAAACATAGGTGTTGTCGATGGTCAGGTAATGCCCGCTGCGCAGCGATGCCGTCGCGCGCCGCAGGTCCACTGCGACGCGCTGTTCGCGTCCGGTGCGCAACTGCCACAGGTCAGAGGCTGCGAGCCCGACCGCAGCCAGCGTGGCCGCCGCGGTTTCGCTGATGCGGAACGGCGTGGGCAGCACCGGATCGCTGCCGCCGCTGATTTCAACCTTGTCGGCCAGCGATTCGGGCCAGCCCGCAATCGGCAAAATTGTGCGCAGTGCTGCCTTGCTCATGGTCGGTCTCTTCCTGTGGCGGTTGCGGCTTGCGGCGCGGCCCGGATGGGGCTTCCTGACTGCACATCATAAAGGCCGGCCTGCCGCCCGCCGCTGTGCAGTTCACGATACGAACAGGATCCGGTCAGCCGGGTGTTTCGGCCAGTGTCCGCTTGTAGGTTTCCTGGATGATCCAGGCGTCAAAACTGGCGCGATGGCGGTGCTTCTGTACTTCAGAGAGGATTTTGTCCTTGGTCGCGTGCCAGCGCGCCATCTGTTCCTCGCTGAGTATGAGTTCGAGCGGGCTGACGCTGAATTTCATGTCGATGCCCGCCTTGTAGAAGAGCTTGGTGATCCAGGTTTTGTCCACGCCCCAGGCGTCGGTATACAGCGTTTTGCCCTCGAACAGCCGGTTCATGTTTTCGGCGACCTCGCGGATCGGCTGGCCGTGGGTTTCGAGGATGTCGCGGGCGATGCGGTGGACTTTTTCCGCGTCCTCATCCCAGTGCTCCCAGCCGGCTGCGGGCAGGATCAGCGCACAGTACTTGTTGTCATCATCCATCGCCACGCCGATTTCGATGGGATAGCTGCCGTTGCCGAAGCCGGAAGCTTCTACGTCGATGATGATCGGAGTTTTTTTGCGGCGCATGGGAACCCTGCGGCGGAGCCGGAATTTTTTTACATCGCGGAATACCGGTGATGATAATAAAAATCCGCGACCAGGGGCTGCTGATTTAACCGAAAGCGGCGCCGGCCGCGAATGCCCCGGACCAGGGCGCTCAGCCCTGCTGCAGCAGCTGCCCCGCCATCCAGCGCGCATCCCGCGCCCGCTGCGGGCCGTCGTGTTCCGACGCCACCACCGCGCCGTCAAACAGCACGACCAGCGCATTGGCGGTCGCCGCCGGATTGGCGGCGCCGGCCGCCTTCGTCCATTCGACAAATTTCGCATGCAGCCATGCGCGCTGTTCGGCGGCAACGATGCGGGCCGGATGCTTGGGATCGCTCAGCTCGGCCACCACATGCTGCAGCGGGCAGCCGCGGAAATCCCGTGATTTCGTCATCTCCACCACCCAGTCGAAAAAGCGCAGCGCGCGTTTCGCCGGGGCCGTATCGGCGACATAGGCCTCGATCTCGGCGCGGGCACTGGTCACGCGGCGCTGGATATGCGCGGCCACCAGGTCGTCCTTGCAGCCGAAGTGCGCATACAGCGAGGCCTTGGCCGCACCCGCTTCGGCCAATACGCGGTCGATGCCGACCGCGCGCACCCCTTCCCGGTAAAACAGGCGGTCGGCGGTGTCGAGCAGGCGCTCCCGCACGCTGGACTGGACAGCGGGCTTTTGGGCTGCGGAATCTTTTTTTGCAGGCATGGCTTGACAATACAGACAGATCTGTCTACAGTCAACTCCGCGAATAGACAGGTCTGTCTGTTTTAAACGATCAAACACATTCAGGAATAAAGGAGTTCACCATCATGGGTTTCTCAATCAAGGGCAAAACAGCGCTGGTCACCGGCGCCAATCGCGGCATCGGCAAGGCCATCGTTGATGCGCTGGTGGCCGCCGGCGCGGCCAGGGTCTATGCCGCCGCGCGCAACGTGGGCGACCTCGCGCCGCTGACCGCGCAGCATGGCAAACGGGTTGTCGCGCTGCAGCTCGATGTCACCGATGCGGCGCAGATCAAGGCCGCTGCCGCAGCAGCGCCCGACGTGCAGCTGCTGGTCAACAACGCCGGGTACGCCGGCCATGTCGGCGGCGCTTTCACCGATCCGCAGTGGATCAGTTCCGGGCAGAAGGAAATGGCCGTCAACTTCTTCGGCACCTTTGCCGTGACCCAGGCTTTTGCGCCGGTGCTGGCGAAAAACGGCGGCGGCGCAGTCGGCAATATCGCTTCCGTGGCCTCGCTGGTGAATTTTGCGCTGCTCGCATCGTACAGCGCGTCCAAGGCCGCCGTGCATTCCCTGACCCAGGCCACGCGCCTGATGCTCAAGGGTCAGGGCACGCAGGTGTTCGGCGTCTACCCCGGACCGATCGATACGCGCATGGCGGAAGACATCCCCTTTGACAAGACCTCGCCTGCCGATGCGGCCCGCGCCATCATTGCCGGCATCGAAGCCGGGACCGAAGAAATCTTCCCGGATCCGATGAGCCAGGGCATGGGCGCCGCCTATCTCGCCAACCCCAAGGAAATCGAGCGCCAGGTTGCCGCAATGGCGGCCTGAGCTGCCACGCCACGCGCGCGGCATCGTGCGCGTGGTGTCCCCGCTTGATGGTGTTGTCTGACTGCACCGCCTGAAAGGAGCATCCATGATGAGTGACCGCCTGCGCTTCGCCAGTGATGTGGCTTTTACGCCGACGGTGAAGGCAATCCAGGCGCGCAAAGGCTCGCGCCACGCCTATGCCCGGATGGAAACCGGCAAGGGCTGGGGCACGACCATCACGCCCGACCTGGCCGCCTTCATCAAGGTGCAAACCAGTGTGTTCCTCGGCACGGTCAACGCCGCCGGCCAGCCGTACATCCAGCACCGCGGCGGTCCGCCGGGTTTCCTGCACGTGCCGGACGAGTCGACCATCGCCTTTGCCGATTTTCGCGGCAACCGCCAGTTCATCACCCAGGGCAACCTGAGCGAGAACCCGAAGGCGCATCTGTTCCTGATCGATTACGCGGAGCAGCGGCGCATCAAGCTCTGGGGTGAAGCGCGTGTGGTCGAGGATGACGCCGAAAGGCTGGCGCAGCTGATGCCCGCGGACTATCCGTCCCGTGGCGAGCAGGTCCTGCTGTTCCGCGTCACGACCTGGGACGCCAACTGCCCGCAGCACATTCCGCGGCGTTATGAAGCGGCGGATGTGGAGCGCGCGCTCGAAGCACGCGACCGCCGCATCGCCGAACTGGAAAAAGCACTCGCTGATTTACGCGGCGGGCGAGTCGGCAACGGTTGAAGCTCGGCGCGGCTTACTGCGCCTTGATCCCGCCTTCCTTGATCACGCGGCGCCATTGCGCGCTTTCCGCACGGATGTGCGTGGTGAACTCCGCCGGGGTGCCGCCCACGCCTTCAGCGCCGTCGGCGGTCAGCCGCTTCTGCATCTCCGGCGCCTGCACCGCCTTCGCGGTTTCGGCTGCGATGCGGTTGATGACCGCTTTCGGCGTGGCCTTCGGTGCAATCAGGCCGTACCAGTTGACCACGACCACGCCGGGTATGCCGGCTTCGGCGAGGGTCGGGGTCTCGGGCATGGCCGCCGCGCGTTTCGCCTGCGACACCGCCAGCGCACGCAGGCGGCCGTTCCGGATGTGGGTCTGGGCGGAGATGATGGTCGCAAACGACATGTTGATGCGGCCGCCCACGAGGTCGGCATAGGCGGCGCCCATGCCCTTGTACGGAACATGGGTCATGCGGGTGCCGGTGGCGATGCCAAGCAGCTCGGTCGTCATGTGTATCGGGCTGCCGATGCCGGAGGACGCGTAGTTCAGCTTGCCCGGGTTGGCCTTGGCGTACTTGACGAGGTCCAGCGCCGACTTGACCGGCAGCGCGGGATGCACGACCAGCACGTAACCCTGCGCCGTGACCTGCGATACCGGCGTGAAATCACGCACCGGATCCAGTTTTGATTTGTAGAGCAGCGGGTAGATGACCGTGGTGGCGCTGATCATCATCAGCGTATGGCCGTCCGCCGCCGCTTCGGAGAGGATTTCGAGCGCGATCAGACTGCCCGCACCCGGCCGGTTGTCAACGACTACGCTCTGCCCCAGCGCCTCGGTAAAACTGTTCGCCACGCTGCGGGCAACCGTATCCATGCCGCCGCCCGCCGCCAGCGGCACGATGACGCGCATCGGCCGGCTGGGGAAATTCTGCGCCTGGGCTGCTGTTGTCGCCATGACGGCCTGTACGGCAGTCAGCAAAACAAAAATCAGGGCCGGCGCCCTGATGCCGGTGATGGTATTCATGCGGCCTCCTCCGTCGTATCGTTTTTATGGACTACGCGGCAACCATGCCACGGAAGCGGCACTCGTCGCAAGCCGCGAAAATTCACGGGCATCCAGCAATAAAATCAAGCAATAAAAAAACGGGGCCATGCCGGCCCCGTTGTCCAAACTGCCGGTTCGCAACCGTTTAATCCGCCTTGATGCCTGCGTCTTTCACCACTTTCGCCCATTTCGCGAGTTCAGTCTTGATGTGCGCGGCGAATGCTTCCGGCGTGCCGCCGGTGGCATCCAGTCCCTGGCGCTTCAGCGCATCAACCACATCCTTCGCGCGCAGGGCTTCATTCAGGCCCGCATTCAGTTTTGCCGCCACGGTCGCGGGTGAACGCGCCGGCAGCAGGATGCCGTACCAGGATGTCATCTCGAAACCGGGATAGCCGAGTTCGGCGATGGTCGGATATTCCGGCGCCAGCGCGGAGCGTTTGGCGCCGGTGACGCCGATCGGCGTCAGTTTGCCGGCCTTGATCTGCGGCACGACCGACGTCAGGCTGCCGAACACGGCCTGTACTTCACCGGCGAGGATGGCCGCAGTGGCGGGACCGCCGCCCTTGTACGGCACATGCACCAGGTTCACCCCGGCGCGCGCCTTGAACAGTTCCGCCGCCAGATGCAGCGGCGAACCGTTGCCGGCGGAAGCATAATTGATCTTGCCGGGATTGGCCTTGGCGTAAGCGACAAAATCCTTCAGCGACTTCGCCGGCACCGAGGGATGCAGCACCAGCATGTACTGGCCCGCAGCGACCAGCGCGACCGGCATGAAATCCTTCACCGAATCGTAGGGCACCTTCTGCAGCGCCGGGCTGATGGCCACCGGGCCGATGAAGGCGAGCAGCAGCGTGTAGCCGTCGGGATTGGCGCGCGCCACGGTTTCATTGGCGATGATGCCGCCGCCGCCCGCGCGGTTGTCGACGACGAACTGCTGGCCCATGCGCTCGCCGAGCTTCTGCGCGAGGATGCGCGCGACGGCATCGCTGCCGCCACCCGGCGGATTGGGCACCAGTACGCGCACCGGTCGCGAGGGATAGTCGTCTGCAGCCGCGGCCTGTGCCTGCGCAACCAGCAGCGCAAAAGGCAGCGCCCATACGGCGAGAACGGCGCATGGGCGGACAGATTTATATAAGTATTTGATTTTAAACATTTTTTAACTCCTGATTCGGGTCAATGCAAACAACGGTTCCATGGACTTCAGCGTGTCGAGTTGCCACAGTTGACCGAGCAGCGCATCGACCTGCGATGCCGGCATCTGGCTGCCGGCAAGCGAGCGGAATTTTTCTTCGATCTCCGCATCCGACATCGGGTTCTTCGGATGGCCGCGGTGGTATTCCACGCGGATCGCCTCGCGTTTGCCGTTTTTCATCACCACATCCATGTCGCAGAGCATGGCCTCGGGCTCGCGGCTGTTGGCTTCCTCCGACACCGTGCATTTGATTTTTGCGACCAGCGCCAGCAGCGCGGGATCATGCAGGTAAGGATCGTCGAAGTACTGGATGTCGATGACGCCGTATTTCAGCGCCACCCCCGCGGTGTAAGGCATGCTGTGGTCGGCGGTTTCACGATTCGCGGGTTTCCACTTGTCGGGATCCCCGGCCATCATTTCAATCGCCGTGTGCAGTGTGCGCACGTGGATTTCGGCGATGTCGTCGATGTTTTTCACACGGGCGCGGGCTTCAAGCGCAGCGTGCACCACCGACTGCGAATACTGGCCCAGCGGGTAGCGCTTGATCAGGCAGTCCATGATCCTGAATTCAGGCTGGCCCCTGCCGCCGAAGGGCGCAAGCTCGAAGGGCTTGCGCGTCACCGCGACAAAATAGCCGCCGCGTCCTTCGAACACCGGCGAGGGCCCGGTCATGCCGCGTTTGGCCATCTGCGCGAAAAATATCGCGTTGCGGCTGGTGTTGGCATAGGCGCAGCCCTTCCACATCGACACGTTGCCGATGCGCGTCTGGTACAGCGCGACGTTGGCGGCGACGGTGATGCTCAGCGCGGTGGCCGTCTGTTCACGGTCGAGCCCGAGCAGCCGCGACACGCCCAGCACGCTGGCCATGGCGCCGATGGTGGTGTGGTCGAAACCCATCGGCTTGAAATTGACGATGTCGCACATGCGGCAGAACATTTCATAGGCAATCACCGTGGCGACGATCAGTTCGCGGCCGTCGGCCCTGCCGATTTCCGCCGCCGACAGCAGCGCGCCGATGCTGTCGCTGGGATGCCCGGCTTCGCGCCCGATGTAGCCGTCGTTGTAATCGAGGTAGCGGATCATCACGCCGTTGGCGAAGGCGGCAAGTTCGGGGCTGGTCTGCCGCCCGGTGCAGAGAATGGTGGCAGGCTCGGTGCTGCTGATCGTGGCCGCCTGCGCCAGCGCGATGCGCGTCGGCTCGCTGTCATAGCCGCCGAGCGCGCAGCCGAGGGTGTCGACGATCATGCGCTTCGCCTGGTGGATGACCGCAGGCGGGATGTCTTCGTACTGCAGGCCGGCGGCATAGGCGCCGAGCTGCTCAGCAATGGTATTCATGGAAATCGGGGGCGAAAAAAAGAGCGGCTATTGTACTGACTGCTGCCGCTCAACCGATGACTGCGACCATATGCTGGCAATCATGCCCGCTGCAGCCGGATTCCTATTTGCCGTATTCCTCGAACTTCGGCAATGCCGTGGTCTCGACAAACCAGCCGGCCTTGGATCCCCAGAAAATGCTGCACTCCGGGCTGACGTCGGGATTCGCATCAAGGATGCCGGCGGGAATCAGCATGTTTTCGGTGCCGGTGATTTTGTGCGGTACGCGGGTGCCGCATGTGCCGCAGAAATTCACCGCAAACCGTTTGGCCCCCGGCAGGTCGAAATGCTTCACCTGGGACTCCCCCGCCAGCCACTTGAACTGGCTCTCGGGCAGGAACACATTGGCGGCATGCGCGGCGCCGGTGGCCTTGCGGCAGCGCGTGCAATGGCAGTAGCGGAATCCGCTGGACGGCGGCGTAATCTCGAATTTGACCGATCCGCACAGGCAGCTTCCGGCAATGGCTTGTTGCGACATGGTGGTTCCTCCGGTGGATTTGCGTGACTGGAGATTATCGCAAAAGCAACGGGGCCCGCAGGCCCCGTTTCAACCCCCTCCTGAAAACGTTCAGGCCATGCTCGGCAGCGCCTCGAAGCCGAATGCCGGCGTTTCCTGCCGCGGACGATTCCTTTCCAGGCGCCTATCGATTCGCGCCACGATCCGGTTCAGCGCATCGCAGTCCGATCCGCGCTGGCGCGCGATGCGCCGCACCAGGCTGTCGACGCGCTCGATCTGCACTGCGCCGGCAGACAGCGCGCGCGCCGCAGATGACGGCTTGCCCAGTCCGGCCGCGGCCTGGGCGTATTTTTCAAAGGGCACCAGGTCGCCGGCATCGGCGCCGAGCCCGATGCACAGATCCACCACCCACTGGTAAATGCGGCGCGATTCTTCAATGTCGCCGTGCACGGCTTCACGGATGGGAATCATGTCCTGCTCGCGCACGCAGCGGTAGTTGCCGGTGATCAGCATCGGCCATTTCGCCAGCGGCACAAACAGCGAATCATGCACCTTGAGTTTCACCGGGATTTCCAGAGCTTCGCCACCGTCTTCGAAACGCACCGCTTCGATATCCGCTTCCAGGCTGCGCAGGACCGTGTTGTGCGCTTCGTCGGCAAAACGCGCCGCCTTGAAATTGGTCGGCAGTCCGACCTGCAGCACGTTTTTCTGCGACTCCGGCGGACGAAATGCCTGGGGATCGGGGCTGGCCAGCGTGATCAGCTCCGCATCAAAGCCGTCCCATACCGAGGGATCGGCATAACAGGCGCGCAGCAAATCGGCAGCCAGTCCGGGCAAACGCCGCAGATAGGGCAGCGGCGGCATGTTCATGATCGCGAGGCAGGGTTTGCGTGAACGCACGATGCGCCGCATCAGTTCGCGCACGCCCGGCGCGCCGTACTGCGCTTCCTGCATGCCGAGCACGATCAGGTCGCAGCCCTGCACATCGGCCTGGTCCGGGGTCACCGCATGCAGTGGGCCGGGCAGCCGGCGCGAGTCGATTTCCACCGGATCGGGCCGGCCGCGCAGCGGGAAACGCACCCGGGTGCCCTCCCGGTTGATCAGCGTTGCGGTGGGCGCCGTGCACACCAGCGTCACCCGGTGCCCCGCCATCAGCAGCTTGGTGCCGAGCAGTGAGCCGTACGAGGCGCCGAGGATCAAAATGTTCATTTTCATGATTTTCTCCATCTGTCATCTGCCAGTTTGGGACGCGCTGATGCTGCCTTGCACTGCATCATAGGGCCAACTTGTGAAAAATTTGACATTAAAAATTTCACAATGTTAATTTCACAAAGTTAAGGTCAAAAACGGACCCTCGTTCTGACTTCACCCCAGCCACCCGGAGGCAAACCATGAGCCTGCACACCCGCCAGAGCCATTTCCTCGGCACCAAGCTGCGCGCGCTGCGCAAAAGAAACGGCCTCACGCTGGAAGAGCTTTCGGCGCGCTGCAGCCAGCACGACGCGGAAAAAGCGCCATCGGTGTCGTACCTCAGCATGATCGAAAGCGGCAAACGCGTGCCTTCAACCGAGGTGCTGGAACTGCTGTCGCAGCTGTTCCAGCGCGACAAGGCCTGGTTCCTCGACAACAACCCGGAAACCGAGATCGCGGTGGCGCCGCAACGCAGCGGCGGTGCGGCGGGCGTGCCGCTGGAACCGGCCTTCCTGTTTTCCAAGGAACTGCTGCAGGCGGCGATTCCCGAACTGCTGACACAGACCGGCACCACCGGGCGCCAGTTCGCGCATCTGCTGATCCGCTCGCACCAGGAAATGTCGCGCAACGATTTTCCCGACCT
Source organism: uncultured Bordetella sp. (assembly GCA_964606765.1). Taxonomy (GTDB): domain Bacteria; phylum Pseudomonadota; class Gammaproteobacteria; order Burkholderiales; family SG8-41. Next base: position 55,053 of record CAZSIR010000001.1, on the reverse strand, counting down.
CGAACGCGCTGCGGAACAGGTCGGCCAGCGCAGATTCCCGCTGGGCGTCGACGACCTGACGGGACTGTGCCGCCACCACGGACTGAAGCTCAAGTGGTTCGAACGCAAGCCGGTGCTGGCACTTGACCATGACCGCGAGCTGCGCAGCATGGTACGCTCCTTCTACGAAGCACCGGATACGATCTACCTCAACCGTTCACTGGCGTCGGATCCGGCACGACTGAAGTTCGACCTGGCGTCGCATCTCGGCCACAAGATTCTGCATGGCGGCGACGGACTGAAGGCGGCGCATGCCACCGGCGGCGAAATGGGCGGCAGCCCCGAAGGCAGTGGCGGCGCGGGCGGCGGCATGAGCCCGCAGGACGTGCTTCATGCCTGGCGCGATTTCGAATGCAGTTTTTTTGCCGGCGCCCTGCTCTGTCCGAAGGTGCCGTTCCGGCGCTTCCTGACACGCGAGTCCTACCGCGTCGAAGCCGGCGAAAAAATCGACCTCACGCCGGCCGCGGTGATGCGGCGCATGACCAAGGTGTCGCCGTATCCGTACTGGCATTTCTTCGACGCCTACCCGCCGGGCTATCTGCGCGCGGTCTACCGCGGCAACGGCATCCCTTTGCCCTGGGGCAACATGGCGCAGGTCAGCGATCCCTGTCCGAACTGGGCGGTGTTCCGCATGCTCGACGCCAAAAGCGGACCCGACCGCGGCTCGCAGATTTCCGTGCTGCGCGACGGCGATCAATCCATGCTGTATTGCTGCCATTCACGGCGCACCACGGACATGGCGGGCAATCCGCATGTGCTGTCGGTGGGCATCGACCTGGTGCCGGCGCTGCGTTCGCACACCGCGGATGCCGACGCCATGGTTGCCGACATCACCGAGGAATGCGTGCGTCACCGCGGCCAGGGAAAAATACCGGCCGTGGCGGCCGAGGCCCTCCGTGCCATCGCGCGGGTGCTGAACATCGCCTGGATCGGGGATGCGCTGTTGCGCCCGGCGCGGGTGATCTGTCCGCGCAGCAACCACTGCCCGCGCGCGGAACACTGCAATGGCGTGCATCCCTCGCGCGCCCGGGAAATCACCGACGTGCGCGAGGAAATCATCAGCGCGTCCAGGCGCAGGCGCTGACCCGGCCGCTTGCCCGACCCGCAAATTGGTGCAGAATAGCGCCGTGGCGACTCTCGCCCGGCGCAATGCCCGGGCATACCCAACAAAAACAAGCAGGTTTCCGATCAACCGGTTCCGGAGGGGAGCATGCAATACTTCAAAGCAGCCGCATTCGCAGTCTTTTCCGCAGCATTCATCACCGCAAACCCCGGCATTGCCCGGGCGCAATCCGCCGGGTATCCGACCAAGCCGATCCAGTTCGTGATTCCGTTCTCCGCAGGCGGCGACTCCGACCTGTCGGGACGCAATGTCGCGCAGGTTGCGCCGAAATACATGGCCAACAAGGTGCCCATCGTTTCGGTGAACCGGGTCGGCGCCTCGGGCGCGATCGGCGCGAACGTGGTCAAGGGTGCGGCACCCGACGGCTACACCCTGCTGGTCGCGCGCATTGCGACGCATGCCATCCTGCCGGCCGTGGATTCAAAACTGAACTACAAATGGAACGAGTTCACGATGCTGTCACTGATCGAACTCAATCCCTTCATCTGCTTCGTCAAGAGCGAATCGGCCTACCGTACGGCGGCCGATCTGATGGAGGCGATGCGCAAGCAGCCGGGCAAGCTCAATTTTGCGACTTCCGGACCCGCCACCAGCCAGAACATGGCGGCGCAGTACTGGATGACCCTCGGCAAGCTGAGCAAGGACCACGCCGTCGGCATCCACTACAAGGGCGGCGGGGATGTCACGGTCGCGGTGCTCGGCGGCCAGGTCGATTTTGCCTGCAACAATGCGCCGACGGTGATTCCGCAGGTGAAGGCCAACCGCCTGCGCGCGCTGCTGGTGACGCCGGTGCGGCTGGATGAACTGCCGGGCGTGCCGAACGCCAAGGAGGCCGGTTTCCCCGACATGGAAAAAATCGTCGGCTGGACCGCGCTGATGGGCCCGGCCGGACTGCCGAAACCGGTGGTGGAAACCTGGGTCAAGGTCTTCGCGCAACTGGCCAAGGATCCCGACTGGCAGGCCGGCAATGCGCGCATCGGCGGCATTCCGGCCATCCGTCCGCCGAAAGAGAGTTACGAATTCGTCAAGGAACAGTACGACCTGTACTACGGCCTCGCCACCGCGCTGAAAATCCGGCAGTAGCGTTCAGCGCGAAAGCAGGATCGAAAAATCCGCACAAAAACGGGGCGGCACACCAGGCGTGCCGCCCCGTTCTTGTTGCAGTGCCTGATCCGGCGCGGATCAGCCCTTTTTCAGATTGCGGTCCCAGAGATCAAATATCCGGGTCCAGCTGTGTTCCGAAGCGACCGGGTGGTACACCGCGCGCTCGGCAAAACAGAAACCGTGCTGCGTGCCGGGCAGGGTCTCGATCTGGTGTTTGGTGCCGGCCTTTTTCAGGGCGGCGGCAAGGTCGGTCACCGCCTGCGCCGGCACCGAGCCGTCGGTTTCGGCAAAGGCGTAGTACAGCTCGCCCTTGATCTGGTCGAGCAGCAGGTGCGGGGAATCTTCCTTGTCGGTGACGATGCCGACGCCATACAGCGAGGCCGCCGCCTTCATGCGCGGATACCGCGCCGCCGCGGTGGTGATGTAACGCCCGCTCATGCAGTGCCCGACGCATCCGACCGCGCCCTCGGCAACCTTGTCCTGCGCATCGAGCCAGCCGATGAAGGCGCCGGTGTCATCGTTGACGTCGGCCAGTGAAAGGCTGTTCATCGCCGCCTTGATCACCGCCGACATCGCATCGTTGCGCCGCGGAACGTCGAAGCGGCAGGTGCCGAGCCGGTAATACATGTCGGGCAAGAGGCAGAAATAGCCGTGCTTGGCGATGCGACGCGCCATGTTGCACAGTTCTTCGCGGAAACCCGGCGCGTCCATGTAAAAAATGATGCCGGGAAACCGGCCCGGTTCGTCAGGGCAGGCGGCGAAGGCGGGGCACTTGCCGTGTTTGGTGGTGACGGTGACGTATTGTTCGATGAGGGCCATGCGGTTTTCCTTGTTTGACAGGTCTGGATTGTAGACGGATTGCTGTATCGCTCAGTGTTTGTGCTTTGCGTGATGTTGCCGCAGCAGGTCCTTGCCGTAATCATTGCCATTGGGCGTGCGCACGACGGTGTGGATGTGATTGCGGGTGGGCGTGTCCGACCGGGCCAGCGCGATCGGCCGCTGGTGGTCGAATTCGATCAGGATCACCGGGCTGTGGATGCGGTAATAGAACACCCCGTCCGCCGCCGTTTCGCCGATCCAGCCGAAGTAGGTGTCGTCGAGATGCCTGCGCACTTCCGACATCCTTACCCTGGCATGTCCTTCCTTCATGTTGTTGACGTATTCGGCAATCACCGCCAGAAGCTGCGTTTTCTGCGCATCGCTCATGGCATTTGCACGCAGGCCGGCATAGTCGAGCACAAGGTTGTCCTTGTAGGCCGCGCTGAGCAGGTCTTCACCGGCCTTGTCCCTGCGGATGCGCGCCTGTGCCTGCTGCCCGGCATCGAGTGCATGCATCAGCGCAAGCCCCCGATCCTGTTCGGCCTGCAGCACCACAGTGCCCTTGAAGCGGCCGCTGTCGGCCCTGACCGGCTCCGATCCCATGAACACCGGCGTCATCACCACCTGATCACCGAGGACAAAATAATTGATGATGGCGTGGTGGCCGTCGAACTGCCAGCCCCAGGGCGCAGTGCCCGAGGGTTCACCCATGATGCTGATCCAGTAAAACCACTCGCTGTATTCCTCCAGGTTGCCGGTCAGTTCACCCAGCGTGCCGTTGAGATTCATCACGTCCCGGGTCTGCTGGAGCCCTTTCGCGCTCAGGCTCGCGCGCATCAGTTCCAGGGCCAGCGCGCGCTGCGCCGCGCTCATTTCGAAAAAACCGATGCCCTGCCGGGTGGCGAAGTGACGGTTGTCCCAGCGCCGCCATTCCTCGTCATCGACTGGAAACAGGATCTTCCGGCGCTGGGCCGCATCGAGACTGGCCAGAAATGCGGCGGCGGCCTGCTGCACAGGCGCCGTGCTGACGCCGGTCTGCGCCACCCGGAACAGGTCCGGAACCGCCTTGCCGTCACGGGTGACGCCGGTGAATGGCGTACGCCAGCCATCGGCGCTGACGTCGCGCAATTTCAGCGGCGCACGAAACACATCGCTGGTTGCGGCGGCAACGGCGGCCAGCAGCATTCCGCCAACAAGCAGGACGACAGGTCTGCGGATTTTCATGACGGATTTTCCTGCCTGAAAGCGCGAAACCGAAAGGGTGCGAACCTTATGGCAAGACGGTACAGCATGGCCTTTCTCCCCCGGTTTATTCGTAACAATATGATTTTATTGATTTATTTTATTACAACATCGGCCCCGGTTTGCCGATCGCCTCGGCCGTCAGCTGGCGCACCAGCCACTCAAAGGCATCGTCCACCGAATCCGTGCGATACATCAGATCGATGTCCGCGGCATCTATGGTGCCATGACGCGCCAGGGCTTCGAAATTGATGATCTCCCGCCAGTATTCAGTGCCGAACAGCACAATCGGCATGCGTTTGGTCATGCGCTTCGTCTGCACCAGCGTCAGCAGTTCAAACAGCTCGTCCAGCGTGCCGTAACCGCCGGGAAACACGATGACGGCCTTGGCCATGTAGGCGAGCCAGAATTTGCGCATGAAAAAATAGTGGAAATGCAGCGCCAGTTCGCGCGTGACATGCTTGTTGACCGCTTCCTCATGCGGCAGCGAAATCGTCAGGCCGACATTGCGTCCGCGCGCATCCGAGGCGCCGCGATTGGCCGCTTCCATGATGCCCGGCCCGCCGCCGGTGCACACCACAAAGCGGCGCTGACCCTCCCTGCCCAGCCCCTTCGACCACTCGGTCAGGCGGAACGCGAGCGCCCGCGCCGCTTCATACCATTTCGAGCCCGGTTCAAAGCGCGCCGAACCGAAAAAGGTGATGGTGTCCTCCACGCCTTCGGCGTCGAGCCGGCTTTTCGGTTCAAGATATTCGGCAAGAATGCGCAAGGCGCGCGCATCCGGACTGTTCATGAACTTCGGGTTGCGGTAGGACTTGACGGGTTTCATTCACGATCCTCGATGACGGACAGACGGATTGGTTCATGCCGGTTCATGCTGCTCACAAGCGAGGCGCCGGTCCGGCGCGCAACGCATCGACGCTGACACAGGCAGGATGATTTTGCCTGCATCCATGCCCGCCGATTTTCCCGGCCACAACCCTCATGCCTGTGGTTTAGTATAGACATCGCTTCGTCCGGATGTGCCTTGATGCATTATTACCCTTACGGAAGTCATCTGTGACCCGGTTCACGACTCTTTTCAGATGCACGCTGTCCTGCATCATCGCCTTGCTGCCGCTGGCGGCCGCGACGGCAGCCGAGCCCCGGACTTTCAGTGAACTGCAGCAACGGCTGCTGGAGAAGAATCCCGGTCTGGAGCAGCTCCGCGCGCAAGGTCCGTTCGAGGTGAGCGTGCGCAAGAACCGCGAACTGCGGCCGGCGGTGAAGGAACGCGTCCGGGCGGACCTCTATCTGGCATCACCGGCGGAAAAAGCGCCGCTGGTGATTTTCCTGCATGGTCATGAAGTATCCAAGGAAGCCCATGCCAGGCAGGCGCTGCATGTGGCGTCCTGGGGCATGCATGCCATGGCATTGCAACTGCCCAAAACCGGACCCTGGGATGCAAACGGCAGAATGCTCGCACGCATTGTCAATTTCATCCACCGCTCGCCGGCCGTGCTCGACAGCCGGATCGACGCAAACCGCATCATCCTCGTCGGCCACTCCTTCGGCGCCTATGCCGTGACCGTGGCGATGGCGCAGGGCATCCCGGTCGCGGGCGGCATACTGCTTGATGCCGCGCTGTTCGGCAACGCCGCGCCCGACTTCCTGCAGAAGATCCGCAAACCCGTGATGCTGCTGGCCGCCGACGAGGAGCTTTCCCCGGTGCGCTATCGCGAGTATTTTTTTCAGTACCTGCGCAGCGATGCCGCGGAAATTTCGATCAAGGGCGCCACGCATGAAGACGCCCAGTACCCCTCGGAAACCGCGCTGCAGAATGCCGGCGTCGATCCGGACGTCAGTGAAGCGCTGCAGATGACTTTTGTCAGCGCCCTGACCTCGGCCGCTTTCAGCCTGGCCGCGACGCAAAAGCTCGACTACGCCTGGGCCAGCTACGCAGAGGGCATCGCGCAGGGCCGCTTCGTGGACCCGCAGAAAAAATGAGATGGCCGCCCGCTCAGCGCGCTGCGCTGCCCGGGCCGGCTGAAGATGCGCCGATACGGAATTGCCGCGCCGGCGGGGTGCCGGCCCTGAAATACACCGGGGTGAGCGCCGGCACACTGACCTCGTCACAGGTTTTGCGGATCTGGTAACGCTCGATCGGCGTATCCCATTTCGCCTCCTGCTCGCAGGTCACCTGCACGCAGCTGATGCGCCTGAGCCAGGCGCAGACTTTCATTTCGGAACCGTCGGCATGGATGATTTCGGTCTGGAATCCGGAGCGCGGGCTCGCCGGCTTGTTGTTGATCCAGTTCTCCGGATGGACGTCTATCAGCAGCGTGTAAAAACTGCCGTTCAGCTGCAGGCTCGAGAGCACCTTCTCCATGAATCCGGAAAGATTGGGGGTGTACGAAAACCCGCCGTAAACATCGCTTGCCAGATTGAATCTGCCCAATTCCTCCGCCGTGTAGCGGCGCAGCGGCTTGCCGAACAGGTATTTTATTTTTCCCGGCTCCAGGGCCCCCGCCGTCTGATGCCATTCGTCCGTGCGCCGGTCTTCGATGGAAACAGCCACGGCCTGCGCCTTGCTGCCACGCCGGTCCTGGCCTTCGCGGTGCATGGCATCGTATCGCGCGCCGTAATAATCCAGCACCGCCTGGCCTTCACCGGCACCGATATCCAGCCAACGGTCTCCGGGGCCGAGTTCGGCCAGCGAACGGTCAAATCCGGGCAACAGTGAAATGGAGTACGAGATCAGCGAACGATCGATGACATATTCGACAGGCAGCACCTCGCCCCGGCTTTGATAGATTTTCCCCTGTACCGTGAGTTCTTCACGCAGCGCCGGGCTGCCGGGCAGTTCCGGCGCCGGCTTGACGGGCGCGTTCTGTGCAAAGGCCGGAACCACGGCAGCAATCGCCGCCAGCAACCCGCCTGCGACCAGGATTCTCCGCAGATCATCCCTCATGGAGTCCGGCCGCCTGAGTCCGGGCGGTCATTTCCGCAACGTCGTTGATGCAACGCTAGTTCCGCCGCGTCGCCGTCAACCAGCCGGCGGCTTCCGTCATCACCGGCGATCCCTGCTGTCCGGTCACCGGCAGATCAACGCGCTCGATGATCCTGTTGTTGTTCGCGGCCCAGAAACGCGCCGTGTCTTCGCTCATCGGTGACTTGACGATGCGCCAGCGCAGCCGGCCAAGCCGGTCTTTTTCCTGCACGCGCCACTTGTAGAGGGTTTCCATGCAGCCTCCTGAGGGTGCCGGGTGGTCCGGCACGAGGCATGAATCTTAACGCGCCTCGCCCTCAAGGCCAACGCCGCCCGACTACTGCCGGCCCTGTCCCCCGCGCCGTTCGCCGTTGCCGCGGAACGGCTGTGCTTCGGCGCGGGGCGACGGGCCGCGGCCCGCCTGCTGCGGCCTTGGCGCCTGCTGCGCGCGCGGGGTTTGTTCCTGGCGCTGCTGCATCGGCTGCCGCTCCTGCTGCTGTTGCCGCTGCTGCAGGATTTCGGCGCGTTGCTGCGGCAGCACCTGCATTCCTTCCGCACGCGGCGCCTGCTCCCGTTCGCGATGCTCGCGGCGCGGCGTCTGTGCGTGCTGGTCATCCCGTTGCGGCCGGACTTCAGGCTGTGCCCGGTATTCCGGTTGCTGGCGCGGCTGGGGACGCTGCTCCTGCGCCACTGCTGTGCGCTGTGCCGGCAATACCTGCATCGCCTCGGAACGGCGCGGCTCCTCGCGCTCGTGCTGGCGCTGCGGTCCCGGCTCATGGCGGCGCACCATGTTGTCCCGTGACTGGTAGCGATAGTGTTCGCTGCGGATCACACGCTGGTAATCGGGCCGCGGATACCGCTCGCCGGCATAGTCGCGCTGGTAGGCCGGCAGGGGCGCTGGCGCGGGAATCGCGTGATGGTCCCAGTGATTCCAGCCGTGGCGATGCTGCGCCCAGCGCGGCCCCCAATACAGATCCCAGCGCGGCGGCGCAGTAACCACCCAGCCGCTGAAATACACGGGGGGGTGCAGGTAGTAACCCACCGGCACCCGCAGCACGAACAGCGGCACATCATCGGGATCGATCAGATCCCAGGGGCCGTTGTACCAGGAACTCGCATACCAGCGATCGTTCTGGTACACCCAGTACAGGCCGTCATAAAAAAAGTAGTTGGCCGGCACATGCGGCGCGTAATACACCGGATAACCGGGGACCAGCACGAGTTCCGGATAGGCCGGCTGGTGAATGCCGATGCTGACGCCGGGAATCGAAATGGTGACCCCGACCTGGGCCATGGCCGGTACAGCCGAGCCCGCCAGCAGCGACAGTGCTGACAATGCAATGAGTGCCTTGCGCATTTTTATCCTCCTCTGCAATCAACGGCCGGGCGATGACGCATCAGCGCCAACGCCGCCCGCCGTGGTAATGGCCGCGGCCGCCGTAAACACCGAAGCGGACCGAGGGGCCGTAATAGGCCGGGGGGCCGTAATAAAACCGCGGCCCGTAGACCAGGGGCGGCGGCACATGCACCACGGCGGGTGCGGGCTCGTAATAGCCGGCATCGACGACGGGAACCGCCACGCAACCGCTCAGCGCAGCGAGTGTGCCTGCCGCAGCGAGTACTTTGATTGAAGCGTTCATCTGCATGTCCTCCTTGCCGTTGTTGCCCTTGTTCATTCCATGTTCGTTTCTTGTGCCTATTGGACCTGCGGCGCCAGGCGCTGTCGCGCAGGATTTTGTAAGAGTTTGTTAACAGTCCGGGTAAAGGCTGCAGATCTGCAATAAAAACGGGGACAGCCTGGGCTGTCCCCGTTTGTGTTGCCGCACGGCGACAGTGTTTACGCCCTGCCGAAACCGCCATGCCGGCCATGACCGCCGCGTTTGCCGCCGCGGCTCGCCAGGACCTTGTCGGCAATCTGCTGCTGTTCCGCCGACAGCGCGGCGTAAAGCGGTTTCTGCACGGCGAGGCGCTCACCGATGCGCACCGAAGCCGCGGCCATGAAGGCCTGCTGGCGCTCCAGCCGCTCAATGGCGTTGGGGCGTTTGCGTTCGGCACCGGCCGTCATTTTTGCGCGATGCGCCTGCATCCGCGCATCAGCCTCCTTTGCCTGCTTGCGCACCACGCCGGCATAAGCCTCCCATTGCGCCTGCTGTGCATCGGTGATTTTCAGCGCCGTCTTGACGTACGCAAGACGCGCTTCCGCGCGCTCGCTCGGCAGGCTGAATGCCTGCTTGCCCTGGTGAAAGCGCTGCGCGTGGTGACCATGGGGCGTCCCGGGGGCCGGGCTGGCGGTTTGCGCCATGCTCAGCGGTGCGGCTGTGACAAATCCGGCGGCAATCAATGCAGTCATCATTCTCTTGTTCATTTGGACCTCCAGAGTGTTTGAACAATGTTCTGTCCGCCCGACATGGGCGGCTCTGTTCATGAGAGCGGGTGATTGCAGTTGCCGTTCCGGATGGATGTGTAAACAATCGTTACAAACGTAAGCTGCGGTAACGTGCGCGCCCATGAAAAACGGGATCACAGGATCCCGTTTCGTGGTGCTGAAGCCCGGCCGGTCCGGATCAGCCGAGGTAGCGCGTTTCCAGATGTTTGCGGAAATGCTGCGGATTCAGGGCTTCGCCGCTGGCGCGGCGCACCAGTTCCGGCGTTTCCCACAGGCTGGCCTGTGACCAGATGTTGTCTTCCAGCCACCGGAACACGGCGCCGAGGTCGCCCGCGGCGATGCGCGCATCCAGATCGGGCATCTTCTGCCGCATCGTCGCAAACCACTGAGCGGCGTACATGGCGCCCAGGGTGTAGCTGGGAAAATAACCGAATGCGCCTTCAGTCCAGTGCACGTCCTGCAAACAGCCGTCCCTGTAGTTGCCGCGGGTATCCAGCCCGAGCAGGGCCTGCATTTTTTCGTCCCACAGCGCCGGAATGTCTTCGGCCTCGATGTCGCCCTCCACCAGCGCGCGCTCGATTTCGTAGCGCAGGATGACATGGGCGGGATAGGTCGCCTCGTCGGCATCGACACGGATGAAGCCGCGTTTCACGCGCGTCCACAGAAGATGCAGGTTGCCGGGCTCAAATGCCGGCTGGTCGCCAAAATTTTTTTTCAGCAGCGGCGCCAGCAGGCCGGCAAAAGCGCGGCCGCGTGCGAGCTGCATTTCGAAAGAGAGGCTTTGGCTTTCATGCAGGCCATAGGAGCGCGCGGTGCCCACCGGTTGCCCGAGCCAGGCGCGCGGCAGGTTCTGCTCATAGCGCGCATGCCCGGTTTCGTGGATGGTGCCGAGCAGGCTGCGCGTGAAATCAGTTTCGCTGTAACGCGTGGTCAGTCGCACATCCTCCGGCACGCCGCCGCTGAAGGGATGGGCGCTTTCATCAAGCCGCCCCGCGGTGAAATCAAAACCGAGCAGCGTCATCACCTCCCGGTTAAGGGCGCGCTGCGCCGGCACCGGAAACGGCCCCGCGGGAAGGACGACCGGCTCGGCCGCCTGCTTCGCCAGTACGCGGTTGATGAGCTCGGGCAGCCACTGTTTGACATTGCCAAAGATATGATCGATGTCAGCCGCGCGCACGCCGGGTTCAAAACGGTCCATCAGCGCGTCGTAACGCGACAGGCCCGTGTCCTCCGCCAGCAGCTGCGCTTCCTGCCGCGCCAGCTTCACCACTTCACGGAAGTTTTCGAGGAAACCCTTCCAGTCGTTGGCGGCGCGCTGTTTGCGCCAGGCGTGCTCGCAACGGGCGCCTGCCAGCGTTTTGGCTTCAACCAGTGATTCCGGCAGCGCATTGGCATCGCGCCAGTCGCGGCGGATTTCGCGCAGGTTGGCGCGCGCGATGTCATCCAGCGACTCGGCTTGCGCAGCCTTCAGCCAGGTCACCAGCCGCGGATCGGTGCGCGTTCGATGGATCAGCGCTGAAAGTTCCGCCTCCGCCGCTGCACGCGCCTCGTTGCCGCCGGCCGGCATCATCGCATTGCGGTCCCAGCCGACGATGGCCGAGAGGTGGCTGTAGCGGTAAAGCCGGGCGTAAACCCGGGTCAGTTCGGTGTAGTACGGGACGGCGGGCGCGCTCATGCCGGGCATTTCTAGAAATTGCCGATGAAATCCTTCTTGATCAGTTCCACCCCGTTGTGACGCAGGATGTTGTAGGCCGTCGCGGCATGAAAATGGAAATTCGGCAGCGCGAAATTGAGCAGGTACTGCATGCCCTTGAAGGTGTAGTCCTGCTTGCCGAGTTTCAGGGTGATGTCGCGCTCGGCGCTGGCGTCTATGGCAGCCTGCGGCACGGTGTTGATGAAAGCGATGGTCTTGGCGATGCGCGCCTTGAGTTCCGCGATGGTCTGCTCGGTGTCTTCGTGCTTCGGCACCTCAACACCGCCCAGGCGCGCCACTGCGCCCTTGGATACGTCGCAGCACACCTGGATCTGGCGCGCGAGATGAAACATGTCGGGAAACAGCCTTGCCGTGGTCAGCGCCGCCGGATCCAGCTTCTTCGCGTCGATATGGGCCTGCGCCTTGTCGAGCAGGGCGGAAAGGTTGTTGAGCATGTGCACGAAACGCGGCGCGCTGGCGGCATACATGGTGATGGGCATGGAGATTCCTTTCTGGATTCGTTGCATCAGGTGGATGTTCAGCCCTCGAGCAGGGCCTTGATCTTCGGCTCCGGCTTCCAGTAATTGGGGCCTTTGAGGAATTTGCCGTTGGCATCGTAGATCGGCTTGCCGTCGGCGCCGAGTTTGCTTTCATTGCTGTCCATGATGATGTCCAGCACCGCCTCCAGCGGCAGGCCGTATTTCAGCGCTTCGGAACGGCAGTAGACAATCACGTCGCCCAGCAGGTCGGCCATGGCCGTCAGTATCTCCGTTTGCGGCGCACCCCGCTGCACCATTTCGACGATCTGGTCGATTTCGTGCACCTCGTCCATCAGCGTCGCCTTGAATTTGGTCAGGCGTCCCGCCGGGTCTTCGGGCAGGGCGGGTTTGTCGCTGGCGGGCAGTTTGTACATCGCGTTCATCGCGGCAATGCGCAGGGCAAAGGATCGGGTCATCGGGTTCCGCAGGGTCGGTGGGTTGGACAGGCGGCCCTATTTTACGTCGGCCGCAGTCCATGCGTAATGCCCCGGCATCACGACGCGGCGCAGACACGGCCGCGGGCCGGACAAGCCGCAATCAATACACTTCGGGCACGTAAAGTTCCTGCGGCATGGCCATGCGCGAATAATCCGGATTGCGCTGGCGCTCGGGCAGCGCAATCTCATGCCTCGGCACTTCGCCGCAGGGTATCTGCGAAAGAATATGCTGCATGCAGTTGAGCCGCGCCCGCTTTTTGTCCACGGCCTCGACCAGCCACCAGCGCACGTCGGGAAAGTTGGTGCGCGCCAGCATGATTTCCTTGGCCTTGGTGTACATCTCCCAGCGCCGGCGCGACTCGAGGTCCATCGGGCTCAGTTTCCACTGCTTCAGCGGATCATGGATGCGCATCCTGAAGCGCAGGTGCTGCTCTTCGTCGGTGATCGAGAACCAGTATTTGAGCAGGATGATGCCCGAGCGCAGCAGCATGCGTTCGAATTCGGGGACCGTGCGGAAAAACTCCTCGTATTCCTCTTCGCTGCAGAATCCCATGACCTTCTCGACTCCCGCGCGGTTGTACCAGCTGCGGTCGAACAGCACGATTTCGCCGGCGGCCGGCAGATGCGGGACATAACGCTGGAAATACCATTGTGTGCGCTCGCGGTCGTTGGGCGCCGGCAGGGCCACCACGCGGCAGATCCGCGGGTTGAGCCTTTGCGTGATGCGCTTGATCACCCCGCCCTTGCCTGCCGCATCGCGCCCCTCGAACAGGATCACCACCTTGAGTTTTTTGTGGACCACCCAGTCCTGCAGCCTGACCAGCTCGCCCTGCAGGCGGAAAAGCTCGCGGAAATAAATCCTGCGGTCGAGCCCGGGCCCGCCGGCGGACCCGGCCGCAGCCGCCGCAACCGCGTCGAGCCGGTCCTCATCCATCTCCATTTCCAGCGTTTCATCAACACTGTCGAGCATTTCGCCATAGGCGCGGTGGAACATCGGGTCTGAATCAGCAGAAAAGGCATCGGTCATGATGGCTTCCATTGGTTGGCGGGATGGGAGCCGCTCATTGTGTTAAGTATTTATGGCAGATTCGCGACAGTGCCCCCGGCCTGTCAAAATAGCCGGAACAACTATTCCGGATGTCCTGGAGTCGCGGAGAACCCGGCCCGTATGCTTTGAAAGAGGACCCGACCGATGGCGCATCAACCCAATATCGTGCTGTTCAGCGTACACAAGGACGCGATGGATGCCGCCGTGCGGGCATTTGCGACCGACTGGCCCGGCGCACGCATCAGCAACCTGCTGGATGACGGGCTGTTCGCCTGGGTGCGCGAGACCGGCGGCGTGGTGCCGGAAATGTATGAGGTGTTCCGCGGGCTGACGCGGCACATGGTCGGGCGCGGCGCCGACGGCATCCTCTTCACCTGTTCGGCGTTCCGCGAGGTCATCGATGCCTGCATCGCCGAATTCCCGCTGCCCATCCTGAAACCCAACGACGCGATGATCGAGCAGGCGCTGGCTGCGGGCTCGCGCATCGCGGTGATGGCAACGGTGGGCCCGACCATCCCGTCCATTTCAGCGGAGATCCTTGAAATGGCCGCGGCACGCGGGCAGCAGGTTCAGCTGAAGCCTTACGTCGTCGACGGCGCCTTTGATGCGCTGGCCGGCGGCGATGCGGCAAAACACGATGCGCTGGTCGCCGCCAGGGCGCGCGAAATCAGGGACTGTGATGTGATCGTGCTCGCGCAGTTCACGCTGTCGCGCGCGGTGCCGGCGGTCGCAGCGGTCAGCAGCATTCCGATCTTCAATTCACCGGGCGCGGCCGTGGCCAAACTGCGGGTCATGCTCAAGGCCTGAGTGGCAGAGCGGATACTATCGACGTAAGGTCTTAACTATTTGATTTTATTCAATAATTTATTGTGGAGCCGCTGGCATCATACCGCCCTGATCGCCTGCCGCCCGCCATCTCCCGGCAGATAGACCGGCTGGTATTCCGACTGATTGGGCTGGCCCGCAGCGACATGCATGACCATGTTGCCCAGGTCAAAAATGGTCGAGGCGATGGTCATGCTGGAACCCTGCCCCGCGTACTCGTGCGGCGCGCGGCAGATCGCCCGCGGTGCGCCGAACTCATCACGCAGCACGGCTTTGACGTCGTCGACGGTGATGGCGCCGATTTTCGGCTCGAGCAGCTGGCGCGCGCGGAAATCACGGTACAGGCTGTCACCGTTGTAGGAGCGGGCGACGCCATGCGTCTGCGCCGCCAGGTGCTGGAAATGATTGGCGTGGGTCAGCAGTCCGCGCTCCGGATACACCGGGTACACATTGTCCGGCGTGGTTTCAAAATCAATCGCGACCCCGTCGCGATGGGCAAGAACATAGTTGCCGGAGGCGCCGCGCGGCGAACGCGTCAGTATGTCTATGGCCTCGTAAAAATGCCGTGAATTGAGGATGCGCCGGCGCAGGATCGGAATCGGCACACCGACCTTGCCCTTGTCCTCGCTGGAGGTCAGCATGTTGCCGCAAACCACGATGCCGTGTTCGTTGAAACCGTCGCGGCCCACCATGCCGGCCTCGACGATCAGCGACAGCGCGGGTTTGCCGTTCTGGCGGATGCGCAGCAGCACCACGCTGTCCAGCGCCGGACTGCGCCAGTCCCAGTTCTTGCCGACGATGACGCCGCGGCCTTGCGTAGCCTCGGGCAATGCGACGATGGTGGTGCACTCGGTGGCGGCACGGCTGCCGCCGGAGGCGCCGTACATCAGTTCGGTGCGGCAGTTGACGGCGACAATGTCCTCGAGCTGCTGGCGCGACCCTTCGGCAATGCCGCGAATCTCATCCATGATCGCGGCGTCCAGGCTTTCAATCTGTGCGGCAAAGGCCCGCGCGCGCTCCCGCACCTGCTCCAGCGACAGCTTCGAATGACGGCCGAACACGCCAAGATAGAAGGCGATGGTTTTCGCGACCCGGTCGGCCGCCAGCTCGCCGTGCTGGATGCCGCACTCGCGGGCATCACCCTCGATACTGCAGACAGGGAAAGGTTTGTACATGGCGCCCTTTCGGGGATTCAACCCCTGCGGCTTATTCGATCTTGATGTTCTGCGAGGTGATGATGCGGCCGAGCTTGTCAATATTGGCGCGCAGCATCTCGCGCAGCTCCTCCGGCGAGCTCGCCGTCGGATCCAACCCGGTTTCCAGCATCGGTTCACGCACTTCCTTCAGCGTGATCATTTTTTTGACCTCGCCATTGAGCAGTTTGACGATGTTGTCGGGCAGGCCGGCCGGACCATAAAAACCCATCCACGACGGAAAATCGTAACCCGGCAATCCGGTTTCGGCGATGGTCGGTATCGACATGGCGGCTGCCGTGCGCTTGGCGCTGGTCACGCCCAGCGCGCGCAGCTTGCCGGTCTTGACATGCTGCATGGCGGCCGCGATCACGCCGAACGACAGGTCGATGCGACCCGCCATCAGATCCACATAACCCGGACCGCTGCCCTTGTACGCCACATGCAGCATGTCGATCCCGGCCATGGACTTGAACAGCTCGGCTGCGAGATGCGGGCCCTGCCCGATGCCGGAGGAACCAAAACTCAGCTTGCCGGGACTCTTTTTTGCGATGGCAATGATGTCCTTCGCCGATTTCGCCGGCACGGTCGGGTGTGTCACCAGCATCAGCGGATAGGTCGCGAACAGCGAGATCGGCGTGAAATCGCGCAGCAGGTCAAGCTTGACCGCGGGATACAGCGTGGGCAGTGCCGCCATCGCGCTGCCGGCGATCAGCAGCGTATAGCCGTCAGGCGCGGAACGGGCGACATACTGGCGGCCGATCACCGCGCCGCCGCCGGGACGATTCTCGACCAGAAACTGTTTGCCGGTCGCATCGCCCAGCTGCTTGGCGAGAATGCGGCCCATGAAATCATCCGAACCGCCGGGCGCGGCGGTGACGACGATGCGCACCTGTTTGGTCGGATAGGACTGGGCAAAGGCAGTCAGAGAAAAACCCGCCAGCAAAAACACGATGATGCGTTTCATCAAGCAATCTCCCGGGCGCCTGTCCTGCGTTTTTTAAGGTGGATGCCAGTTTATCCGTCGCCACCACGGCCAGCAATCACGGAATGCGCCGCCGCATGCCATGATGCCGATCCGGCCCAAGGGCAGTAAACTCGCCGTTCCCGCAAACCGACTGTCCTGGACACTGAATCCGGCCACTGCCATGCACATTGAACGCATCACCGCCGCGGTAGAACACATCAAGCCCGCCCGCTCCGCCGACGCCTATGCCGGACAGGAAAGCCTGACTTTCCTGCATTGCCGGGTGACCACCGACGAGGGCCTGTCCGGCACGGGGGTCACCGGACGCTTTCTTGCCGACCAGGTGGCGCATCTGCTCAATGGCGGCATCAGTGCCGCGGCGAAGGGCCTGGATCCCCTCGACATCGAAGCGGTCACCGTACAGCTCGCCAAAAAATTCAACCCGCGCCAGTCCACCGGCGTGTTCGTGTCTGCGATGTCGGCGCTGGATCTGGCGCTGTGGGACATCAAGGGACAGCGGCTGGGACAGCCTGTCGCGCGCCTGATCGGCGGCGCGCGCAGCGCGGTTCAGGCCTATGCCACGGCCGGCCTGCCCGCCTTCAGTGAGGAGGAACTGGTCGGCGCCTGCAAGGCCGCGCTGGCGGCGGGCTTCCAGGGCGCGAAGATGCTGGTCGGCGCCGGACGCAGCCTGGCCGAAGATGCACAACGCATCCGCGCCGTGCGCCGCGCCATCGGCGACGCACCGCTGATGCTCGACGCCAACTGTGCGTTTACGCTTGCCGAGGCCAAACGGCTCGCCCGTCTGGTGGCCGACTGCGACATCGCGTTTTTCGAAGAGCCGCTGCGCGGCAATGACATTCCGTCACTTGTTGAGTTGCGCCGCGCCACCGCCATTCCGCTGGCCTCGGGCCAGATGATCCAGTCGATGGCCTGGTTCCGCGACGTGCTGAATGCCGGCGCGCTCGACATCCTCCAGCCCAATGCCGCGTTCTGCGGCGGCATCAGCGCCATGCTGCGCATCCTGTCAATGGCCGAAGCACACGGCGTACCGGTCACCGGCGCCGGCGGTTTTGAAGCCGCGAACCTGCCCGCGATGGCCGGCCATGCGCATGGCGGCATGCTCGAAGTGCACGGCGCGCATGCCGCGCTGCGTGCGCGCTTCGCGACGGAACCCGAGTTCAGGGACGGAAAATTGCATGTGCCTGCCGCGTCGGGACTGGGCTTTACGCTGAAAGACTGAACATGGCGCTCATTTATGAAGCCCGGCACTTCATCCTGAAAACGCTGGACCAGCCGCATGTCTCCCGCAGCGACGGCGGGCATGTGGTGATTGATCCGAAGGTCGCGGTGGAAGACCGCACGCAGCTCTCGGCCGAGCAGGCGATCGAACTGGTGAAGCTGACCATGGTCGGCGGCGAAGCGCTGAAAACGGTGCTCACGCGCAAAGGCATCACCATCGGCCGCATCAATTACCAGGACAACGGCAACTGGCGCGCAGAGCTGCATGTGCACCTGTACGGCCGCGCGCTCGGCGCAAGCCTGCAACCCTGGGGCCATGCGCTGGCGTTCCCGCCGACGCGCGAAGCTTTCCGCAGGGAAATGGGCAAGCTTGAGCCCCTGCGTGAAGACGATATCGCCGAGTTGCGCGCGGAAATCATCCGCCTGCTGGCGACGGACAAATACCGCGGATTCTGATGCCGCAAGCGGGGGCCCGGGCCTCCGCAGCGCCGTTCAGCCCGGGGTTGCGCCGGAAGATTTGACGACCTCACCCCACTTCCTGATTTCCAGCGGCATCACCTTCGCCAGTTCATCCGGCGTTCCGGCAAGCACCTCCACGCCCTGGTCGGCAAGGCGCTTGGTGATTTCCGGCAGGCGCAGCGCCTTGGCAAACCCTTCGTGGATGCGCAGCGTGGTGTCGCGCGGAATGTTGGCCGGGCCGAGCAGTGCGTACCAGCCGCTGGTATTGAATCCCGGCAGGGTTTCACCGATGGCCTGGACACCGGGCAGGGAATCCGAACGCTTGGCGCTGCAAACGCCAATCGCGCGCAGACGTCCGGCGTCGATGAACGGCTTCGAAGCCAGCAGCGTGTTGACCTGGAACTGGATATGACCGGCGACCAGGTCGGACAGCGCCTGCCCTGCGCCCTTGTACGGGATGTTCAGCGCATCGATCTTCGCCATGGTCTTCAGCATCTCGACCGCGAGGTAGGCCGAGTTTCCGGCGGCGGTGCCGGCGGTCAGCTGTCCCGGCTTTGATTTGGCAAGCGCGATGAACTCCCTGACGTTTTTGACCGGCAGCGACGGATGTACGATCAACACGGTCGTGGTCAGGCCGAGCTGGCTGATCATCGTGAAATCCTTGACCGGGTCATAGGGAATTTTTTTATACAGCGTCGGATTGATCGCGTGCGGCGTGGTGGCGATGACCAGGGTGTGGCCGTCGGGGGCCGAGCGCGCGACGAACTCGGTGCCGATCATGGTCGCGCCGCCGGCGCGGTTTTCAATGACGATCTGCTGGCCGAACTGCTTGTTCAGCTCCGGGCTGAGCAGTCGCGCCAGCACATCCGTGCCGCCGCCCGGCGCAGCGGGCACCACGAGACGGATCGGCTTGGAAGGGAAAGCCTGGGCCAGCGCGGCCTGGCTGGACACGGCAGCCAGCAGTACAAACAGCGGCAGGCAGTGGCGCAGAAACGGGCGGGACGGGCGAAGGTTTGCGGCTGAGGTCGTGAATATTTTTTTCGTCATGGCTTGGTCCATAAGATGGTTGATCGTGTGCTGGCGCTTACCCTGATTTCGCGGCCGAATCCTAGCATCAAATTCTTGCGTTCATGTTAAGTTCCTGATTTCGAAAACGGGCCCGACCATGAGTGATGCGAAAAATACCGCGGCAACCGACTCCCGTCGCTTCAAGCTGATCCCGGCGGAAAAGCTGACCCCCGAGCAGCGTACGCTGACTGATGCCATCAAATCCGGGCCGCGGGCCAGGCTTGCCAGTTCCGGCGCTTCGAAACCGGGCCCGCTCGGAGGACCCTTCAACGTCTGGCTGCGCAGCCCCGGCATCGGCAATCTGGTGCAGCAGCTCGGCGAGGAAATCCGTTTCCGCAGTTCTCTCGCGGGCAAGCTCAACGAACTGGCCATCCTCGTCACGGCACGTCACTGGACATCGCAGTATGAGTGGGTCGCCCATCACAAGCTGGCGCTGGAGGGCGGCCTGAATCCGGCGATTGCGGAAGACATCGCGCAGGGCCGGCAACCGGCGAACATGGACGCCGATGAAACCATCGTCTACAGCTTCTCGCGCGAGCTGCACGAAACCCAGGGCGTCAGCGATGCCACTTACAAAACCGCACTGGACCGTTTTGGCGAACGCGGCGTCGTCGACCTGATTTCGGTCAACGGATTTTACGTGCTGGTGTCGATGTGCCTGAACGTGGACGGTACGCCGGTGCCGGATGGCATGCCCCTGCCGCTGCCACCGCTGAAATAGCCGGACCTAGCGCGCTGACACGCCCATCTCGCGGATGCGGCGGGCCATGGACAGCATCGCCAGCGCCCGCACCATGCGTTCCTGCGCGTCTGGATGCAGTGAAAAATCCGTCGCGCCGTCGGCATGCAGCTTGCGCAACATGCCTGGCATGGCCTCCGGATCAAAGCCGCTTCGTGCACCCAATATGAAGCCCATGAAGTCGGCTTCAAGCTCCTGCTCGATATAAACCGGGGCCATGCGCCGGTTTACGATGAAACTCTCGTCGAGTTCCTTCTGGATGTCCTCGTAGTAGCGGTTGCGGCCGTTGCCGACAAAAAACCGCGCATAAGTCGCGAACTCGCGGGTATGTTCCGCCAGCACATGCGCCATCTCGTGGGCCAGCATGTAGCCCAGTTCATCATCGGTAAAAGCCGATTCGGCGATGAATTCCTCGCCGACCATGAGTTTGCCGCCGGCCATGGCCGAAGCATTTTCGCCGCAGCGTCTGCAGGTATGGAGTTCCCACTGGATCATTGCTGCATCCGGACGCTCGACCAGCACGGCCGGTTGCAGCCTGGCCATGAGGTCGCGCAGGCGACGCAGCAATCCCTGATCAGCATCGAGCCGCCCGTCAGCGGCCAGATTGGCGAGGCGCGCCCGGTACGCCCGCTCGGCGACGGCCTCGACCGTCGTGGCCTCAAAGGCAAGATCATTGCGGAAATCAAGCAAGGCCTGGGCTCCCGCCAGCCCGGGCGCAGCGATCATCAGGGCGAATAACAGGTGTTTCGTGGCACACCCCCTTGCCGCGAGGACCCGCGCGGCACCGCGCCGCGCGACTTGTCACATTAGTGACATGTGCCCACTATCCGCGCCTGATGGTGGTGGTGTCAATACAGGACTCCGTGAATCAGCCGGCAATAAATTTGTACCGACATGCCGCGATGGCGCCACAGCCGCTGCTGAACCGATGCCCGCGGATCCGGCAGCAGGGTGAACCTATGGCGAGATGCTGCTGTCCATCAATATGTGGGGCTGTGTTGCACAGCATGAATCTGCCGGCATACAAGGCCGGAAAAATCCCGACAGGACCAGGACCATGAACGAAAAAATCACACATATTCCCGATCTGCTGCTGCAGTACATGACCAGCTATGGCATCAATGTGCTCGGTGCAATCGTCACACTGATCGCCGGTTATCTGCTCGCCGGCTGGCTGTCACGGATCACGGATCGCGCCGTGCGCAAGACCGAGCGGATTGATCCGGTTTTTCACCTGATCCCGGGGCAAATGGTGCGCATTGCCGTGCTGGTCCTGACCCTGATCGCGGTGCTCAACCGTTTCGGCGTGGAAACCACCAGCCTGATCGCGCTGCTCGGCGCGGCAGGCCTCGCAGTGGGCCTTGCACTGCAGGGCACCCTCAGCAACGTGGCCGCAGGCGTCATGCTGCTGTTCTTCAGGCCCTTCAAGGTCGGCGATTCCATCCGCCTGAACGGCGAGGTGTACATCATCGACGGCCTCGGCTTCTTCCTGTGCCGCGGCCACCTGCCCGACGGACCCACCGTTCACCTGCCCAACTCCGAAATCTGGGGCCAGACCATCATCAACCTGTCCGTCACCGACAAGTACATCCGCCGCATCGACGAAACCTACGGCATCGCCTACGACGATGACATTGATGCGGCGCTGGCCATCCTGCAGCGGATCGCCGCCGAAGAGCCCCGCGTGCTGGATGATCCGGCGCCGCTGATCAAGGTGGAAACCCTGGGCGACAGTTCGGTCAATATCCTGTTCCGCGTCTGGACTGCGCGTGCGGACTGGTGGGTGACCAAACTGGATCTGGTTCAACGCTGCAAGGAAGCGCTGGAAAGAGGCGGCTGCTCGATCCCGTTTCCGCAGCGGGATGTGCATCTGTACCAGTCACCGGCCTGAGCCGCTGCAGGGCCCGCACTCTGCGAATCCGCCGGAGCCGTGCCCCCGAACGCGATCACTCGATCTTGATCTGTCCCGCCTTGATGACCTTGCCCCAGCGCGCAATTTCCGACTTGATATAGGCCGAGAACTCGACCGGCGTGCTGCCCACGGGTATCACCGCCTCCTCCACCAGCTTGTTGGTGACCTGCGGTGATTTGGTGATGCGGATGATTTCGCTGCTCAGCCTGTCAATCGCGTACCTGGGCGTGCCGGCCGGCGCAACCACGCCGTACCAGGAACCGGTTTCATAGCCTTTGACGCCGGCTTCGGCCACGGTGGGAATATCCGGGATGGCTTCGGAACGTTTGCTGCCGGTCATTGCTATCGCACGCAGCCGCCCCGCCTTCACCTGCGGCAGCATGGCCACCGCGCTGGAAAACATCACCTGCACTTCGCCCGAGAGCAGATCGGTCAGCGCCGGGGTCAGTCCCTTGTATGGCACATGCAGCATTTTCGTGCCGCTCATCATGTCGAAGAGTTCCACCGCCATGTGCGAGGACCCGCCGGTGCCATTGGATGCGTAATTGATGGCGCCGGGTTTGGATTTGGCCAGAGCAACCAGTTCCTTCACGGATTTCACCGGCAGCGACGGATGCACCACCACCAGCAGCGGTGCGGAGGCAATCAGGCTCACCGCATCGAAATCCTTGACGGCGTCGTACGGCAGTTTCTTGCGCAGGTTCGGATTCAGTCCGTGGCTGCCGACGCCGGCGAGGAAAATGGTGTAGCCGTCGGCCGGAGACGTTGCCGCAATCTGCGCACCCAGCGCGCCGGCCGCGCCGGGCCGGTTATCCACCATGATCTGCTGCCCCATCGTTGATGCCATCTGCTGGCCGACCAGGCGCGCGATGGTGTCATTGCCGCCGCCGGGCGGGAACGGCACGATGAAACGGATCGCCTTGGACGGATACTTCGCGGCATCTTCTGCGGCCTCTGCGCTTGCAACAAAACACAGTGCCAGAACCACACTGCAGGCGAGTGCGGCACCGTGGATACGCATTTTGAATGGCTGGATCATGGTCTCTCTCAAACGGTAAAGCGAAGCCGTATTTTGCTTGCAAACTTCGCGGGGTATTTTAAATATTTGATTTAATTGATTATTTTATGCTATTGCGCCTGCAGGCCTGCGGCCTTGATGACGCCCGCCCACTTGCTCATCTGCCTGCGGAAAAATGCAGTGAATTCCGCCTGCGAATTGCCCACGGCTTCGGCGCCCTGCTGGCGCAGCTGCTCCCGGGTATCAGCCGCCGTAATGATGCGTGCCATTTCGAAATTGAGTTTGTTCATCACCGGCCTGGGCACACCCGCGGGCACCGCAACGCCGTAGAACGATACCGCTTCAAATCCCTTGAGGGTTTCGGCAATCGCCGGCACATCCGGCAACACGGGGGAGCGTTGCAGCGAACTGGTGCCGATGGCGCGCAGCTTGCCGGACTTGATGTGCGGCAGGGTCGGCAGAATGGTGCCGAACATGCAGGAAACCCGCCCGCCAAGCAGGTCAATGGTTGCCGGACTTGCGCCCTTGTACGGCACATGGGTCATCTTCACGCCGCCCATGCTGGCCAGCAGTTCGCCCGCCAGATGGGTGGTCGAGCCCGCACCGCCGGAGGCATAGATGATGTCCCCGGGCTTGGCCTTTGCCAGCGCCAGCAAGCCGGCGACATTGCTCGCCGCCACGCCCGGATGCACCACCAGCACGTTCGGCGACAGCGCCAGGTTGATCAGCGGCACCAGATCCTTTTCCGTGTCGAACGGCAGTTTTTTCTGCAGCACAGGATTCACCGCCGTGCTGAGTGAAATCATCAGCAGCGTGTGTCCATCTGCCGGTGAGCGCACCGCGAGTTCGGTGCCGATGACGGTGCCGGCGCCGGGGCGGTTGTCGACAACCACCTGCTGCCCCCAGGATTCCGTCAGCTTCGCACCGACCATGCGCGCCAGCTGGTCATTCGGGCCGCTGGGCGTGAACGGCACGATCAGGCGCAGGGGACGGCTGGGGAAACCGGGAGCGGGATCCGCAACGGGCTGGGCGGCAAATGCGGGAAGCGTGGCGGCCAGCCATGCCGCGGCGGCGATGAAACCGTGATGCCTTGCGTGCTGCATGCAAACTCCTGTGAAATGAACCATCCGCTGTCGCGGATTTATTGTCGACCCGCCGTCACACCCTCGATGTGAAACGGCCGGCCGTTGACCTCGACATGGCTGTTCAGCGGCACCGGCTGGACAATCAGGCCTTCGGCAAAACAGCCCGCCTTGGCGTTTTTGATCAGGTGGGCCAGTTTGTCTTCGGGCTCGTCGCTGTCAAGCTTGAGAAAAGTGTCCACGCTTTCCCACTTGTTGAACACCGTGCCCTTGAGCACCGAGCCGCCAAGGTGCTTGCGGAACAGCACGCGGCAGCTGGCGCCGCTGACTTTCATTTTCATCATGTGCGCGTACCGCGCAACCTGGGTCAGCAGTCAAAAGCCCACCGCCATCGCCAGATAGGTCATTGGCGAAGGAAATTTGTCGGTGCCGCCGAGGCGCGGCGCCTCGTCGGTGAATACCTCGAATTTGCCCATGATGCCGCGCTTAAGATGCATTTCACCGGCAATCACCTCGGTGTGCACATCGTTCTCGTTGGTCACGCCGCCGGCCGGCAGCTCGGGCCGGTCGATGATGCGTTCACCCGGTTTCTCGGAAAGATCTTCATTGCCCAGCGGCTTGTTCATGGCGCCTCCTCCGGTTGTCGCGGCATGTCGCCGCGTTTGGTCAAAAACTGTTTTGCCTCCGTCACGGCTTTTGCTGATAAACCGTTTTCGGCAGCACACGGTAACTGGCACTGGCCCTGCAGGCGAGCACGCCGTCCTCGCCGAACACTTCAGCCTCGGTGAACATGATACTGCGCCCGCGTTTGATGACCACGCCCTTGCAGACGACACGGCCCCGGGCCGGCGCAAGGTAACTGAGATTCATGGTCATGGTTGCCACGCCCATTTCCATGTCCACCAGCGAACGCACGGCCTGCGACATCGCGGCATCAATGATCGCCGCCACCGTGCCGCCATGCACATCACCGCGCGAATTGCCGAGATGCGGCTGAAAACGCAGGCTGACCTGGGCGTGTCCGTCACCCAGCGCATCAAGCTCGAAACCGAGGTGGATGTACAGCGGCACTGTGGAACGCCATTGCGCAGGCGCGGGCTGGATATCGGCAGTCATGGGTGCTCGGTGTTGCGGGTGTGCCCGCATGTTACACCGAGGACATCCGTTGTTGGGCGCCACGACTCGCGCACTTGAATGCGCGGATTTCCCGGCGCATCATGCCGCAGTCATCAGGACGGACAAATACGGGGGAGGACCATGAAAGTCAAACGCATAGAACACGTCGGCATTGTTGTTCGCGATGTGGAAGCCAGCCGCAAATTATGGGAAGGCTGTTTCGGCATCAAGCTGGAAGGCACTGAAGACAATGCGACCCGCCGGCTCGCACTGTATCCGGTCGGTGATTCGATGGTCGAGCTGATCGCGGGGCTGACCCCGGACAGCAAGCAGGCGAAGCTGATTGCCGAAGGCAAGGGCGGACTGAATCACGTCTGCCTTGAAGTCGAGAACATCGACGAAGCCCTGGCGGAACTGAAGGCCAAGGGCATACCGCTGCTGGACCCGGTGCCGCGCATCGGCCATGCCGGCTGCCGCATCGCCTTTCTTGACCCGTCGGCGACGGAGAACTGTCTGATTGAACTGGCGGAATTGCCGGCAGGCGGCGCGCACCACGCCTGAATCCGGCACGGGATTAAATTACTTTTTCAGCGCTTTTTGCAGCAGTTCGGCAACGAGTTCATTGACCGCGGTTTTGCGCTGGCTGGCCAGGGCGTGGATTTGCCGGATCAGGTCGCCATTGAGTTTGACGGCAAACGGCACCAGGCCCGCGGCCTGATCGAGGCGACGCTGTTCACGGCGATCCACCGGCGCGGAGTCCGCGCCGGGAAGGGCGCGGATGCCGGGGGTGTTTTTCATCCGGTTCACCAGTTTCATCGCATTGAACTTTTGCAGTTCAGCGGGCTTCATGGCCATGGCTGCTGATTCCGGAATTCAAGACAGGGAACGGAATTGGATGCTGCGCGCCGCGCAACCGGGCTTATTGCGCCGGACCGCCGCCGGCATTGCCGCCGTTGTTGCCGCCACCGCTGCCACCACCACCGCCGCGACGCTTGCCGGGCCGCTTGTGGAATTTTTTACCGCCGCCACCGCCCGGCCCCTTGTTCTGGCCTTGCGGGCGGTTACCGCCGCCGGCCTGTTGCATGCGTCCGGAACCGCCATTGTTCGGCCGCTGGTGAATGGAACGGGATTGCGGATCGGGTGCGCCGGGACGGTTGCCGGAGGCCAGCGCGATTTCGAGCTCGTTGAGCTCGTCCCACTCGGCATCGGTACGGTTACGGTCCGGGATCGCCAGCAGTTCCTGCATGCGCGCCCGCGGGGATTGGGATGGGGGTTGTGAATCATTCATCGCGCCATTATCTCACTGTACAGATCATCCTTCAATGAAAACAACGGCTTAGCCGGACGGAACCAGCAAGGGGTTTCTCCCCCCTCCCTTTGCCTAGTCCAGGGCCTGGAGCACCAGCGCGTGCAGCAACTGGCGATGGTAATAACGGATGGCGCCCGGGGCATGGGCCATGAACACGGTCACCAGCGCCTCGGCCGGATCGACCCAGAAATAAGTGCCGGTTGAACCCGCCCAGTGGAATTCGCCGGCGGAACTGGGCATGCCGCCGCGGCCCGCACTGCGCCGTACCGCAACACCCAGGCCGAAACCATAACCGCGGATGTTGGGATAGTCATTCAGCCTGGACAGATCGACTTCGGGCCCGAGATGGTCGGTGGTCATGTACTCGACGGTCTTGCGCGACAGCACGCGCACGCCATCAAGCTCGCCGCCGTTCAGCAGCATCTGCGCAAAACGCAGGTAATCAGCCGCGGTCGACACCGCGCAGCCGCCGCCGCAATCGAATTTATGCGGCGTGGTGCCGTCGCGCAAAGTCTGCGGCTGTTGTGTCAGCGGATCCAGCGGCAGCGCCCTGGCGTAACGCGCCACCTCACCCTTAGGCACCGTGAATGCGGTATCGCGCATCCGCAGCGGCTGGAACAGATTTTCGTCCAGGTACTGCGCCAGCGGCATGTCGGTGACGGCTTCGATCAGCAGGCCCAGCACGTCAAGGCCCAGGCTGTACTCCCACATCGAACCCGGCTGGTAATGCAGCGGCAGCGCCGCGAGCTGGCCGAGAAACTCCCCGCCCGTCCATTTTGTCGACGCCACATCCGAAGAAAACGGGTATCGCGCGTACAAGGCCTTGTCGCCTCGGCCGTAACTCAGGCCTGCGGTGTGGCGCATCAGGTCTTCAACGGTCATCTGCCGGTTCACAGGCACCGTCGGCGAACCGGCGCTGCCGTCGCATTGCGGTGGATTGACCTGCATCTGCGCGAGCTGCGGCAGATATTTTCCGACGGGTTCATTGATGCCGATCCGTCCCGCCTCCGCCAGCATCAGCGCGCCGACCGTCACCAGCGGCTTGGTCATCGAGGCAATGCTGAACAGCGCATCGGCAGGCATTGCCGTTCGCGCAGCCGGATCAAGGTGGCCGAAGGTTTCGCAATAGGCCAGCCTGCCGCGCCGGGCAATCATCAGCACTGCGCCGGGCAGCGCGTTGCGCGCGATTTCCGCATTCAGCGCGGCGGCGATGCGCAGCAGGCGATCCGGCGCAAAGCCCAGGGCCTGCGCTTCGACGACCGGCAGCGGTGGATGGGACAGTTTTTCCGGCTTGTTCATGTCTCAGTCAGTCAATAATGCGGCGGGATTTCGTGGCCGGAACCCCCCTCATCCGCAGGCTGGCTGCGCTGCATCTGCAAACGCAGTTCACGCAGCTGCTGTTCCAGTGCCGCGATCTGCTGCTGCTGACGCGCCACGATGCGGTTCAGTTCCTCCAGCAGGTCTTCGCTGAAGCTCAGCTTGATTTCAATTTCAGAAAGCCGTGCATCCATGGCCGTATTTCTTATTTCGCCAGCACTTGAATCTGGATGCCGTGACAGAGCACGGTCTGTCCGGCGCGGATTTTTGCGGTTTTGCGGCTTTCCGGCTGGCCGTCGACAGTGACTTTGCCCTCGGCCACCAGCTGCTTGCCGCGTCCGCCGCTGTCGGCAATGCCGGCGAGCTTCAGCAGATCGCAAAGCCGGACATGTTCATCATTGAGTTGAAATTGGCGCGTTTCCACGGTATTCCTGTTGTCAGGCTGTCGTCATCCAGCGACCACGGCATGATAACGGAACTGCGTCAGCGGCGTTGTTGGGGGAACCACGGCCACAAATACCGCTCAAATTATCTTCAGGAAACAGGCAAACCCTGTCCATCACTCTGGCGACAAAAACTGAATACTACTGATGCATTCACATTCAAACCACGTCATCGCGACGCTGCTGCTGGCACAGTTGAGCGGCTGCGCGCTGCCTGACACAGAAAAGGCGGAGCCGCCACCGATCAGCCCGCTCACAACCGGACAAGCTGCGACCGGACCGCAGCGGTCAGCGCCCGCCACGCCACCGCAAGCGGCTGCAGAGCCGCCGCCGCAGGCTTCCGTTGCGGCCCCGGCAAGTTCTGCAGCGTCCGCCGAACCGCCTGCGCCAACACCCAAAACGCCGGCGACCGCGCCACCAACTGCAGTGCCAGCCGCTTCCACCACGGGCAAAACCAGGGCCGCAGTCCAGCCGCCGGTCAAAACGGCAGCAGCGGTTTCGCCCAAGCCGGCACCGGCCAGCCCCGAGCCGAAAACCCCGGTCGCCAACCCGGCTCCGGCCGCAGTGCCGCCGATGGCGCTGGCCACGCTGGAACAGCGCTTGAAGGATACCGACGCGATCGGCGTCTTCACCAAGCTCGCCCTGAAAAACCAGGTCGATGATCTGCTGAACCGCGCCAAAGCGCTGCACCAGGGCGGCGGCAACGTCACTGTGACGCAACTGCGCCAGAGTTATGACCAGCTGCTGTCGAAGGTTCACGGCCTGCTGAAGGACGGCGATCCGGCGCTGGCCAATGCCATCATGGGTTCGCGCGAGGCCTTGTGGAACGTGCTGACCGACCCGGTCAAATTTGCAAAAATCTGATTGCGCAGGATAATGGACGACATGAAAATTTCACCGCGAAGTTCTCCCGCCTTGCTGCAAAGCCTCGGACTGGCAGTGCTGCTGGCTGCGGCCTGCATGCCCGCTGCAGCAGCCGAAAATGCCTCCCTCGCCAAGGACCTGACGGCGACCATTTCCGTGCTGGGGCTGCCCTGCGGCCAGGTCGTCAGCGTGGTCACCCAGGCTGACCGTGACTACCTCGCCACCTGCAGCGACAAAAACCGCTACCGGGTCTATGTCAACGCGCAGGGCCGGGTGACCGCGGAAAAACGCTAGACCGCAACACCGCCGCGCGTTTCGGCGGCAGCCGCTTCTGCAGCAGCCATCGAGCGTTGCATGATGACCGTGTCTAGCCAGCGGCCGAATTTCAATCCGACATTGCGCAGCGTTCCGACATCACGGAATCCGAGCGCGCGATGCAGCCCGATCGACGCGGTGTTGGCGCTGTCGCCAATGACAGCCACCAGTTCGCGATACCCCGCAGCAGCGGATTGCGCCATCACCTGCGCCAGCAGCAGGCGGCCGGCACCACGGCCGGTCATTTGCGGATCCAGGTAAACCGAGTCTTCTGCGGTATGCCGGTAGGCGGTGCGTGAACGATAAAGCCCGGCATAGGCATAACCGATGATCACTCCAGCGTCCTCCGCCACCAGATACGGCAACCCGGCGGCCAGCACGGTGTCACGGCGGCGCTGCATCTCGGCAAGATCCGGCGGCACTTCCTCGAAAGAAGCCGTGCCGTGCAGCACGTGGTGGGCGTAAATCGCCTGCACCCGCACCATGTCGCCTGCAGCCGCAGGCCGGATCAACATGCGCATCTTCGCCCTCGTTGTCGGCTGTAAAACAGGATACGCACAGAATACACCACGCAAATCCGTGGCAACCCGAGGCAAAGTCCACACTCCATGCATCCAAATTGACTCGGGGAAGCGCCTTCATCTACCCTCGCCCGTTCAATATATGACCTTGCGAGAATCGCCATGCCCAACACCGCGAACACCCCTGCGCCGTCCTCTGCAGACCGTTCCGCGCCACACCTGATCAGCGCCGCGGCCCCGCCCGCACTGCGCATGATGCTCGCGCTGGAGGATTTCGAGGCGCCTGCAAGGCGCTACATCCCGCGGCCGATCTATGGCTATGTTTCCGGCGGCGTCGAGCGCAATGTGACGCTGAACTGGAACCGCTCGGTGTTTGACGAGATCGCACTGGTACCGCGCCAGCTGGTGGGCGTGGCGCAGCGCACGCAGAAAACGGAACTGTTCGGACGCACTTATGATGCGCCGTTCGGCATCGCACCGATGGGCGGCACCTCGCTTGCCGGTTACAACGGCGACCTGTCACTGGCCTGCGCCGCTGCAGCCTCCAATCTGCCGATGATCCTGAGCGGCGCATCGCTCACCCCGCTGGAGAAGGTGCGCTCAGCAAGCCCGAACCACACTTGGTTTCAGGCCTATCTGCCCGGCGAGGAACAGGCCATCACGCAGCTGGTCGAGCGCGTGGCGAAAGCGGGTTATGACACGCTGGTGCTGACGGTGGACATCCCCGTCGGATCCAACCGCGAAAACAATGTGCGTAACGGCTACAACGCGCCGCTGCGTCCCAGCCTCCGGCTCGCGCTGCAGTGCATGGCGCATCCGCGCTGGCTGTTCGGCACGGCGCTGCGCACCTGCTTCACCCACGGCATGCCGCATTTTGAAAACATGGGCAAGTACCGCACGCCGCTGGTGTCCCGCACCGCCGTGCGCGAACGCGCCAATCGCGACCACCTGAACTGGGAACATGTCGCGTTGATGCGCCGGCTGTGGAAAGGCAGGCTGGTGATCAAGGGCATCCTCGACAGGCGCGATGCCGTGATTGCGCGTGAGCACGGCGCGGACGGCATCATCGTATCCAACCACGGCGGCCGCCAGCTTGACTCCGCCACATCGCCTCTGCGCGTACTGCCCGGCATCGTCGCTGCGGCCGGCGACATGACGGTGATGATGGACAGCGGCGTACGCCGCGGCACCGACGTGCTGAAAGCGCTGGCGCTGGGCGCAAAGTTCGTCTTTGTCGGCAGGCCGATGCTCTACGCAGCCGCCGTGGCCGGCGAAGCCGGGGTGCGCCATGCCATCCGGCTGCTGCACGATGAAATCGACCGTGACATGGCCATGCTCGGCGCCAATTCGCTGGCCGAGGTAAAGCGCGACATGCTGATGGCCGCCCGCGGCATGGACGCCTACGGATTAGGCTGAAGCTGCTGCCGGTGACGGCCGCCGGCATACGGATTCCCTTTTTTGCGGGCCCATTCAGGCCCCAATCGGTCATAAGACCCCGATATTCCATTTTCTGGAATTTAATTGAGACTATTGTCAATTAATATTGCCATCGTCATGCCTAGCGTCCTAAAATCCGCTGACGAGTGGCCAGTTGCTCCATTCCGCGCCGCCCGGACCAATAAAACCAACGGAGGAATCCAGATGAAAATGTTGCCTTTGAGTGCCGCCGCGATGGCTGCGCTGATTGCCGGCTGCGCCGCCAGCCCCGAGCTGGTCAGTTGCCTGCAACCGAACCGTCGGGTTGCAGTTGAAATATCCGGCATCAAGGTCAAACCGCCGGCCAAACCGGGCGCCAAACCCGGCCGCGACAACGTGCTGCTGAAAACCATGGCGCAAGGGGATGGGGCCTGGGATGAAGACGGCGCCGTGCTCAAGGCAGGCGGCAAATCCGAGCTGGACAAACTGGTGGTTCTGGTCAACAAAGGCACCAAGCGCGATCCGCGCCCGGTCAACATCGGCTCGATCATCATCACCGGCCACACGGACCGCCTTGAAGCCGAAGACCATGCCAATCTGGATGAACAACGCGCCCAGGCCGTAAAAACCTATCTTGCCGACAAGGGGCTCGACCCGAAACTGATGTTCTGGGAGGGCAAGGACGCAAAAGAACCGATGGCCGTCACCAAATTCTGCGCTGACTGAAAAACCGCTGGAGGAGCGTGCACCCCGCTGCGGCGGGGTGTTTTTTTGTGCTGCGCGCAGCTGCCGGCATCAGGCCGGGACGGCAAGCCCCTCCTGTTCGCAGGAATTCGCCACGTCGCTGACCGTCACGCGACGCATGTCGCGCACCCAGCGCAGATCCTCGAAGTCGGTGCCGCGATGCATGGTGCAGCGGTTGTCCCACATCACCAGTTCGTTGGGCCGCCAGCGGTGGGTATAAACAAACTGGCGCTGGATGACATGGGCAATCAGCTCATCAATCAGTGCGCGCCCTTCCGCGTCGGGCATGCCCCAGATGCGCCCGGCGTGCGAGGCGACATAAAGCGATTTGCGGCCGTTTTGCGGAATCGTGCGCACCAGCACCTGCGGCACCGGCGGCAGGCGCTTCTGCTCCTCTTCGGTGAACTCCGAAAATCCGCTGCGCTTGCGCGAAGTCGCAATCCAGTGTTCGACCACCAGGCCCTGCAGTTTTTCTTTGACGGCCGCCGGCAGGGCGTCATAGGCGGCGCGCTGGTCGGCAAATTCGGTGTGCCCGCCGACAGGCGCCACGGTTTCCGCATACAGCAGTGAACAGATGCTCGGCAGCCGTTTGAAGGAACTGTCGGTATGCCACAACTTGTTGCCCGCCTTGTACATGCGCTGCCGGCTGGTTTCTCCCCAGATTTTGCCTTCAGACGACAGGTTGGAAATATCGGCAAACGCGCCGCTGAAGCGCGAAGGTGTCGCTTTCGGATCCAGCGTGCGGTCGCGCTCGATCGGCCCGAAATGCTCGGCGAAAGCCAGCTGCTGGTCCTGGGTCAGCTGCTGCTGCGGAAAAATCAGCACGGCATATTTCCAGAACGCCGCCTTGATCTCGGCAAGATCCCCGCTGGCCAGTGGCTTGGACAAATCGACGTCGCCGATCTCGGCGGCAAAATCAGGGGTGATCGGAAACAGGGTGATGCTCATTGCTTGGCCTCCGGCGGCGGTGACATGACCGGAGTATTATCAATCGCCACGCGGCAAATTCAAGCCGCAAAATTCAGATGCTGGACCACGGTCGCAGCATCGCACGGAGACCGATGATGCATTCAACCCCAGCAACCGCTGCTGCAGTGCAAGATACGCTGAAGGTATCCATCCCCTACACCCTCGATACCGGCGAGAAACTCGCCAACGAGACCTTTGGCCCCAACAACATTCATCGCCGCTCCAGCGGCACCCTCGACTGGCGCCCGGTGGACATCAGCAACGGGCGCCCGCAGCAGGACCACTTCACGCTGGATCGCAACGGCTTCATGTTCACGACCCATCACACCGCGATGAACAACTTCATGGATGCCGAAGAACTGAAATCCGTGTATTACGCCGAGGTCGCGGCCCTGATCAAAAAACATTCCGGCGGAAAGCGCATCGTGGTTTTTGACCACACATTGCGTTCGGGCGATGAAACCGAGCGCGAAGCCAAACTGCTGCGCGAACCCGTGCTCTGGGCGCACAACGACTATACCGAATGGTCGGGACCGCAGCGCGTGCGCGACCTGCTGCCCGACGAGGCCGAAACGCTGCTCAAGGGCCGTTTCGCGATCATCCAGGTCTGGCGCGCCACCCACCAGCCGATCCAGTCCAATCCGCTGGCCATCGCCGATGCCGCCAGCGTGCCCTTCTCCGACATGATGATCGCCGAGCGGCGCTATCCGACGCGGGTCGGCCAGACTTACCGCCTGCGCCACGGCGCGGGACACCGCTGGTTTTATTTTCCGCTGATGAAACGTGACGAGGCGCTGGTGTTCAAGGTGTTCGATTCGGCGACGGATGGCCGCGCACGTTTCACCGCGCACACTTCCTTCGAGGATCCGACGACGCCGCCCGGTGCGCCGCCGCGGCAGAGCATCGAAGCGCGTGCACTGGTGTTTTTCTGAGGAGAGCAATCATGGCCAAGGCCTACTGGGTGGTGTGTTACCGGGCAATTCACGACACGGAGGCATTCAAGCGTTACGCCAGCGTGGCGCCGGCTGTCGTTCAGGCCCACGGCGGCCGTTTCCTCGTACGCGGCATGGCCGCCAGGGTCTACGAAGCCGGCATCCTGCAGCGCGTGGTGGTCATTGAATTTGAAAGCCTGGCAAAAGCGCTGGCCGCACACGACACGCCGGAATATCAGGCGGCCTTGAAGGAGCTGTCTGGCGGCGCAGTCGAGCGTGACCTGCGCATTATCGAGGGCCTGGGCTGAACCCTGCCATTCAGCTACTGACGATCTGCAGCAGCGCCGCACCGTAGCGTTCGAGTTTTTTTGCGCCGATGCCGCTGATGTCACCCAGCGCAGCCATGTCCGCCGGCCGCGCTGCGGCGATTTCCGCCAGCGTGCGGTCATGAAAAATCACAAAGGCCGGCACGCCCTGCTCCCGTGCCTGCTCCACGCGCCAGTGCTTCAGGCGCTCCAGCAATCCTTCATCCGCAGCCGGCAGGGTGCTTCCACCCGTTCGCCGTGATCTGCGGACACGCGCGCTGCGCGGCGCGGCCTGGCGCAGACTGACGCCCTGCTCACCCTTCAGCACCGGGCGGCTGGCTTCGGTCAGGCACAGGGCGCCGTAGGCGTCATGATCCGGCCGCGCATATCCGAGCGCGACCAGTTGCCGGAACACGTTGCGCCAGGCCGCCTCATCCAGGTCGACGCCGATGCCGAACACATTGAGTTTGTCGTGCTGCCATTGCGTGACGCGGCCCGTGATGCGCCCGCGCAACACATCGATCAGATGCACCGCGCCGAAGCGCTGGCCGGTGCGGTAGATGCACGACAGCGCCTTGCGCGCGGCATCCGTGCCATCCCAGGTCTGCGGCGGTTCAATGCAGGTGTCGCAGTTGCCGCAGGGCGCGCTGGGCTCGCCGAAATAATCGAGCAGGCGCACCCGGCGGCAGCCTGCGGTTTCGCACAGCCCGAGCAGCGCATCCAGCTTGCTCACCGACACGCGGCGGTATTCTTCGCTGCCTTCCGACTGGTCGATCATGCGCCGCTGCTGCACGACATCGCCGAGGCCGTAAGCCATCCACGCGTCGGCCGGAGCACCGTCGCGTCCGGCACGACCGGTCTCCTGGTAATAACCCTCGATGCTTTTCGGCAGGTCGAGATGCGCGACAAAACGCACATCCGGCTTGTCGATGCCCATGCCGAAGGCGATGGTCGCGACGACCACAATGCCCTCCTCGCGCTGGAACTGCGCCTGGTTCGCAGCCCGCGAAGCGCCATCCATGCCCGCATGATAGGGAATCGCGCGCACGCCATGCGATGCCAGCCAGGCCGCCGTCTCGTCGACTTTTTTGCGCGACAGGCAGTACACGATGCCGGCTTCGCCGTCGTGATCGTCGCGGATGAAACGCAGCAGCTGTGCGCGCGCGTCCTGCTTGTCGACAATGGTGTAACGGATGTTCGGACGATCGAAACTCGAAATGAACACCCGTGCGTCATCCAGCGCGAGGCGGCGGATGATTTCGACACGGGTCTGCGGATCGGCGGTCGCGGTCAGCGCAATGCGCGGCACGTCCGGAAACCGCTCATGCAGCACCGACAGCTGCAGGTACTCCGGACGGAAGTCATGGCCCCACTGCGACACGCAATGCGCCTCGTCGATGGCGAACAGCGCGAGCTTCGATTCAGCCAGGCATTCCAGCATGCGCGGCATCATCAGGCGTTCCGGCGCAACATAGAGCAGGTCGAGTTCGCCGTTGCGCAGGGCTTTTTCGCAGGCATTGATTTCACGCCCGTCGAGGGTGGAGTTGAGGAAGGCCGCGCGCACACCCATCTGTTTCAATGCGGCGACCTGATCCTGCATCAGCGCGATCAGCGGTGACACCACCAGCGCGGTGCCTGCACGCAGCAGCGCGGGCAACTGGTAGCACAGTGATTTGCCGCCGCCGGTGGGCATCAGCACCAGCGCATCACCGCCTTCAGCAACATGCGCGACGATATCCGCCTGGGCGCCCCGGAAAACAGCATGGCCGAATACGCTGTTGAGCAACTGCAGCGGGCGCGGATCAGCGGAATGTGCGTCAGCGGGATGTACGTCAGCGTGATTCATCGCGCCGCTGCCGCAACCGGATTGCGCCCGTTTTTGCAGCGAATGCATCTGTGCCGGTATTTAAAAATTCTGTTTATAATCAAATACTTAAAAATATACGTGACCGATCAGCGGCTGCGGCTGCGTCCGGCAAGTTTACGCAACTCCTGGTGCAGGGCATCGTTGATGGTGATGCCCTCGGCCTGGGCCCTGATGCTGGCGAGCTGCCGCCGCGCGCCGGGAAGACGCACGCCTTCATCGACGAGCATGTGGCCGACCATGTCCTCAATCCGTGCGTAATAGGTTTCCGCGCCGGCCAGCGCCTGCGGATTGATCGCAATCAGCGCATGGCCGATACGCGGCTTGTTGCCGGGCTCGAAGTACGAATCATTTTCATGGCTCAGTGCCGCACCGGTCAGCGCCACGCACAGGGCTTCGACCATCAATGCCAGCGCCGTGCCCTTGACGCCGCCGATGGCGGTGAGGCTGCCGGTCAGCGCGGCTTGTGCATCCGTGGTCGGATTCCCGTCGCGGTCCACGGCCCAGCCCGGCGGTATCGGCCTGCCCTCCTTCGCCATCAGCATGATCTTGCCGCGGGTCACTTCGGTCAGCGACAGATCAACCACGATGGGAGCGGCGTTTTTGCGCGGAAAAATCGCCGCAACGGGATTGGTGCCGAAGAATGCTTTTTTGCCGCCCCAGGCATTGATCGCCGCCGGGGAATTGGTCAGCGCAATGCCCGCCATGCCCGCTGCCGCAACGGGTGCAAGGTGATAGGCCGCGGCGCCGAAGTGGTGGCTGTTGGTGACGCCGGCAAAGGCAATGCCGTATCGCTGCGCACGTTTGACCGCCTCTTTCACCGCCAGAGCCGCTGCCGGGAAAGCCAGTCCGCCGCCGGCATCGATCAGGCAGGTCGCGCCGGTTTTGCGCACCAGCTTCGGTTTGGCTTTGCCGTCGGCGCGGCCTTCGCGCAGATGCTGCGCATACAGGGCCACGCGCGACAGGCCGTGCCCCGACAAACCTTCGGCCTCGGCCGCAACCAGTGCCCGGGCCGTCGCCATCGCCATGTTTTTTGATGCGCCGGCGCGTTTCAGGGCACGCACGGCGAGATCGGTCAGTTCAGCCGCGGAAAGATTGGACATGGAAATGGCGCCGCTCAGTCCACGGTGGTGCCGGATTTTTTCGCGACATCGGCCCATTTCGCGGTTTCCGCCTTGAAGAATGCGGAAAACTCCGCCGGCGTGTTGCCGCTGGGCTCGGCGCCCTCGGCGCGTATGCGTTGCACCACTTCGGGTGATTTCACCGCGCTGACCCATTCCTTGTAGAGCTTGTCCTGCACGGCCTGCGGTGTTTTGGACGGAACCAGCAGGCCGTTCCATTGCACGGCGAGGTGCCCCTTGACCCCGGCCTCCTCCATCGTCGGCACTTCAGGCACCACCGATGAACGCACCTTGTCGGCGACGCCCAGTCCGCGCAGGCGATTGGCACGGATATGCGGCGCAGCCACCGGCATCACGATGAAAGCGACCTGTGATTCACCGGTCAGCAGGGCGACCGTGGCGGGCGCGGCGCCCTTGTACGGCAGATGGGTGATGCGGGTGCCCGTCTGCACACGCAGCATTTCCATCGCCATGTGCGACATGGTGCCGGTGCCGGCTGAGGAATAATCCAGCGAGTTGGGCTTGCCCTTGGCCAGCGCCACCAGGTCCTTGACGCTTTTCACCGGCAGCGCCGGATGCGCCACCAGGGTAAAAGGATAAGAGGAGGCCATCGATATCGCGGTGAAATCCCGGATCGGATCGTAGGACAGTTTTTTGTAGATCGCCGGGCTGATCGATATTGAGGAGTTGGCGAAAAACACCGTGTAGCCGTCTCCCGGCGCCTTGGCCACGATTTCTGCGGCGATGTTGCCGCTGGCACCCGCGCGATTGTCGACCACCACCTGCTGGCCGAGCTGCTGGGCATATTTCTGCGCGATGATGCGCGCCACCAGGTCACTGCCGCCGCCGGCCGGGAAAGGCAGCACCATGCGGATCGAACGCGTGGGGAATTCCTGGGCGATCGCCGGCACTGTTGCGGCGGACATGCCGGCCAGTGCTGCCGCCAGGCTGGCTGTGAAAGCGAAAAAACGGACCATGACTCCTCCTTTGTTATTGGATGATGCAAAAGGACTGCACTGAGGCACTGCACTGAGTTGTTGCGGACAGCGAGTCTGGACTGCCGGCCGCCAAAAATCAAATCCGGCCGTCGTCGATTCAGGCCGTGACGAGCAGCGATTGCCCGGGTTTCACGCGGGTGAACTGCACGGGCCGGGTCTCGCTGGCAAAACGGCCGTCGCGCCAGCTGACGCAGGTGAAACGCGAATTTTCGAGATCGCGCACCACCGGATGATCCTCGCGGTAATGCGCGCCGCGTGAATCCTCGCGCGCCATCGCGGCAAAACGGATCGATTGCGACACCAGCACAAGGTTTTTCAGGTTCATCCAGTCATGCCAGGTCAGGTTGAAGGCCAGCGTTGAACCGTCCACACCGGCGGCATCAAGCCGGGCATCGAGTTCATCCAGCAGGCCTGCCGCGCGCGTGAGCGAAGCGGCATCGCGGATGATGCCGACGTCGTCCCACATCACGCTGTAGAGTTGTTCACGGATCGCATTGATGTCACCGCCCTTGCGCGTCAGCGGCGCGCGGCAGCGCGCCACCGCGGCGGCAATTGCCTCCTGGTCCGGCGCGCGGAACTCGCCGTTCGCCTTGACCCAGCCCGGCATCACATCACCGGCAATGCCGCCGAACACCGTGGAATTGGCCACGCCGTTGCCGCCAAGCCGGTTGGCGCCATGCACACCGCCGGAATCCTCGCCGGCGACAAACAGTCCCGGCAGGTCGGTCGTGCAGTCGGTCTTGAACGCCACGCCGCCCATCATGTAATGGGCGGTGGGCACCACGTCCACCAGCCCGCCGACCAGGTCAAAGCCGCAATCGGCGCAGCGTTCGACCATGCCCTTGAATTCCCTGCGCACCATCACCGGATCGAGGTGGCCCATGGTGATGTACAGCCCGCCGTGTTTGTTGACGCGCCCCGCACGCATCTCTTCATACATGCCGCGGCTGACGATGTCCCGTGTCGCGCGCTCATTGCGCTTGTCATAGTTGTGCATGAAGCGCTCTTCCGCACCGTTCAGCAGATAGCCGCCGGCGCCGCGCAGACCCTCCTCGATGATGGTGCCGGTGATGCGCGTATCCGAACCTGCAATCAGGCCTGTCGGGTGAAACTGCACCATTTCCATGTCGCGCAACATGAGGCCGCTGCGCAGCGCCATCGCCATGCCGTCACAGCTCTTGTCGCCGGAAGGCGTGTGGAACTTGTACATGGTGGGCCCGCCGCCGGTCGCCAGCAGCACCGCCTGCGCCTGCACGAACACGAAATCGCCGCTGCGCATGTCGATCATCAGCACGCCGGAAATCGCATCACCGGCCTTGTTCTTGATGAATTCGACCGCGCGATGTTCTTCGAGGCGGTCAATGCCGCGCGCCCAGACCTGCTCAGCCAGGCGATTGATGATTTCAATGCCGGTCAGGTCGCCTTTGTGCACGGTACGGTCAAAGGTCTGCCCGGCGAATGCTTTCTGGTGGATGCTGCCGTCGGGATTACGGTCGAAAAAGCAGCCGAGTTCGTTCTCCAGTTCGTGTATGCGCTCGACGGCGGTTTCCACCAGCGTCCACGCCAGATCCTGGTCAGGCAGCCATTTGCCGCCCTCGATGGTGTCCATGAAATGGCGCTCCACCGAGTCGCCTTCCGCAAGTGCCACGTTGTAGCCGCCCTGCACCATGCGTGTGCAGCCGCTTTTGCCCAGCAGCCCCTTCACGGCGACCGTGATTTTCAATGCGGGATCATGCTGGTGCGCATGCAGCGCGGCGAACAGGCCGGCGCCGCCGGAGCCGAGGATCAGGATGTCGGTTTTAATGGTTTGCATAAGGTCAAAATCAAAAACCTGGCCACAGAGTTCACAGAGAACGGCAAAACCGGTTTCCGGGGTTTTCTCTGTGCTCTCTGTGTCCTCTGTGGCTGAAAGGGGTTGATGGGTTCAGGATTTAACGCCCAGCGCCGCCAGCACGCCGGCACGTTGATCCTTCGCGGCGGCATTCACTGCCGTGTACAGGCTGCCGCCGTGGGAATCCATCGCCACCAGCAGCGGACCAAAGCCCTTGATGCGGAATTTCCACAGCGATTCCGGATTGAGGTCGTCGAGATCGACTTCCTCGATCTGCTCGATCCAGGTGGTCTCCAGCGCCGCGGTGCCGCCGATGATCGCGAGATAGACGCCACCGAGCTCGCTGAAAGCCTTCGCGGAGGACGCAAACAACCCGCCCTTGCCGATGATGATGCGCACGCCGTACTGCGCCATCAACGGCTGCGTGAAACGTTCCATGCGCGCGCTGGTGGTGGTGCCGATGCAGATCGGGGCATAACCCGAGGGATGCGCCTCGGTTTCGCCGACCCATTTGACGTTGGGCGCAGTATGCACCACCGCATGGCCGCGCATGTCGAAACGCGTCTTGCGGCCGTGGTCAAACATGTGGATTTGCGTCGCATCGCGGATGCCGTACAGGGTCTGGTGCAGCGTGACGGTGTCGTTGATGCGCAGCTTGCGCACCTGCTCTTCGCTGACCGGCATGTGGAATTCATAATGAGCCACGGGAAATCCTTTTTTTACCGCCAAGACGCCAAGGCCGCCAAGAAAGGCCTTGAATAATTATCGGAAATTGCATCGGGCTGGAAAAATCCATGGCCACGGGATCTCATCGTCTGGTTTCTCTTGGCGGTCTTGGCGTCTTGGCGGTACAAACTTTGCCGTTCAAATCAATACCCGTAACTCACGCCCTGCGGCGTGAACGTCGCCCGCGCACGCCGCGCCGAATGGCACTGCATGTTGACCGCGACGGGGTTCATCGTGATGTGGGTGGCCGCGGTTTCGACATGCACCGCGAAGGCCGTGGAGTCCCCGCCCAGCCCCTGCGCACCGACGCCGAGCTTGTTGACCACGGCGCTCAGTTCCGCCTCCAGCTTCGCACCCTCGGGATCAGCACAACTGCTGCCCAGCGGCCGCGTCGCCGCGATTTTCGACAGGTGCACGCATAGATCCGCCGTGCCGCCGACACCGACGCCGACAATCACCGGCGGACAGCTTTTGCCACCAGCCTCCAATACACAGTCGATGACAAAGGTCTTGATCGCATCGACGCCATCGGCGGGAATCGCCATTTTGAGCCAGGAATTGTTTTCCGACCCCGAGCCCTTGGGAATCATCTCGATCGACAGCGTGTCGGCGTCGGGCGCGAAATCGATGTTGATCACCGGCACGTGGCGGCCGCCGGAGCTGTGCTCATTCTTGCGCGTGGTCGGATGCACCACCGAGGAACGCAGCGGATGCTCCCTGGTGGCGCGGGTGCAGCCGCTGATGATCGCCTGCTTCAGTGCATGCCCGTCCACCGCGACATTGGCGCCGATCACGACGTTGTAGATCGGGATGCCGGTGTCCTGGCACAGCAGATTGGTGTTGTCCTCGGCGACCGTGATGTTGCGGATCATGGTGCCAAGGATGGCCTTGCCGGTGGCATTGGTCTCGGCGCGGTCCAGCCGCTGAAAGCCCTGCTTGATGTCCGGGGGCAGCATTTTCAGCGCGCGGATGTAGAGTTCCTTGCACGCTTCTTCCACCTGCTTGAGATCGACGTTCACTGAACCACCTTGATGCGGATTGGAGACCCCTAAAAACACTGCCGGGACACGGGGCCCGGCAGTGGCCCTGCGATCAGTTCACCTGCAGTTTGCGCTCCTGGATGATCTTCACCCAGCGGCCGCTTTCTTCCTTGATGTCCCTGGCAAACTGCGCCGAGGTGTTGCCCACCGGAACCATGCCCAGATCTTCAAAACGCTTGGCGATCGTGGCGTCTTTCAGGGCTGTAACGGTATCGTCGTGAATCTTCGTCACCACCGCCCTGGGCGTGCCGGTCGGCACCATGAAACCGAACCAGCCGAGGTTTTCAAATCCCGGCAGCGTTTCCGCCACCGCCGGAACCTCCGGCAGCTGCTTCGAACGTTCCTTGCTGGTCACCGCCAGGGCGCGCAGCTTGCCCGAGCGCACAAAACTGATGGCGGCGGACAGATTCGGCGTCACGAACTGGATCTGGCCGCCGATCAGATCGCTGACCGCCGGCGCCTCCCCCTTGTACGGGATGTGTATGACGTCGATACCGGCGCTATAGATGAAATTCTCGCCTGCCAGATGAGTCTGTGTGCCAATGCCGGCGGAGCCAAAGGTGATGCCCCTCGGTTTTGCCTTGGCCATGGCAATCAGGTCTTTGACGGTTTTGGCCGGAAAACTCGGATTGACGACGATGGCCTGCGGTCCGCTGGCGACGTTGGTCACTGCCACCAGATCCTTTTCCGCGTTGTAGGGCAGGGTCTTGTACATGTGCGGATTGGCGGTCACGATGGAGCCGGAAGTCATGAATACGGTATAGCCGTCCGCCACCGACTTGGCGACAATTTCGGCGCCGATATTGCCGCCGGCGCCGGCGCGGTTGTCCACCACGATGGTCTGGCCCCAGATTTCCGTGAGTTTCTGCGACACCACGCGGGTCACGATGTCCGTGGCGCCGCCGGCCGAGAACGGCACGACGATGCGCACGGGCTTGCTGGGAAAACCCTGCGCCGCAACCGCGGTGGATGCAAGCAGCACCCCAGCCATCAAAACCCGTTTTGCCTGATGTTTTATCTGATGCATTTTTTTCTCCTCCGGTGCAATGTCATTAACAGCCTGCGAACCAATCCGGCTGACTGCGCTTTTGCCTGCTGTGCGTCATGTTGCCCGATTGACGATACCCGATGCCTGGTGGTGCAGCAAGGCCGCGGCCCTTCACATGCCCAGCGCGTCCGCCGTCAGCTTGCGCAGTTCCCGGGTCAGCTTCCCGCGCAGCGCACGATAGGCCGGCTTGCCGGCGACATTGACCATCTCGTACGGATCTTTTTCAAGATCGTAAAGCTCGTCGAGTTCGCCGTTGCGCGCGCGGTTGACCCAGTGGATGAATTTGTAGCGCTCGGTGCGCACGGCCTTGTAG
Organism: uncultured Bordetella sp.; assembly: GCA_964606765.1. Lineage (GTDB taxonomy): Bacteria > Pseudomonadota > Gammaproteobacteria > Burkholderiales > SG8-41. The sequence continues at coordinate 11,961 of CAZSIR010000001.1, read as the reverse complement.
GTCATGTTCACCAGCCACGGATAGGCGTTCTCCGCCCAGTACTCGATGAACAGGGATTTGCGCCAACCCGGATCGCGTTTGCCCTTCAGCAGTGACAGCAATGAACGGCCCTGGATCTGTTTGCCGGGCTTGCCGCCGGCGATTTCGATCAGCGTCGGCGCAAGATCCTGCAGGATCACCAGGTCACGATTGCGTGATCCGGCTTTGACGGATTCAGGCCAGCGCACGGTCAAGGGCGAACGGATGCCTTCCTCATAGGCGAAGCGGCGCTCGGGGCCGATGCCGTGTTCGCCGAAGAAATAGCCGTTGTCGCCGAGAAACAGGATCACCGTGTTGTCGAGCTCGCCGGTTTCCTCCAGCGTTTTGAAGATCATGCCCACGCCCTCGTCGACCGCGGCCATCATCGCGGCGCGCAGGCGGATTTCCTCCTGTTTCCCGGAATGGATCGCGTCATGCATGATTTTCGAGGCTTCGGTCTTGCGCAGCGCCACGGCTTCCGCCCAGGCCGGCTTGTGCTTGAGGAACTCGGCGGGCTTCTGCATGTTCGGTTTTTTCGGAAACACGCAGCCCTTGTAGAGATTCTCGTGGCGCTTTGCCGGACGGTAACCGTCCATGCGGAAGGAGCCGTCGGCCGCCTGTTCGGCATCCGGATGCACGGCCTTGTGTGCGAACCACAGCGACCACGGTTTTTTGTTTTTTCGCTTGCTGCGGCCCTTGATCCAGTCCACCGCCATGCTGTTCATGATGTCGGTGACATAGCCCTTGTGCTGCACATACCTGCCATTTTCGTTCAGCTTCGGATCGTACAGATTGCCGTGGCCGTCGTAGGCCACCCAGAAGTCATAACCGGGCCGCGGCTTGCCGTCGTTGCCCATGTGCCATTTGCCGATGTGCGCGGTTTCGTAACCGAGCTTCTGCAGTTCGAGGTGGTAATTCGGCAGGCGATGGCTGGCCAGATCGCGGGCCACATTGTCGATGATGCCGTGGCGGCTGGCGTACTGGCCGGACAGGATGGAGGCGCGGTTCGGCGAGCAGATCGGCGTGGTGTGGAAAGCGCGCTCGAACAGCATGCCTTCGTGGGCGATGCGGTCGATATGCGGCGTTTTCATGTAGGGATGGCCGCCAGCGCCGAACTCGTCGTAGCGCAGATCGTCCACCAGTATCAGCAGCAGATTCGGTTTTTTGCGTTTGGCTGTTTTTTTCATGGCCACCCCTTTTCGTGATTTCGCAAAGCTCATACCAGGTTCAGCAGGAACGCGAGGCCGGCCACCAGCGACACGCCGGCGGCGGCAGCCAGCAGCGTTTTCTGCCATTCACGCCAGTCGAGGAATTCCAGCGCCAGCAGGCGCAGGCCGCCGGCCATGTGCGCGGCCAGCAGCAGCACGAGGCCGGTTTCGGCGAACTTGACCAGCGGCTGTTCGGTCCAGCGCAGGAACCCGTCGAGCGCCGCCGCGCCATGCAGCGCTTGGCCCAGGGCCCAGAAATGCAGCGGCAGGAACAGCGCCAGCAGCACGCCGGAGCCGCGATGCACGATGAACGCCCAGTACGCCGGATGGTTGCGCGCGCGAAAATCGTTTTTCATGCCGCCCCGCCGCCGAACACGCCAAACACTGCGCGCATGCCCCACATCGCCAGGCTCAGGCCGATGACGCCGGTCAGCACATCCAGACCGCGGCCGCGCCAGTCGAAGGTTTCACTGATGATGGTGCGCAGGCCGATCGGCGCATGCACCGCGACCGCAAATACAAACAGGGTGTAGAACGCAAGCCAGGCGACGCTGCCCTGGGTGCGGCCGAGAATTTCTGCGGCGCTCAAACCGCTGCGCACCGCGTAAATCATGGTCAGCAGATGCACCAGCACGCACAGCGCCAGCACCATCGCGCTGACGCGCTGCGCTCCCCACAGCAGGACTTGGCTGCGCTGACTCACTTCAAACCCTCGAAAACATGTAAATATATGATTTTAAACATTATTTTATATATCGCCGCTGAGCGTCGCGGCGAGCACCGCGCGCTTCAGGCCGGCAATCCCCGCCGTCGGCGACAGCCCTTTGGGGCAGCGTTCGGTGCAGCTGAGATGGGTATGGCAGGCATGGCAGCCGGCATCCCCCGCCACCGCGGCCAGGCGCTCGGCGCGCGCGGTATCGCGCACATCGTTGATCAGGGTCCAGGCGCGGTTCAGTGCGGCGGGCCCGAGGTAATCCTTGTTCCAGCTCACGACGTCACAGGCGCTGTAACACACCCCGCAGCCGATGCACTCGATGCCGGCATCGACGCGCTTGCGTTCCTTCGACTCCGGCTTGACGCTGGCAAACGCGTCCTTGCGTGTAGCGGCGCCGCTGAAACGGCCGCGGGCGCGCGCCCACTTGTCGAAAAATTCGCGCATGTCGGTGACCAGGTCCTTGACCACCGGCAGGTTGCGCAAAGGGGCTATTTCAAGTTTGTTGTCGGCAGCGACCTTGGACACATGCGTGCGGCAGGTCCAGCGCGACTGCCCGTTGACCGACATCGCACAGGAACCGCAGACGCCGACGCGGCAGGCAAAACGGTAGGCCAGCGTCGGATCGCATTTGCGCTGCACATAGGTCACCACATCGAGCACCGTCTGGCTTTCCTGCCGCGGCACTTCGAAATCCTGGAAGTCGCCCTGCTCGGTACCGCGCCAGATCCTGACCTGCAGCTTGTCCATCCGCTGATTCCTTATCGTGCTTCCCGGTTTGCTTCCTCAGTGCGCCGCAGCCGGCAAGCCTGCCGTCACCGTCGGCGCCGCAAGACGCTGGATCATCACATTGATGCACGCCGGTTTGCCGCTGGCGATCGCGCGTGCCAGCGCCGGCTTCAGTTCTGCCGCGCGGGTCACCAGCTCACCATGGCCGCCCAGTGCCGCCACTGCCAGATCATAACGCGTGCCTTCGCGCAGTTCGCAGCCATGTGCACGTTCCCTGCCGTAAGTGCGCAACTGGATCTGGTGTTCGGCATTCCAGCAGGAATCATTGCCGACCACCACGATCATCGGCACTCCGTCACGCACGGCGGTGTCGAACTCCATCAGATGAAAACCGAATGCACCGTCACCCATCACCGCAATCACCGGCGACTTGGGTCGCGCCATGCGCGCAGCGAAAGCGAAAGGCACCGCGCTGCCGATGGAACCGCCGGCGCCGTTGATGATGCGTGCCGGCGCGCTGATGCAGGCCTGCGCCCACTGTCCGATCTCGCCGCCGTCGGCAATGAACACCGCGTCCGGCGCCGAACGCAGGGCTTCCTGTACTGCGCGCCCCAGTTCCACGGGATGCACCGGGCCATCGCCGCTGTTGATGCCCGCCCAGGCGGCAGGCCGGAAAATGACCGCATCGTCGACTTCCTTCAGCCACGCCGCGCCGGGATGACCCTGCGCCGCCGCGATCAATGCCCGCACCGTGGCCACACTGTCGGCCTGCGCCGAAAGCACCACGCGCGCCGCACCGAGATTTTTGATCGCGCGCTGCAGGGCTTCGGCTTCGGGGTCAATCACCGCAAAACGGCAATCCGCAGCCAGCGCCGGTGATTTGCCGAAACGCAGCGTGAAGTCCGGCTGCTTGCCGATCAGCACCACCAGGTCCGCCCTAGCCAGTACGCCGGCAAAGGCGCCAAGTCCCGGATCGTTGACCCCGCGCGGACTTTCCATGCACACCGCCGGCACTCCGGTTTTGGCGGCCAGTTTGTTCACCAGGTCCGCCACCGGCGCATGCGCCATCACCGGCCCGAGCAGAATCAAGGGACGCGCGCCGGTTTTGAGCAGTGACAGCAGCCCGGCGACTGTTTTTGCATCCGGGGGATTTTCCACCGGCGAAAAATCAGCCGGGGACGCCAGCCGCTTTTCTCCGTCCGCGACTTTGGCTTCCAGTACATCAAAGGGCAGGCTCAGGTGCACCGGCCCCGGTCGTCCTGAACGCGCAAGGCGGCAGGCTTTGGCAATGTCAGCACCCAGTGTTTCGGCACTGGCCGCAGTCCACGCGGCCTTGACCAGCGGCGCCGCGACATCCGCCTGGCGCATTTCCTGGAAAGAACCCGTACCCAGCTCGTTCAGCGGTGCATGGCCCGACAACAGCACCAGCGGCGAATCGGAGGCGAGCGCGGTATAGAGGGCGCCCACGCCGTTGGCATGGCCCGGACCGCCGGTCAGCATCGCGATGCCCGCCTCGCCGGTCAGCCGCGCCCAGGCATCCGCCATATGCACCGCCGCGCCTTCGTACCGCACATGGGTGATCTGCAGTTTCGCTTCGATCGCCGCGTCATACACCGGCATGATGTGATTGCCGGACAGCGAAAAAATCCGCTTCAAACCGACCTGTGCCAGGGTACGCGCGAGAATGTCTGCGCCGCGGAGTGGGGTCATCAGTGATTGTGCTTCCGCATCGATTGCAAAATTTCAGCCATCTGCAATTACTGGAACTGCGGGCAGGACGCAAACACCGCGCCCTGCCGCAGGGGTGACAGGCGCCGGATTACGCGCTCTCGTAAAGCCGGGTCAGCACGAACTCGCGATGGCCCAGGGCTTCGGCAGCGGTCAGCCGGCCATTGCAGGTGCGCAGCATGACGTCGATCAGTTCCTCGCCGGTCTGGTCGAGGTTCTTTTCCCTTTGCAGCAGGCCCGAGCAGTCGTAATCGACGTGTTCGCTCATGGTGCGCACGGTGCGCGGATTGGCGGTGAGTTTCACCACCGGCACGATCGGATTGCCGATGACATTGCCCTGCCCGGTCGGGAACAGATGCACGACATAACCGGAGGCTGCGCACAGCGTGACCATTTCCGCCGCGGCCGAGGACGAATCCATGAACCACAGGCCGGGCTTGGTCGGCTCCTCGGCCTTGTCGAGCACACCGATGACCTTGCACTTCTTGCCGATTTTCTGGATGTTGCCGAGCGCCTTTTCCTCGATCGTGGTCAGGCCGCCGGCGATGTTGCCCTTGGTCGGCTGCGAATCGGAAAGGTCGCTGGTCTTGTGCTTTTCGACGATGGCCTGGTAGCGGTCGAACATGCGCATGAATTCCTTGCGCACCTCGGGTGTCGCGCAGCGGTCGGCGACGATGTTTTCGCCGCCGGTGATTTCGGTGGTTTCACCAAAACACATGGTCACACCCAGCGGCTCGAGCTTGTCGAAGGCGCTGCCGACGGTCGGGTTGGAGCCGCAGCCGGAGGTGGTGTCGGACTCACCGCACTTGGTCGATACCCACAGGTCGCTGATCGGGCAGGCTTCGCGCTGCAGTTCGGAGGCCCACTGCACATATTCCTTTGCAACCTTGGACGCACGCATGATGGTGTCGTGGTCGCCATGCAGTTCGATGCCGAACCCGGTGACCGGTTTGCCGGTCTTGGCGATGCCGTCGACGACTTTTTTCGCCCAGCCCTCTTCGATGCAGATCACCACCACGGCGGCGACGTTGGGATTGGCGCCCGCGCCGATGATGGTGCGGAAATGCAGATCGAGGTCGGCGCCGAACTGCAGCCGGCCGTAGGGATGCGGAATGGCGATCGCGCCCTTGACGTTGTTGGCCACCGCTTCGGCTGCGGCATTCGACAGATCATCGACGGGCAGGATGATGACGTGATTGCGGACACCGACGCGGCCGTTCTCGCGGCGATAGCCCATGAATGTGGTTTTGCTGTTGATCATTTTCAGTCTCCGGGTTGGGGCGGTATCGACCGGGATTGCCGGCCGCTTGTTTACCAGCCGCTTTTTACCAGCGTTTTGTCTTGATGTTGTGCACGTGGGCGTGCTCGCCGACCTTGATGTCAGCAACGGCCTTGCCGATGTCGAAACCGTATTTGATGATGGTGTCGCCCTTCTTGATTTCGCGCAGCGCCGCCTTGTGGCCGATGGGAATGTCGTTGATGGCCTTCACCTTGATCGTGGAATCGTCCTCCATGACCCAGCCGATCATTTCCTGGCCGGCCTTGATGCCCTCGATCACGGCCACGCCGACCGTGTCTTTCTTGTCGTGTACCAATATGTGAATCATTGCGCCTCCTGGATTAACGCTCTAGCGTAAAAAAGCGGATAAAAACATGCGAACAAAAGCAGCGGGGGAAACCTGATGCAGGGCGGTCATGCTAACTGCGGCCGTTCCGGCCAGTCAACTAGATGACCTATATGAATCAGCGGTCCGCGTGCTAGACTGCCGCGCACCGTTTATGGCTACCGTTCCCGCATCCGAGCCGCTCTCCGCCGGCCAACCGACCAGCGCCCCCCTGTACCGTGAAGTGCAATGGCGGATCACGCGCGCGCTGGCGGCCGGGGAATGGAAACCGGGGGAGGCCATTCCCAGCGAAACCCGCCTTGCCGCCGACTTCAAGGTTTCAATCGGCACCATCCGGCGCGCCATCGACGAACTGGTTGCCGGACGCATACTCGTCCGCCAGCAGGGCCGCGGCACCTTTGTCGCGGCGCACACCGAAGACCGCACGCTGTTTTATTTTTTCCATGTCGTCGGCAAGGACGGCAGCCAGGAATTCCCGGTGTCGGAATTGCTGGCATTCGGCCGCGAACGTTCGGGGGCCGACGACGAAGCGCAACTGGGCATCCCCCGCGGCAGCCGTGTCGCGCGGGTGCGCAACCTGCTGAAACTCGCCGGCAAGCCGGTGGTGCTGGATGACATCACGGTCTCAACGGATCGATTTACGCGCATCGACGAAGATACGTTTCGCAACCGCGAGGGAACGATCTACGGTTTGTATCAGGCGCGTTACGGCGTCAATGTGGTGCGCATCAGCGAGCGGCTCTCAGCGGCCCAACCGCCTGCGGATATTGCCGCCCTCCTTGCAATGCGCCCCGGTGAACCGGCGCTGCGCATCCGCCGGGTGGCCTACACCTACAACGATTCACCCGTGGAATACCGCATGAGCTGGATCAACAGCACCAATCACGAGTATCTGAGCGATCTGTGGAAGACCGCGGCGCGCTGACGCTGACTCCGGCCTAAAAACCGAGCTCGCGCCGCGCCACGGCAATCTGCTCCGGGTCCCGTGCGTTTTTCAGCAGCCATTCGAACTGCAGCCGCGCATCATCGCGCAAACCGCCGCGCAACAGGCTGAGGCCCGCCTGCAGCCGGGCCTGCGCCGCTGCGCCATTCCCCTGCGGAGCGCCCCCAGGCGGGGCCTCCTTCGGTGCAAGCAGAGCGGAACGCAGATAAAACTCCGCCGCCAGCAAAGGCTGGCCCGGCGCTTCATGGGTGCGTGCAATCGCGTACAGCACCCGCCGCGATTGGGCCGGATCGGCATGGGCCAGCACACGCTCGAACAGGGTCCTGGCCGCCTGCTGCAAGCCATGATCGCCTGCCTGATCAGCCAGATCGATCCACTCCGGGACTTGCGTCAGCGGAATGTCGGACCGTTGCGCCGCCAATGCACCCAGCATGCCGGCGGCCGCCTCATCGCGTCCGGCGCGCAGCGCCAGCGCGCAAAGGCGCAGTTGCCAGGTCAGTGCAGACATGTTTTCCGGAGCAGGCAGGCCTTGCCAGTAGCCGAACGCCCGCGCCTGATCTCCGGCCGTTTCGGCCATCGCACCCAGGACGCGCCGCGCAGGCACCGTCAGCGCGCCTGACTCATCCGGCAAAATGCCGAACATGCGCAAACCCGCGCGCGGCAGCTTCGCATGGGCATATTCCGATGCCAGTCCCGCCAGCGCCTCCTGCTGCAGCCAGCGCTCACGCGCATGGCGGGCCAGATAGGCAAAGTAGGCCCGCGCCTCCGCCGGTTCCGCAGCGCGCCGCCGCTTCGCGAACTCCAGCCAGCTTGCGTCATCGCCGGAGAGCAGCTGCCTGCTGTTCGCCGCAGCGCGTGCATGGTTGATATAGACCTCCCACAGCCCGGCTGCCTCCGCATCCGGTCCGGCAATCCGTTCCGGACCGGCTTCAAGCAGCTGTTCCAGTGCGGTGATGCGCAATACATCATCGTTCTGACGTTCTGCCGCTTCCTTCAACACGCGCCACCAGGCCGGACCATCGCTGCGCCCCAGCGCAGAACGCGCCTGGTCTGCCGCATCCTGCGGCGTGATGACGCCGCTATGCAGCCGCAGACGCAATCTTGTCGCACCACGCTCTTCCAGCAGGCCCAGCCAGTTGACGGATTCCCGTGTCCTTCCCAGGTCGAGCAGCAGGTCGACAAAGGCAGCGGCAGTCCCCTTGTCCAGGGGCCTGTAATCCTGCTCAAAACGCAGCATGCTGCGATAGGCGTCATCAGCGCGGCCATCCCGCGCATGGCTGCGTATGACCAGCAAACGCAGCTCGCGCACGGCAGCCGGTCCGGAACCGGAATCCCACAACGCCCGCCCGGCATGTTCACGGGCCACGGTTGTCCGCCCCAGCCTCAGTGCGGCAGCTGCGACATCGGCATGAAGCAGGGCCCGCGCATTGGCCGGAACTGCCGCTGTCCATGCAGCGGCCCGCCGCAGTATTTCATCGTCACGCTGCAGGCGCGCCAACAACCGCAGACGCAGGCCCTCCCATTCCACCCAGGGCGCCGCGGACGCAGTCCCCTTGGGGGGCGCGGGCGAAATCCCCTGGGGAGGCATGGCAACCATCTCCGGCGGCTGCAGGGCCTCGATGCGCTGCAAAGCAAGCTGCGGTGCATCCGCCGCTGCCAGCGTACGCACAGCCTCGATGCCGTGATCGGGTGCATCGGCGGCCTGGGCTGTCGCAGCCAATTGCAGTGCCGCCGACATCAGCAGCAAAAACAGGAAATGGCGCGATGCGGGCATGCAGATATTGTAACGGCGGCAAACCGACCCGGCGCCCGGCTGCCGTCACAAAACAAAAAAGGCGGCCGCAGCCGCCTTTTCGTAAGCCAGGCCTGCCTTATTTTCCGGCCGGCGCCGCTTCGCCTGCGGTTTCAGCAGCAGCTTCCACCGTGTTGACCGTCAGTTTTTCCTTGATTCGCGCCGCCTTGCCGGACAGGCCGCGCAGGTAGTAGAGCTTGGCACGGCCGACATCGCCGCGGCGCTTGACTTCGATGCTGGCAATCCCGGGGGAATAAGTCTGGAATGTGCGCTCAACGCCTTCACCGGACGATACTTTGCGCACGATGAATGAAGAGTTGATGCCGCGGTTGCGTTTGGCAATCACCACACCCTCGTAGGCCTGAACGCGCTTGCGCTCCCCCTCAACCACGTTGACGCTGACGATGACCGTATCGCCGGTGGCAAATTCCGGCACCTTGCGGCCCAGACGCTTGATCTCTTCCTGTTCCAGCTGCTGAATCACGTTCATGCTCTTGCTCCCTCAAAACTTGTTGCGCCCGCCACATGGCGTTCGCGGTTAATTCGCCGTTTTTTCACTGCCTGCTGCCGCCTTGCTGCTCGCTGCGATATTCGTCCAGCAAGCCCTGCTCTTCCTTCGTCAATGCCCGCCGCTCCAGCAGCTCCGGCCGCCGCTGCCAGGTCCTGCCCAGCGCCTGTTTCAGCCGCCAGCGCGCAATCGCCGCATGGTTGCCCGACAACAGCACTTGCGGCACCGGCAATCCCGCATAATTCTCGGGGCGCGTGTAGTGCGGGCAATCGAGCAGGCCGTCCACAAACGAATCCTGTGCCGCCGACTCGGCATCACCGAGCACGCCCGGAAGCTGCCTCACCACACTGTCCATCAGTACCATCGCCGCAAGCTCGCCGCCGCTCAGCACATAATCGCCGATGGAAATTTCCTCGACGACCTGCTGCTCGATCAAGCGCTCATCAACACCTTCGTAACGCCCCGCCAGCAACACCAGTCCCGGCTGCCGCGACAACTCGACGACCTTGGCGTGATCCAGCAAGCCGCCCTGGGGCGTCAGATGCACCACCCGCGGCCGTTCCACGCCGGCGCTTCGCTGCCGCTGACAGGCCGCCTGCAAGGCCTTGCCCAGCGGTTCAGCCATCATCACCATCCCCGGGCCGCCGCCGTAAGGCCGGTCGTCCACGGTGCGGTGCAGATTGGCGGCAAAATCCCGCGGATTCCAAGCCACAAACTGGTAGAGCCCGCGTTCCCTTGCGCGCCCGGTGACACCAAGTTCGGTCACCGCATCAAACATCGCCGGAAACAGCGTCACCACGTCAAACTGCAACATCAGTAGTCTGCTTCCCAGTCCACGACGATGCTGCCGCCGGCGATATCCACCTGCCGGATCACCGCTGCGATGAAAGGCAGCAGCCGTTCCTGCCTGCTTGCCTCATCTTCAAGCACCAGCACGTCATTCGCTCCGGTTTCAAAGACGCGGGTCACATTCCCCAGCGCCACACCGTCGGCATTGACTACTTTCAGGCCGACCAGGTCGTCCCAATAAAATTCGTTCTCGGCCGGCTGCGGAAAATCTTCACGGGCAACCGCGATCCGCATGCCCTGAAGTGCCGCTGCCTGCTCGCGGCCGGCAATGCCTTCCAGTTTGGCAACAACCGCGGCGCCATGCACTTTTGCAGCCTCCACCGGCCTTGTCTGCCACGCACCTTCCTGCCCGATCAGCCAACGCGGGTAATCCAGCAATCCCCGCTGTTCCTGCGTGAACGGTTGAATCCTGATCCAGCCCTTGATGCCGTAAGGGGCAACGATGCGCCCCATGATCACCAACCGCTCAGGCGGCTTTTTGCTCACCAGCCTGCTTGACGAGACGGGTTACGGTGTCCGACAGTAACGCACCCTTGCCCTTCCAGAAATCGAGGCGCTCGCGATTGATGCGCAGGCGTTCACGGCCTTCCGGAGCCTTGGGATCGTAGAAACCCAGACGCTCGATAAAACGCCCGTCGCGGGGAAACCGCGAATCGGCAACGACGAAATTGAAAAACGGACGCTTTTTGGCGCCACCACGAGCTAAGCGGATCACTACCATGTGTGTTTCCCGGGGACCGAAGAAGACGAAAGGGCCGGATTTTACGCTACTTTTCGCCCGAGGCGCAACCAATGCCGCCGACAGACCAAAGCTGGTCGGGGTCTTTATCCACAGCCGGCGATTAATTATAACCATTTGTTTTAGAAAGATATTTCATGAGTTCCAAGAAAAAAGATCCAGTCGACGCCATCCATTCCAGCCTGCGCACCCGCTTCGGCGCCGATTTTCCGGTTTTTCCGGGCCAGGCAGGGGTCTCGGAACTGGCGCAAATCGCCGGCCACCGCTCGATCCGCCGCTACCGCCCGGATGCCGTGGCACCGGAACTGCTGCGCCTGCTGTTTGCCTGCGCGCTGTCGGCACCGACCAAGAGCGACCTGCAGCAGGCCGACATCATCCACATCACCGATGGCGACAAGCGCCGGCGCATCGTCGCCGCGATCCCGGACATGGCCTGGATACTGGATGCCCCGGTATTCCTGGTGTTCTGCGGCAACAACCGCCGCATCCGCCACATCGGCGGATGGCGCGGCAAACCCTTTGCCAACGAACACCTCGACCACTTCATGAATGCCGCGGTGGATGCCGGCATCGTACTGATGAATTTCATCCGCGCCGCCGAAGCCGCCGGCCTTGGCGCCTGTCCGATCAGCGCCATCCGCAATGCGATTGATGTCACCGGCAAGGAGCTTGAGTTGCCGGAGGGCGTGTTTCCGGTCGCCGGTCTGTGCCTGGGTTATCCGGCAACGCCCGGCCACATCAGTCCGCGGCTGTCACTGGACGTCACGGTGCATACCAACCGCTACGACGAGAGCGGGCTGCGCGAACAGGTCGATGCCTACGACCGGCGCCGGCATGCCAACCATCCTTACGGCAAACAGCGTCGCATCCAATCCTTCGGCACTGCGGAATTTTATGGCTGGTCGGAAGACAAGGCGCGGCAGTATGCCGAGCCGGAGCGGGCGGATTTCGGCGCCTACATCCGGCGCCAGGGATTCAGCCTGAAATAGCCGAAAGCGGAATAAACAGGGGTGCGGACATGCTCAGCGCATGCCCGGAAACATGCCCTTCATGTTGCGCATCATTTTCGCCATGCCGCCCTTGGCGACCATTTTCATCATTTTCTGCGTC